>JAZKZY010000098.1:0-3918 GCA_045612895.1 Candidatus Scatosoma sp. | reverse complement strand
ATGGCAGGTTTTGTTTGATTATTGATAGGGATTATTTGATGGAAATCAGGGTTTTAGCTACGGTAATTGCGCATTAAACCGATTACTTTGCCCAAGATGGATACTTCGCCTTCTTCGTACACCATATCTGCAAGCGCTTCGTTTTCAGGGTGTAAAATGATTTGGCCATTTTTGCGGTAGAAACGCTTAACAGTGGCGGAGTCTTCAACCAAAGCGACGACAATTTCACCATTTTCAGCCGTTTCTTGGCGGCGTACAACGATTTTGTCACCGTCCATAATGCCTGCGTCAATCATTGAAGTACCTTGCACGCGCAACATAAAGAGATCTTCACCACGGAATTCGCCAGCAGGGAAGGTATAGTAATCTTCGTAGTTTTCATAGGCAAAAATCGGTTGACCCGCCGTAACAGTACCGATGAGGGGGATATTCACCCCAGAGCTTTTCGCCAAAGTAACCGAACGCTTTTTGTTGGTGGCTTTATTCAAGTAGCCCTTGTCCTGTAACTTTTGCAAATAGCTGTAAACGGTAGCGGTAGATTTAATACCGCATTCTTTACCGATTTCACGCACAGAGGGGGTGTAGCCGTTTTCTTCGGAAAATTTGCGAATATAGTCCATAACCATAATCAATTTTTCTTGACTGACCATAAGACACCTCACTTTACCTTAGTTAAGACTATTATAGCATACTTTTTTATAAAAAGCAAACAAATGTTTACGAAAAATGCTTGATTTTTTGAAAAATTTTGCTATAATAATAGAAAAGAGGTTTTGGGAGGGCGTTATGGAAAGAAAAATCGGTGGACCTTGTGAATTGTACGATAGAGAATGTATTGGTTGTTTGGAATGTGAAATTTGTGATTTAGATCCGAACAAGGTGTGCGATAATTGCGGAAAGTGCATCGAAATGGATGACGTTGCTTCCATTAAGATTGATAAGATTTACATGAATCCGGAAGATTATAACGAATAAAGAAAAAGCTGTCAGTTGTAAAATCGACTGACAGCTTTTTTTATATCTTTTTTTCTTCTACAATAAATTCCTTAAACTTATCCGCATAATAAGTAGGGATAACAGCATCTACGTTTTGCCCATCGTCGGTAAAAGTGGCGCTGCGCTCTATTAAATACTGCTTATTTGCGTTATAAACATGCATTTGTATATAGGGGATAAAGAGCTTGCAAAAGAGGTAATCGTTTCTAAATTCACGCAAAATCGCTTGTTTTAATGCAGATATGCCCACGTTTTCCTTTGCGGAAATGGCAATCGAGCCATACGGCAATATGGAATGATCGGAAATGCTTTCACTTTTATTCATCACCAAAAGATAGGGCGATTGAAAGTTCATTTCGCGTAAGGTCTGCAATGTGGTTTGCATTTGCATATCATATTCACCCGTCGCATCGCAAACCACCAAAGCCAAATCGCAATGAAGCGCGCTTTCCAAGGTGGATTTGAACGCCTCGATAAGGTTATGGGGCAAATCTTGCAAAAAACCAACCGTATCTACCAACAAGAATTCAATGCCCTCAATCTCAAATTTTCTCGCGGTAGGGTCAAGGGTTGCGAACAGCTCATTTTTCACGTACACGTCCGCACCCGTCAACAAGTTCATCAAGGTGGATTTACCCGTATTCGTATAGCCGACAAGGGCAATCGTCTTAACGGAATCTTTTTTGCGGCGTTCTGTTTGTAAAGTGCGGCGTTTTTCCGTTTCTTTCAAACGATTTTCAAGGTATTGAATGCGCCCACGGATATATCGTCTATCCGTTTCCAACTGGGTTTCACCAGGGCCGCGAGTACCAACGCCACCGCCAAGACGGGATAATGCCTCGCCTTTGCCCTTTAAGCGCGGATAAATATATTTCAGCTGCGCTAATTCAACCTGTAGTTTCCCTTCGCTTGTGCGCGCGTTTTTTGCGAAAATATCCAAGATAAGGGTAGTGCGGTCAATGACTTTACGGTTGTCGAGCATAGCGGAAATATTCAGCGTTTGAGAAGGGGAGAGTTCACCGTTAAACAAAACGGTTATGCCTTCTAACCCATCTAAACGTTCACGCAGTTCCCATAATTTCCCTTCACCGATAAAGGTTGCCGCATTGATTTCGCGCACGTTTTGATAAATTGTACCAGCATATACGGCGCCGGCGCTTTCAATCAAAGAAACGGCTTCTTCCTGCAAAACCTTATATTTTCCTGCATTTTCACGTGTAATCGGTTGAATAATATAGATTTTTTCTAATGTAGTATCAATATTATCGTACATGTTTAATCCTGTTGATTCGAATCATCGGGGCGTAATAAAACTTTGTTTGCCGCATCTTTGCGCTTTTCCTCGTTAATCGCAGCATAGTGCTTTTTCGTAGTGTTTACGTCACGATGCCCCAAAACGTCCGCAACAATATAAATATCACCCGTTGCATTGTATAATCTTGTGCCATATGTACTTCTCAATTTGTGAGGAGTAATTTTTTTAAGAGGGGATACAATGCGACTGTATTTTTTGACGAGCAACTCCACGGAGCGCACGTTGATCCGTTTATATTGCATAGAGAGGAAGAAGGCGGGTTCGTCTTTAGGGACTTTGGGATCGTTTAATTTTTCCTCAATATATGCCTTCAGGGCAAATTCTACTTCCTTTGAGAAGTATAAAATTGCTCTGTTGCCGCCTTTTCGGGTAACGATAAAGGAATGCGTCTTAAAGTCAAAGCTATCATTATCCAAGCCAACCAACTCGCTTATACGAATACCTGTACCCAAGAAAAGGGTAAGGATAGCAGTATCTCGCACGGATGTTTTTTTGTGATATCCTTCGGCGTGGCGGGATAAACCGTTGCCTTTTTCGGCGACGTTTATTAATTTTGCGACCTCATCCGAATCCAAGCGAATAATTTCCTTGTCGTGAAGTTTAGGGGTGCTTACTTTCGCGGAATCGTCACGATCTAAGACGCCTTTGTTAAAGAAATACTTAAAAAGGGCGCGCACAGCCGATAATTTTCTCGCTTTTGCCCGTTCATCGCAAGATAAATGCTTATCGTTAAAGCGGTAGTGGGATAAATAGCTGAGGAAATACTCAATATCGTAGTGCGTTACCTGCTTTAATTCTTCCATGGATAATTCAGCAGGGGTAAGGGACTTAAAACGTCTCTTGCAAAGGTAATCGAAGAAGATTCGAAGGTCATAAGCGTATTTTAATCGCGTTTGACAGCTCGTTCTTGATTCAATACCGATAAAGTAATCCTCGCAAAAAGAGGGGAGCTGTTCTAAAAGCTCGGCGATCTTATCAATATCCTGTATATTACGTGTTACATAGTAGTCTTCGTGTCTCATAATTTTATTATAGCGTAAATACTTAAAAAAGTCAATAAAAATGGCGGTGGGGAAATAATATTTTCCGAAGAGTTACGGAGAAATATCCAGTAAAAAATGCGAAAAATAGGGGTAAAAAAGGAAATCCTCCGCATCTTTATCAACACGGAGGGAAATTCATAAAATAGGATGTGGAAATTTTTATCCACAATATAACCCACCATTGTGCACAACTTTTACACACCCCGCAACCCCTTGAAAATAAAGGGATTTAGCAGTTTTTGATAGGCGAATGCTCGGTGGGGAAGAAGAACAACTCCACAAGACAATTGTTATAACTATTCGTAAAATGCAGGTTTTACGAAAACATATACCTATAAAACGAAGGGGAAAAGTGGGTTTTTACATTTTTGATAATTTTAAGAAAATTTTTTACGATTAATTATTCGTTTTTTTATTTTAATTTAATTTTATTTTTTTGAAAATTTCATAGGAATACGGTTTTATAATCAATTTATTTTCAAATATTTCATTTGTGATACAGCTTTGATATTTTGCATTTAAATCCAACAACTCGGATTTTGACGAATTATTTACGTATATATA
>JAZKZY010000097.1:0-2507 GCA_045612895.1 Candidatus Scatosoma sp. | reverse complement strand
CCTGTTCTGCCGTGAATCTACCATAGTGACCCATAGCCTTTGCGTATGCTTCGTTGGGCTCCATACCCTTCTTGATAAAGTCGGTCATTTTGCCGAGGGAAACGAATTCATAACCGATAACTTCGTTATTAGCGTCCAAAGCAAGACGGGTTACGTAGCCTTCAGCCATTTCGAGGTATCTAACCCCTTTTTGAAGGGTGGAATACATCGTACCAACCTGCGAACGGTGACCTTTACCCAAGTCTTCAAGACCTGCACCGATAACAAGACCGTCATCGGAGAATGCGGACTGCGAACGACCGTAAACGATCTGCAAGAACAATTCTCTCATAGCCGTGTTGATAGCGTCGCAAACCAAGTCGGTGTTCAACGCTTCCAAAGGCGTTTTACCGGGCAAAATTTCAGCAGCCATTGCTGCGGAGTGGGTCATACCGGAGCAGCCGATGGTTTCTACCAAAGCTTCCTGAATGATACCTTCTTTAATGTTTAAGCTAAGCTTACAAGCACCCTGCTGAGGCGCGCACCAACCGATACCATGGGTGAAACCGCTGATATCTTTGATTTCTTTCGCGTGAATCCACTTGCCTTCTTCAGGAATGGCAGCGTTTTCATGACGAGCAACACCTGCGCCTTTTGCAACGCAGTACATCTGTTGAACTTCTGACGAAATTGTCATTATAAATTCCTCCAAATAATTTTTTCTTATTTTTGTTTCGTTGTTCTATGGTAAAGTCATTATTGCGGAAATTCGCCGCAAAATCCCTTATACCACTAACAAGTATACCACATATTTTTGAAAATTTCAAGTATCAAAAAGATATTTTCTCGCATTTTTTTGAAAAAAAGTAAATATTATAGTACTTTGTATAAAAAAAGGACCGTTCCCACAGCCCTTTCCCTATCTTAATCTAAAAGCTTAATCTAAAAAATCTTCCGCGCGCAATTTTGCCCTCAATTTTTCTATCGCGTGCTTTTCAATACGAGATATGTACGAACGAGATATTTTCAAGACGTTTGCCACCTCTCGTTGCGGTAAAGGGATTCCCCCTTTCAGCGCATATCTTAAACATATAATGGTATATTCTCTCTCGGTCAAAAGCCCTTCGATTTGTTGTAGAAGTTTTTCACGTTGCACCGTGCGCTCCACTTCCTCAAAAACACAGTCCTCTTTTTCAAACAAAAGATCGATCAAGGTCAGCTCGTTACCGTCCTTATCCGTACCGATCGGATCGGAAAGGGACATTGTGTTTTTGTGTTTTTTGTTGGAACGAATCAGCATCAAAATTTCATTTTCAATACAGCGAGCCGTATAGGTTGCAAGCGCCGTACCTTGCCCTGGTTTATAAGTGCCGATTGCCTTAATCAACCCGATACTGCCTACCGAGATCAAATCGTCCGTTTCCGCGGCGCCCGTATATTTTTTAACGATGTGCGCAACCAAACGCATATTGTGTTTAATCAGCAAGTCCTTCGCCTCTTTATCCCCCTGCATGCTTCGAAGAAGATACGCCTCTTCCTCTTCCTTTGAGAGCGGTTTTGGATAGGCATTTTTTACCCCTATCGCACCCGTGAAAAATACAATTTTACCAAGCACCGTCCAAATAAATTCTAAAAACATACCGCAAAATCACCTCCGCGGATATCGTATGAAAGAAACAGTTTGTACTATTCGCAAAAAGTGTAAAAGCGCCAAGTATTATGTCATGTATAGGTCTTATGTGTGACATAATCCCTTTATTTTCAAGGGTTTTGGGGTATAATTATGTCTAACATACCTATTATGCGTCACATACTACAAATAAAAAAGCCCCTATGCAGGGGCAAATAAAAGAATTTGAGTTTGTCTGTAAGCCGAGTTCTGTCGTGTACGGTCATTTATCTAGGCGTACCGTCACCGATACGCTCGAGCGATGTTCACGGTATTCCGTCGGACGGACAGCCCTATTGACGGAAACCCAATCTTGCAGCGAGTGGGGTTTACATGGCATACTGTGTTACCACAATATCGGTGAGCTCTTACCTCGCCTTTCCATCCTTACCGCAAGCAGGCGACACCAAAAGGCGCACTCAAAGCAAAAGCTAAGCCACAAGCGGCGGTTTATTTCTGTTGCACTATCCCGGAGATCACTCTCGCCTGACGTTATCAGGCACCCTGTCCTATGCAGCTCGGACTTTCCTCATGGCTTTTCAGCCCCGCGACCGTATAACAAACTCAAATCTATTTATATTATAGCACTTTTATTAAAAAAATGCACCTTATTCTCTTGCCTTTTGATAAAAAAAGGTGTAAAATATTATAAAGTAATTTAAAAATCATAATGGGAGAGAGTTGGCGCTTTTTCTAAAAATCGTTGACTTTTTCCATAGGAGCCTATATGAAAAAGACCAAAATTATATGCACTGTTGGCCCTGCAAGCAACAATAAAACCACCTTCGCTAAAATGGCGGAGTCCGGCATGGATATTGTACGTTTAAACTTCTCGCACGGCGCACACGAAGACTTTGCT
>JAZKZY010000096.1:0-7497 GCA_045612895.1 Candidatus Scatosoma sp. | reverse complement strand
GGTGGACTGTTTTGAAAAGTACATCGCCGTTTCGTATAAGACGGAAACGCCGCTTGCGGCTGGCTTGATTGTCCGTGACGATGCGTTGCAAACCTTTGTGGAAAAGGTTAAGACGGAAAAGAAAGCGCACGTAAAATTCTACGGCGACTCTATCACCGTTGGCTGTAACGCAACGGGTACGCAGTACGGCAGTAACGTTAGCCCGTTTATGCCCAACTGGATTACCCTCGCGACCAAGTATTTGGAGGGGGAATTTGGCGCGCAAATCACCGCGGAAAACCATGCGGTTGGCGGCTGGGGTAGTATTCAAGGTATTGATAACTTTGACGAGAAATGCGGCGAGGGCTTGGCGGAAACGGATATGCTTTGTATCGGTTTCGGCGCGAACGATTTACATACGCCGGTTGAACAATTCGAACGCAATATTGTTGGGATGATGGATCGGTATTTGGCCGCAAACCCCCAAGGCACGGTGTTGTTGTATTCTACGCTGTTGCCCAATGCGGGCTTGATCGGCTGGCGTGTCAACCAACCCTTGTTTGAAAAGGTATTGTTGGATATTCAAGCTCGTTATGAAAGGGTAGGCGTTGCAAAGGTTTCTACCGTATTTTCCACTTTGGAGGCGGGTGGCAAGCCCACGCGCGACTGGCTCGCAAACAGCGTAAACCACCCCAACGATTTTGGTGTAAGAGTGTACGCGCAAACGATTTTAAGCACTTTGCTTGGCGAAAAGTTTTGCAAATAAGGAGTAAAACCATGAAAAAAGTAACATTGTTAGGCGATTCCATTAGACAAATCGGTTATGGCACGAAGGTCCCTGAAATGTTGGGTCCCGATTACGAGGTATTCCAGCCTGAGGACAACTGCCGTTTTGTAAAATATACCTTGCGTATGTTGTTTGATTTTAAGGCGCAAATTGAGGGGAGTGACGTTATTCACTGGAACAATGGTCTTTGGGATATTTCTACGGCATTGTTTGACGACGGCGAGGCGTTTACCAGCGAGGAAGAATACGTGGAAAATATGTTGCGTGTGGCAAAATTGCTCAAAAAAATGGGTAAACGCGTTATTTTTGCAACGACTACGCCCGTACATAACGAATTTCCTTACAATGACAACAGCGTAATCAAGCGTTACAACGATTTGATTGTGCCGAAGCTTCAGGCGTTGGGTATTGAAATCAATGATCTTCATTCCACCGTTATGCAGGACCTTTACTGCTATATCGGCGCGGACCAAATTCACCTTTCGGAAGAGGGGATTGCCGTATGCTCGAAGCAAGTGGTAGATATGATTAAGGCGGAATAAATCTCACGCAAGGAGAGGGATATGGCTTTTGAAAATGCGCGTTGGATTTGGGTTGAGAAAGAGTGTAAACCCGATACCTACGGTGAATTTTATAACGAATTTTTGTGGGAAGAAGGCGAGGTGAATTGCCTTCTTTCTTGCGATGGTGATTATACCTTGTATGTCAATGGACAGTACGTTTCAAGCAATCAGTATGGGGATTTTGAGTGGTACAAATCGTATGATACCATAGATATTACCCCTTATTTGAAAAAGGGTAAAAACGCCTTTGCTGTGTTGGTTTGGCATTTTGGCGTGGACACCCAGCGCAGTATCAAGGCGCAGGCAGGGCTTATTTTCGAGGTGAAAATAGGCGAAAAAACCTTGTTTGCGAGTGATGAAACGACCAAAGTGAGATACAGCAAGGCATATCAACAGGGCTTGCAAAAGAAGGTAACAAGACAGCTTGGTTACAGCTTCGCTTACGATGCAACGAAGGAAGACGGCTGGATTTTGACGGGCGAGGATTGTAAAAACGCAGTTCTCGTAGAGAAAAAGTGCAGCTTTATTCCTCGTCCAAATAAGCGCTTGGAGGTGCTTCAACGCGTACCTGGTACGGTCGTACAGGTAGAAAACAACCGTTATATCGTGGATTTAGGCAAGGAAATCGTCGGTTTGCCCTATTTGATTTTTTGCTCACCCGTTGTACAAAAAATCCGTGTGGACTGGGGGGAAGATCTGCAAAATGGTCACGTGCGCAGAATTATCCATGATCGCGATTTCAGTTTTGATTATGTAGCAAAGCAGGGAGAAAACAATTTCGCGCATTATATCCTGCGTTTGGCGTGCCGTTACTTGGAAATTATCACCGAAGTACCCATTGAAATTACGGAAATCGGCTTATCTCCGCAGGTGTACCCCGTGACGGAAAAGAAGGTAGAGTTTAATAACGAGCTTGACCAAAAAATATATGCCGCCAGCGTGAACACCTTAAAGCTTTGTATGTTGGAACATTACGTGGATACCCCTTGGCGTGAACAATGCTTGTACGTGTACGATTCGCGCAATCAAGCGCTGTTTGGCTACAAGGCGTTTGAGGGGGGTAACGTAGAATACGTGCGCTCCAACCTGAAACTCATCAGTCAGGATAGACGCGCCGACGATTTGCTGGCCATTTGTTATCCCTGCGGTATGGACTTGACAATCCCGTCCTTCTCCTTGTATTATTTCATGCAGGTGAATGAGTATTTGGAGCATACGGGCGATTTGTCCTTGGCGGAAGAAGTGTATGACAAGCTGATATCGGTGTTGAAGGTGTTTATCGGTCAGCGTAAGGACGGTTTGGTGTTGAAATTCGAGGGATTAACCCACTGGAATTTCTACGACTGGTCGCCTTATTTGGACGGGGGCTTGAATACGGCGGAGGACGCAGTACCCGATTTGATGCTCAACCTACTGTTTATCCTTGCTTTGAAAAATCTTCGTGCAATCGACGAAAAGATTGGCAAACCCTTTGCCTATGCGACGTTGCTTGAGGAGAGTGAAAACCGCACGAAAGAGGTCTTTTATCGTCCTCAAAAGGGCTTGTATGCCATGAACGTGGACGGGGAAGAATTTACCGTTTTGGGCAATGCTTTGGCGATTTTGGCAGGGCTTACCACGAAGCAGGAAGGTGAGTATATTTGCGAAAAAATCGTGAACAACGAATTGAGCGATTGCTCGTTAAGTATGAAGATATTTAAATACGATGCGTTGCTCACGGTGGACAAAGGACGGTACCAGGTATGGGTTGAAAACGAAATTCGTCATGAGTACGGTCAAATGGTAGAGGCAGGAAACACGGTATGGGAAACCATAGACGGTGCCGCTGCGTTTGATTCCGCGGGCAGTTTGTGTCACGGTTGGAGCGCAATCCCCATTCGCTATTTAGGAAAATAAAACGAAACAAAAAAACGGACAGTCAACCGACTGTCCGTTTCTTTATTGTAGGGCTGATTAGCTGATTAAATGTAAAAAAGTTAAAAAAGGACGGACTTTTTTTCAAAATAGTATAGATTTTACGGTTTGTATGTGTTATAATAAATGCATAGCAATCAAAAGAGAGGGAATTTGTTATGATTAACGCGGATAAAGCACACGAATTAGCTTGGAAGAAGATAACACCGAAGTTAAGCAATCGCGAGGGGAAGGATTTTTCCGTTTGGAAGGAAGAACTCCGTCAAAAGTTGATTGAATTGACGGGGTTGGACAAGATTGCGCAAAACGAATGTCCGTTGAACGTGCAAATCGAGTGGGAGAAAGAGAAAGAAACGTACCGCTTGATTCGTTTTACCTTTGACAGCGAAGTCGGGGGGACGGTGCCTTGCTATTTGTTGATCCCGAAGAGTGGCAAAGAAAAATACCCCGTAGCAATCACCTTGCAGGGGCATTCTACGGGTGCGTATAACTCAATCGGCGAAATCCGTAGCGAAGAGGATGTCAACTATCAAAAGCGCGGCGCGTTTGCTTTGCAAGCGGTGGAGAATGGCTTTGTGGCGTTGGTTGTAGAACAGCGCGGTATGGGGGATTTGAAACCCTCAAGACCAAATCGTGGATCGAATATGAATTGTCAATATGCCGCAAGCGTTGCATTGTT
Source organism: Candidatus Scatosoma sp. (assembly GCA_045612895.1). Taxonomy (GTDB): domain Bacteria; phylum Bacillota; class Clostridia; order Christensenellales; family Borkfalkiaceae; genus Scatosoma. The sequence goes on along the minus strand of JAZKZY010000096.1, from coordinate 3,575 downwards.
GCTTGGTAGAACCTTGCTTGGCGAGCGTATTTGGGATATGCATAGGGCGATTGACACCCTGTCGGAATTTAAGGAATGTGATTTGGATAAAATCATGATCACGGGTAACTCGGGTGGCGGTACGACCTCTTATTATGCGGCGTGCTACGACGACCGTATTAAGCTTTCGGCGCCGAGTTGCTCCTTCTGTCCTTATCCGGAGTCGATTTTGGATATTTGGCATTGCTCGTGTAATTATATCCCTTCGGCATATCATTGGTTTGACATGCAAGATTTGTCGGCATTGATTGCGCCCCGCCGTTTGCTTGTAGTGACGGGGGTAGAGGACGACATCTTCCCGATTGAAGGGGTAAAAAGAGGTTTTGCGACGGTGGAAGAGATTTACCGTGAGGCAGGCGCAGCGGAAAATTGCCGCATGGTTACGACCCCGAAAGGGCATTGGTGGTGCGTGGACATCATGTGGCCTGCAATTTTGGAAGAATGTAAAAAACTTGGTTGGTAATGCAAAAAGGAGTGGTTGTGTAAACTACTCCTTTTTTGTTTTCTGAAACAAGGTTAAAATACAAAACGAAGCACCCATGTCCTTGTCTATTGCCTTGAAAAGGATAGATCATACATTCAAAATTAGCTGATTTTTCGCTGTAAAGCAAACAAAAAATGGGTTGTTTTTGCAATAAGCATGTAAAAATGCACTCTTGACAGAACTCTAATTATTTGGTACACTAATGAAGATATAAACGTTGAAATTTCACGAATTATCATCTGCTTGATATGTTTTTTTCAAGCTAACTAAAATTGGGGAGGGGCTTTATGAAGGTCGAAAAAGTATATCAAATCAAAAACAATGAACTGCGTGCTTTGATGCCTGGTGCCTTTGAAATGGGCGATTATGAAATGCAGCTTTTGAACGTGTACAATGAGAAAATCAGTACAATCACAGGGTTTGGCGGTGCTTTCACGGACAGCGCGGCCTATAATTATCATTTGGCGAGTGAAACCGTAAAGAAACAAATCTTAGAACAGTTGTTTGGCGAAAGCGGTTTGAAATACAATTTTTGCCGTTTATGTATTGCCTCGTCCGACTTTGCCGTAGAAGAATTTTGTTACGTGCAGGATAACGATTATACCTTGGAAACCTTTTCGATTGCAAGGGATAAAAGAAGAGGGAATCTATTATCCAACGACTAATTTATTGTTTAGCGGTACGAAATTCCAGGAAGAGCTTCCTTTATTGATTCATTGCGAGGAAGGAACGAGCGCAAAAATCAGCGTTGTAAATTCTATGAATGCAGGGATATCTTCCACCGTGAAAGGCGATGCAATCGTTTCCACGTCGGATATTTCGCTGTAAAATGCGCTGGCGGATAAAATCAAAGATAGAGAAATAAAAATTATACAAAATATCCTTGGAGAGAGTAGTATCATGGATAAGAAAGTGATAACGATATCTATTATAGGTGTAGGCGGACGCGGAGGAGAGGCGTACGGTAGATATATCTATTCTTTGAAAGATCAATATAAAATCACCAGTCTTTGCGAGGTGAATGAATATCGCTTGAAGAAATACGGCGATGCCTACGAAATTCCTGAAAACGAACGTTTTTTTGAGGAAGACGCCTTTTTCGAAAAGAAGAGAAGTGACGTACTTTTGATTGCGACAATGGATAGGGCGCACGTTCGTCAGGCGGTAAAAGCCTTGGATTTGGGCTATGATTTGGTTTTGGAAAAGCCTATATCCGACGACGTGGAAGAATTGCGTATGTTGGTAAAAAAAGCCCAAGAAAAAGGCGCAATGGTTATGGTATGCCACGTACTTCGTTACAATATCATGATTAGAAAGTTGAAAGACCTACTGGACAGCGGTGCGATCGGCCGTTTAATTGCAATGGACCAAACAGAAAACGTCGGGTATTGGCATCAGGCGCATTCGTTTGTGCGCGGTAACTGGCGTAACCGTGAGGAAACGACACCGATGATTATGCAAAAATGCTGTCACGATTTGGATCTTATTCAATATTTCATCGGCAGCCGTTGTAAATCGGTTGCATCCATGGGTGCATTGTCCTATTTCAAAGCGGAAAACCGACCTGAGGGGGCGGCGGATAGATGTTTGGATTGTAAATACCAAAACGAGTGCAAATTCAGCGCGAAGAGTATCTATTTGGATGCTTGGAAAAATAGCGGAAGAAAGGACGAAATGCCTTACACCTTGATTACGGATGTGTTGCCTTTGACGGAAGAGGCGTTGCTGACTTCGTTGCGTGAAAGTAAGTACGGAAGATGTGTCTTTGCGTGCGACAACAACGTTGTGGATAACCAGGCCTTGATTATGCACTTTGAAAACGGCGTTTCCGCTATGTTGAAAATGGAAGGCTTTACCGCAGGCGGTGGTAGAGATATCCGTTTCTTTGGCACGGAAGGGGAGCTGGAAGTACGCGAGGAAAAAGATGAAATCGTGTTGCGTCGCTTTATGGAAGATCCGATTACGTGGAAGATTAGCGAATTGGTGGACGACCTTGGCGGTCAAGGAGCGGGCGGACATGGTGGTAGCGATCACCGTATGATTGACACCTTGTACAAGATTTACTTTACGGATAAATTAAACGCAAGCTCGTCGATTGAGGCATCGGTAGAAAGCCATTACATGGCGCTTGCGGCGGAAGAATCCCGTTTGCACGGCGGTAAATTGATAGAGATAGAAAATTATAGAAATTAAGAAGAAAATAAAGAAACGGACAGTCAATCGACTGTCCGTTTTTTGATGCGGCGCGCCCCGCCAAACGATTATCAATCGTTTGTTTTGCCGTCAAGATAGCATTGCCCAAGTGCCGTAAGGCAAAACATTTTGCTCCCGCAAAATGGCTTTTCTCGCGCAAAGTGCGGTTTTCTTTGCGCTCGGTCACCGCAAACGCGAAGTTTATGCGTTTGCTCATCTCGTCCCTACAAGGCATTACCAATGCCTTGCTTAACGGGTAACTCGTCCCTCAAACCCTGTCGCAACGCCGAAACGATAAAAAAATACAGCACACCAAGGTTTTTTCTTCATAGGGACACTTTTTGACAGGTGGGTTTCGGCAAAAAACAAAGGCGAATGGCGAAAGCTGTTCGCCTTTGCTGTATTTTGTGCTTTGTTTTATGCTGATTCTGAGATTATTTCAGAGCAGGGTTTCGTATTTTCTTCGCTGTCTGCTACCTGATCCCATTCCCCAATATCGCGATAGACAATTCGGATTTTTTGAGCGGAATGTCTTGAATATTTTTTGGTGCGTTCACCGACCTCAATCCTCGCGATAAACAATCTTACAATTTCGGGCGTTAGTACGTCAATGTTTTTGTACTTCTTGGCTTTTTCTATGAAAGCATTGACGTTGTCGGCAGAGGATTTCAGCTTTTCTAGTTGTTCTTCTTTCTGCGGTATTGCCTCATCTAATCCCTTTTGCTCGTCATTATAATCGCCAGAGAGGAGTCGAAACTGCTCGTTGGTGATTCTTCCAAGAACATTGTCCTCGTATAAGCGTTTGAACAATGCTGTCAACTCGTCACGGCGTTTACGCATAGAATCTAACTCTCGTTGA
>JAZKZY010000095.1:0-6971 GCA_045612895.1 Candidatus Scatosoma sp. | reverse complement strand
TACCGCAGGTGGAAAGGGAAATATTTCTCGCGCTGATACACAAGCCCCCTTCGGCGGTCACGTTGCGTAAAAATTCCAACACCTCGTCGTAGTTATCAAGCGGCTCACCGCTTCCCATCAACACCACGTTGGTCACGGCGCGCGCCTCTTTGCCCTGCCCAACCACATCGTCTTTGTGTAAAGCGTTCACCACGAGGATTTGCGACAATATCTCCCCTGCGGTCAGGTTTCGTATCAAACCGCCAAGGGTGGAGGCGCAAAATTTACACCCCATACGGCAACCCACCTGCGTGGAAACGCATTGTGTATAACCGTATTTGTATTTCATCAGCACCCCTTCCACAAGGTTACCGTCCGCGTACTCGAACAAGAATTTCTCCGTACCGTCCGAGGAAAGGTATTTCTCCTTGATACGCACCGGCTCGTTTTCGTATTCCTCCAGCAAGCGCGCCTTAAAGGGCTTGGAAAGGGAAGTTATCCCCTCAATCGTCTTTCCTTGCATAAGGCCTTCGTAAAGCTGTTTCGCGCGGAACTTTTTCTCGCCAAGCTCCAACACCAACGCCTCCAACTCCGCATAGGAAAGGTCTTGTAAAATCTTTTTCATAGTATCAACCTACGCTTTTACCAGCTTGCAAACGTAAAACCCTGCCCCGTATGCGGTATCGGGTAAAAATTGCAAACCGTACTTCTTTTTATCATGCGCCAAGGGGCTGTTCAGCTCCTCCGCGCTAAATTCAGGGTGCGCTTTCAAAAAGCTTTGCACAACCCCGTCGTTTTCACATTCAAAGAGGGAGCAGGTGGAATAATACAACGCGCCGCCCGACTTTACGTATCTCGCCACGGTGGATAAAATATCCCCCTGCGCCTTGTTCAAGGCAGGGAAATCCTCCGCCTTTCTAAACAGCTTAATGTCGGGGTTTTCGCTGATCGTACCAAAACCCGAGCAAGGCGCATCGCAAAGCACCCCGTCAAAGGCATTTTCGTACTGCGGATCGAACACCGCGCTGTCCTTTTGGCATTCCGTCACGTTCGTTACACCCATACGGTTTTTGTATTGACGGATAAGCTCCACACGATGAGGGTGAAGCTCGAACGAAGTCACCTTTGCGCACTTTTTCGCGAGCAAAACCGACTTACCGCCGGGCGCCGCACAGCAATCCAGCAGGTTTTCGCAAGGCTTTACACAATCGCAAATCGCAATACTCCCCACCGATTGAAAGGTGTAATCCCCCTCGTCAAACCCCTCGTCACGCACGAAGTTTTCAAAGATATAATTCCCCGCAAACGGCGTTTGGATATGCGTTTTTTCGGCATATTTTTCCGCGCCGCACTCAAAACGCACGGACACCCCTGCCGACTTTGCCACGGCAATCGCATTTGCGCGCTCGCCGTACTCTTTTTTCAGCATTTTATAGGCATATACAGGGTAGGAACAGCGGATTGCCTCCCCCTCGATACCCTTGGGCAACGCCTCGTCCACCGCCGCCTTGTCAAAACGGCGTAAAAAGGCGTTCACAAAACCGCTGACACCGCTTTTTCCGAGCTTTTTACAAAGACTCACGGCGCAATCGGTCACCATGTAACGCTTTTTATCCATAAACAAAAGCATGTACAGGGAAATTTTCAACAAAATTCGCACAGCAAGCTTTGGCGCTTTGGGGGCGTAATGACGGATACAAAAATCAAAATATCCGTCGTTTTCCAACACACCGTACACGATTTTTACGGTACGGGAACGGTATTGTTCTTCAATGTAAGTATCGGCAATCGCCTGCTTAAGATGCGCGCCGTCCGAATAGACACGGGTTAAAATTTGAAAGGGATCGTAAACGGGATTGCTTAACATGTAAATACCTGCCCCTTTTGCGCCTTTCTTCCGTTGAGGAAGTCACCGCCCGAGATACGTTTACCGCCTGCCGCCTGCACTTCGAGGAGTTTTACCGCCCCGTCCACGCATTTTACAAGTAGTCCGCGCTTGGGTTTATCGGAAAGCACTTCACCAAACGCCGCGCCGTCCAAAATCGCCTTTTCTTCCTCCGTCAAAACCGCCTTTTCCGCGCGGTAAATATTCACCTTTTCACCATTCAGCAAGGTGTAAGCGATGGGCGCAGGGTTCATACCGCGCGCCAAATCGACAATTTCCTGCGCCGTTTTCTCAAAGGAAATTTTCGCGTGCTCCTTGTTGATTTTACGCACCACGCCAACCCCGTCTTCGCTTTGAGGGGTAAGGGTGTAATCACCGCTTTCCAGCATACGCAACGCCTTGACGATCAGGTCCGCGCCGATAACGGACAAGCGGTCGGAAAGCTCCCCATACGTTTCCGTGGGGGTGATTTCCGTTTCTTCCACGCACAACACGTCACCGCAATCCAGGCCAAGCTCCGTCTTCATGATAGACACGCCCGTGGTTTTCTCACCGTTTAAGATACAGCTTTGGATGGGCGAAGCGCCGCGGTATTTGGGTAACAAGCCTGCGTGAATATTCCACACCCCTTTAGGGAAACAATCGAGGACGGCCTGGGTTAAAATTTGCCCATACGCGCAGGTGACCATAAGGTCAGCACCGAGCGCGCGCAAATCCTCGACGTTGTCGCGGATTTTTTCAGGCTGTAAAACGGTAAGCCCGAGTGCCTCCGCCGCCGTTTTTACGGGGGGAGGGGTAAGGATACCCTTTCTGCCCTGGGGCTTGTCGATTTGGGTAACCACGCCGACGATATCAAAGCCGTTTTCGATTAATTTTTTCAAAGGCGCCACCGCAAAATCGGGCGTACCTGCAAAAATGATTTTCATATGACTTTCTCCGAAAATATATCCATCTTGTCCGCACCCACTTAAACGTGTAGATACGAGTAAGATAAGGCGCAAAGGATTTCACCGCAGCCCCTCCAAAAACGGAGCAAGATGCAAGCAAGACAAGGCGCGGTGAGTATGCCGACAGGAGCGTACATAGCCGTACGTGACTTAGGCACACGGAACCGCAACGCCGTATTGCGTAGCAGTTTCTCCGTTTTTAAGCTTTCTCGATATGCGTAGCTTTATCAATATACAACACCCCATCCAAATGGTCAATCTCGTGACACAACGCACGGGCGAAAAATCCTTTTGCTTTCAAAAGATACTTATCCCCGTTACGGTCCTGATAGGACACCGTCACTTTCATGGGACGGGAAACAATACCGCTTTTACCGCGCACGGAAAGACAGCCTTCCCAACCCGATTGCTCCCCTTTCGCTTGTAAAATTACGGGGTTGATGAGTTCAAAATACCCCTCTTCCACGTCAACGACAGCAAGACGGCGCAAAACGCCCACCTGCGGAGCGGCAAGCCCTGCGCCCTGCTCCTTTTTCACGGTGTCCTTCATATCGTCGAGCAATGCCCAAAGCTTTTCATCAAATTCTTCCACAGGGAAACATTTTTGTCTTAAAACGTCATCTCCCACCTGTACAACACTACGTATTGCCATTTTTATCTATTCTCCTTTTGTTCTATCATAAAAGACTTCTATTATCGTCCATAAATTCTTTATAATTTTGTAAGCCTGTATCAAAATCCAAATACGTAACCCCACCGCTTTCCACGGCGTTAATTACAAAAAAATCCGCATCGGAATATGTCCACATCGTGGTACGAACAGTAATCTCATCACCCACCGCCACGTTTTCCAAAAATCCGTTTTCAATCAATTCTATTGCGTTTTGCGGACATAAGTCAAACGCAATTCTATCCTTCTGCCCTTCCGACCATATCCAGCCTTGCGAAACGTCTTCTATATAGGATAAAGCCATAAAAAACTGATAATCTCCACCATCATCTTTAAAAGTTTCACCATTATTTTTATAGAAAGAATGGGCTATACGTTCCGCGCCACGCTTACTATTGTCACCCCACAACAAATCCGTCAAGGTTGCGGTGACTTCATAATAATTTTCTTTGTCTTGGAAGTGTTCATACATAATACCATTCCAACCGCCCCAAAACCAACACGAGGATGCAGTCAAGCAAAAGAAACCTGCGCATAAAACCGCCAAAACTCTGCTTAGTTTTTTCATTATTTTCCCCTTTATCAATCCCAGCCACAATTTTTTACCGCTTGTCATACCGACTAAGCAAAGCGAGTGGAGTGTATCTCAATGGAATACGCTCGACTACGGCTAACGCCTTCGCTCGGTATAACACAAAGAATATGCATGTAGCCATCTAACAACACGCCTAAATAAACACCTTACTGCCTCCAACGTCAGGTTGGTTAGCTAAGGTTCGTCGGGTTTTCCTCCACGCTCACCAACACGTCACGGTTTCTCGCCTCCGCGCAAGCCTCATAAATCGCAGGCAACACCGACATGTCCGACAACCGCATCAACACCTGGTAACGGAACTTGTTTTGTATCCGCTTTATCGGCGCGCGCATCTTGTTAAAGAACAAAAACTTGTCAAGGTTTTCCGTGTACAGCCTTTCCAGCTCCACGTACACCTCGCGCAGGGCCTCAATACACTTTTTATCGTCCTCACCCGTCACCATGACACGCACGATCTTCGAATAGGGCGGGAAAGCCATCGCCGCGCGAAGGGACGCTTCATTCTCGTAAAATCCCTCGAAGTCGTAGCTCGTCGCAAACCGCAAAACCTCATTTTCAGGGTCAAACGTTTGCAAAACAACCTTCCCCTGCTCCTCGGCACGGCCGCTGCGCCCTGCTACCTGGGTTATCAACTGGAAAGTCCTTTCTCCGCTGCGATAATCGGAGAAATGCAAACTCATATCCGCATCCAAAATCCCTACCAAGGTAACCGCAGGAAAGTCATGCCCCTTGGCAATCATTTGCGTGCCGACCAAAATGTCCGCTTTCTTCTCCGCAAACGCCTTCAGTATCTTGTAATGCCCCTCTTTCCCGCTGGTGGTGTCGTTATCCATACGCAAAATGCGGGCGCTGGGGTACATTTTTTCCAAATCCGCCGCAATCCTTTGCGTACCCGTACCTGCGTAGGAGAGCTTTTTCCCCTGACAATCGGGACAAGCGGACAACATGTTATATTTCGTACCGCAATAATGGCACTTTAAGCACCCTTCGTCACGGTGATAGGTCAACGAAACGTCGCACGATTCACATTTTGCCACGTAACCGCATTCCTTACAAATCACCGTTTGCGAATACCCTCTACGGTTCAAGAACAAAATCACTTGCTTCCCCGTAGAAAGGCACTTTTCAATTTCCTCTTTCAAAACGCCTGAAAAGGAAGAATTGTTCCCACGGCGCACTTCACGGCGCATATCCGCGATGAGGATTTCGGGCAAGGGGCGTTTGTTGATACGCTTATCCATGCGGATAAGGGAAAATTCCCCTTCCAAAGCCCGTTTGTAGGTTTCCACCGAGGGAGTTGCGCTCCCCAAAACGAGCTTACAACCGTTCTTTTTCGCGCGCAAAAGCGCAACGTCAAAGGTGTTGTAGCGAGGTGCGGATTCACTAGAATAGCTAGAATCGTGTTCCTCGTCCACAATGATGACGCCGAGGTTTTCCAAGGGCGCAAAGATTGCGCTGCGCGCGCCGATTGCGATTTTCGCCTCGCCCGTACGCAAACGCCACCACTCGTCAAAACGCTCCCCTGCGGAAAGTCCGCTGTGTAAAATGGCGGCATTCTTCCCAAACCTTGCGCGAAGCTGTGACAGCATTTGCGGTGTCAAGGAAATTTCAGGCACAAGGAAAATCGAGCTTTTCCCCTCGCGCAGGCATTTTGCAATCAATGTGAGATACACCTCCGTCTTACCGCTGCCCGTCACGCCGTGTAAAAGCTGTACCGTGCGTTCGTCCTCGCATACCGTTTTTACCGCCCGTTCTTGGTCGGGTGTCAACACCCTTTCCACGTTTTCCGATTCTACCGTCTTGTAGGGATCACGCAAGCGTTGTTCTTTCGTAATGGTCACGTAGCCCTTCTTCTCCAAAGCCGCCACCCCACCGGGGAATGCGGTATTGAGATAGGCGCAATCGGTTTTTCCGTTTTCCGCCAAGAATTGCGCCGCGCCAAGCTGATTTTTCGCCGTCTTCGACAGCTTCATTTCTTCTACGGGCAGGGTCAAAGTCGCGTAGTTACGATACAACTCGCGTACTTTACCCGTGCGCATTTCCGCAGGCAAAAACAGGCGCAAGGTCAACGCTTTCGGCACGCGGTAACGCGCCGTCAGTTTCTCCGCCAAAGCAAGACATTCGGGGGTGAGCGCAGGCAATTCGTCCGTCGTCGGCAACACCTTTTTCAACCGTTCCATCGGCAAATCAGACGTTTCTTTGATACGCATGACGAACCCAGGTATGGTTTTACCGCCAAAGGGCGCGCGAACACGGCTGCCAACGACCACCTGATCGTCGCAGAGATAATCAAATATTTTGTCCGTTTCACTCGCCGCGATGTCGACGATTACTTCCGCAATCATAAAATCCCCCCTATAAGGTAAAATGCCTCGGTCATATCACCGAGGCAGTCAAAAAATTAGTCCTTTGCAACGATTACTTTGCCGTCCGCAATGTCCTTGCAAGCGGTCAACAATTCCTTGTCTTTGCCTGCCGAACTACGTACACCAAGATTTTTTTCCGTTTCGATGATTTGGCGCGCGCGTTTTGCCGAGATGGTGCAAAGCGCGTAACGGCTAATCGGATCCTCCTCCGTACCAAGCTTTCTGATCATTACGTCAACAGAACGTTCATTAATCATATTTTTCTACACTCCTTTTTGTGTTTTTTATTTTCATTTTTTTGTTTTGGCTGTGGCGCAGAGAATGGTTGATTTCGCTGAAATTTATTTTTAGCGAATTGACGAGGAAAATACAAGAAAGACGAGCGTTTTGCGAAGGCGCATACCCTCAGCGGTCTGTAACTGAGCAAAACACGAAGTATTTCACAGTATTTTTTCCGTCAAAAATCAACCATGTGATGTGACAGAGCCATTTACTTAAAACGCATTTTATGATTTGGATAATTCATTAC
>JAZKZY010000094.1:0-2673 GCA_045612895.1 Candidatus Scatosoma sp. | reverse complement strand
AAGCGACGGGGGTGAAGCTTTCATCGGTGGTAGAACCATCTACAGGAATGGCGCACACAGCGGAAGGGAAGTATATTTCCATCGGTTCGACGAAGATGTTTGAATCGGCGGGGATTGACTTAAAGGCGGACGTTTTGGGTTCGGAAGGGGTACGTATCGTCACGAAGGATAAGACTGTGTACGTGACGGGTGTAACGACGACGGCGGCTTTGAACGCGGTGTATACCTTCCTGAATATCATGTTCGATTACGAACAGTTCGCGTACGATTGTTTCACGCTAACGGAAACGAACAACGCAAAGCTTCGCAACTTTGATGTTGTGGACGTACCCGATATCGAAATGCGAGCATGTCCGTCCAGCCTTACCGATCAAAACCCCGACAATTTGCAATACCGTTTGCGTACGCGTCCCTATTCGGAGTATTTCCTGCCTGTAGGCGACACGGAAAACGGTGCGGCGGAGCATATCATTCACAACACGTCGAACGTAATTCCTAGGGAAGCGCATCCGGAGCATGATAAATGGTTTTCCGATCAAAGTGGTCAAGGTGCAGAAAATACGCAGCTTTGCTATACGGCGCATGGTGATGCGGAAGAGTTCGATGCGTTGGCGGAACGTGCCGCATACGTCATTTCCCGTTCCTTGATAAAATACCCTGCAGACAAGTATCCGTTGCGTAATATCGTAACCTTTACGCACGAGGACAACTCTAGCGTAATGTGTCGCTGTGAACACTGTATGGAGGCACAGGTAAAATACGGCACGCAGGTAGGCGCGGCAATTGTGATGGCGAATGCCATTCGCGCGAAGCTCGAAACGTGGATGAATCAACCTGAAAATGCGGCATATAAGCGTGATAACTTTAAGCTTGTATTCTTTGCGTATGCGGCGTTTGTAGATGCTCCTGCGCATTATGATGAAGCGCAGGGTAAGTACGTGATCAATCACCCCGACCTGCAAATGCGTGACGACGTAGGCGTATACTACGCGATTTCCAATGGCCTTAGCTATCAAAAGAACTTGTATGATGAACTCAGCGAGGAAGGGGTTGAAAACTCCTTGAAATGGTTTGACATTTCCCCTTCCGTATATCTTTGGACGTACGACGCTAACTTTGGTAACTTCTTATTTAGAACGGCTGGTACGAACTTCTACGATACCGACGCATATCAGTTCTTTGCGCAGGGGAATGCGAAGGGGTTGTTCAAGCAGTCCGCAATGCCTGGCGCGAACCTTACTTCTTTCCAAATGCTCGACATTTATTTGGATGCAATGATGCAGTGGGATACGACGAGAGATATCAACGAACTCACGCAGAAGTGGTTCAAGGCGATGTTCAAAGAAGCGGCGGACGTTATGTTTGACTTATATTTGCAACAAAACAACTGGGCATTGATTATCGCACACGAAACGAAGAAGATTGCCCAAACGGGTATCATCAACTATTCAATCGGTAGAGAATATTGGAAGTATGAAATGCTGAAAGGCTGGCTTGATAAAATCGATGAAGCGCGCGCTTTGGTTGAGAAGTACAAGACGAGCGATCCTGCGCTTTATAAGGTATTGAAAGAGCATATTGACATCGAATGGGTATGCCCTGCATACTACGCAATGTTCTACAATGCAGACAGCTTCACGAACGAGAAGTACAACGAAATGGTTACCTATTTTAAGGTGGACATTGCAGGTTTGAAGGATTTCCGTATGTCGGAACGTTCTGCATCGACGATTGGTACGTGGAGCGCGACCTTGTCTTTGAGATAAGGTGGTTTTACGGAAAAAGGAGAAGCTAAAACATGAAGAAAATTTTATCATTAGCATTATCTTTAGTGATGTGTATGTCGACTGTGGTAGCGGCAGGTTGTCAGGAGAGCGGTTCGCAATCGACGCCGCCCCCTACGCAAGAGGCCGAGTATTTACAGCTTGAAAAGAGTAACATTCTTTTGACGCTTGGTGGTAAGGCGGAGCTGTCCGCGGTCTATAATGAGATTGCAGGTGAAACGCTTACATGGTCGTCTTCTGCGCCGAAGGTAGTTTCCGTGGATGAAAACGGTTATATTGAGGCGCTCGCTTTGGGAACGGCAACCATCACTGCAAGCTATGGCAGTAAAAAAGCGACTTGCGCTGTAGAAGTCAGCCTTTCGGGTAACGTTCCGTATTTGAATTTCGAGAGCAGTATCGGTGATGAGATTACGTTGATGAAGGGCGCTGAATTTAGCTTGAAATCGTACGTGCAATTCAACGGCGGAAAGTCCTACGACGGTAATGTGGAATATTACGTTGCAGATTCTACAATCGGCACAATGGACGGAGATAAATTCATTGCGACAAGCAAGGGCGGTTCTACGCAGGTCAGCGTATTTGCAACGTGGCGTGGGCAAACGGTACACGCAAAGACAGTTACTATTAACGTTGGTTCGGAAAGTACGGTTTTGCTCAACGGCGGTAAACTGATGTCGCTTAACCTCTACACAACGGCGCAGCACGCGGGCGTAGATTATGCGACGACGCAAACGATTTCGTCCGTTTACGTTTCTGAGGATGGCGAGATTATCAGCGATTACGATATTTCGATTGTAGACGAAGGGATTGCTAGCATCGAACGCTCGGGCAGCGAATGGACGGTTTCGGCAAACAAAGCAGGGAAGACGAATTTGATCGTTTCCTACGG
>JAZKZY010000093.1:0-16143 GCA_045612895.1 Candidatus Scatosoma sp. | reverse complement strand
GGATTTGCAATCTGCAAACGCACTGTGTTCAATGGTAGATACCGCAGCGGGGATGTCAAAGTTTGCAAGATTTGTACAGCCGCTAAATGCACGGGAACCGATTTCCGTGAGGAGAGTGGAGAAACGAACGGAAACCAACGCCGTTTCATTCTTGAATGCGTTTGCGGGAATCTTGTTTTGTTTCGTAACGATAAGGTTCTCGATAGGGGAATAACTGTTGTAATTCGAGAAATATTCGAGCGGTTTCAAATTACTCATCGACTCGCCAACGAAGGGAGTTTGAAGCGTGTTTAACGAGGTACATTTGTAGAAAATGTTGTCACCGATGTACGACGTCGAATCGGGGAGTACGATAGAATTAAGGTTGCTACAATTTGCAAATGCGTAATCATCAATTATGTGCAAAGAATTAGGCAAAGAAACGCTTTTAAGCGAAGAGCAATTTTCAAATGCACGGGGTTTAATGGCTTCCAAATCGTTGTCAATCTTAACCTCGGTAAGATTTTTACAATTATAGAAAGCGCCCGAACCCACCGATTTAGTGGATTCGATGTGAATGGATTCTAAGTAGTTGGCGTCAGCAAACGCGCCGTCCTTAATTTCGATAGTGCCTTCGCATTTGATTGTACGTATTTTGGAGTCGGCGAATGCGTTGGCGCCGATTGCTGCAATATCATGTCCTTCAATCTGATCAGGGATAATGATGTTGGATGCTTTTGAGGTAGTCCCTACAATGACAATGGGGCCGTCCTTTCGGTTTTCAGTTGCAAAGGTGTATTCTATCTTATCAAGAGTGAAAAGCTCTTCCGTGCTGGTGAAGGTATAAATTTTGATACCTAAAACCAACAGCAGCGTTGCAAGAATAAGGGAACAAAGCCCAAGGAAAAAGCGGGGCGCGTGCAAAGTTCTAAAAATAGATTTGTGCATGTGCCCGCCAAGCTTATGTAAGAAAGGAACGCGGTCGATTTCCTTGGCGTTATCCTGCTTTTCGTAAAGGATTTCCACTTCGTTGCCATGGGTCAGGTAACGGTAGTCGCCATAGCATACAGAATCTATGGTAACCTGGAAATCCGCGCAACCAGCCGGTAAATTAACAGGGCGGTTTACGACAAAGCAAGAGCGTCCCTTGATCTTTAACGTAGGATGTTCAATTTTTTCGGTCTTGACAACGTTTTTATCCGTATCGTAGCAATCTACGGTAAAAGAAATGGCCGTCAAGGTTTCGTTTTTCGGGTTTTCAAAACGGAGGAAAAGCTGATTGCGCTTTCCCTTTTTCATCACCATATATTGTTTTACGGAAACAAAATTTGGTATCCCTGGATTCGTATAAAACCCTTTGGAAATAATTTTATCATTCATGGCCATCACCTTTTAAAATTTCTTCTTGCATAGAGCATGTAGCACGCGCCTGCAATGCCTGCCGCGCATATGAGGGTGGGAAGTAGGAAAATCCAACCGGAGGTAAGCATTTTGTTGACGAAGGTTTCTCTAAACAGCCCGCCAAAAATATTTGAGAAGGCAAACATGGCACAAACGGACAACCCGACGGAAAGTATCAGTGTGATAATTCCAAACAAGCAAAGCCGTAAAGTGCTAACTTGCGCGGTTACCGTTTGTTTCATTTTAGTGACGTTGACTTGGTTGATAAGGATGCTGGCGTAAGCCGTTTCATCAGGCAACTCGATTTCTTTCGTTATCCCGTCTGCCTCGATGAGGTCCATAGAGTTGACAACCAAAAAACATTCTTCCTGCGCATTAAATAATGCAAGGTCAAAATCGATATAGCTTACGGTTGGTGCAATTTTTCCCTTGAATATTTTTTTGCCGTCTTTCTTCGCCAAGATATACTGGGTTATGTATTGTCTCGCTTCCACAGAAGGCTCGTAAACAATGGCGTAATCCGAGTCGTTGAATTTATATTTTTTCAATCCGCGGTCGTTTGAATCCATGATGGGATATTTGCTCTTCAATATGAGCTTGGGAAGCACCCAAACGACTAGAAGCGCATAAATAAGGATTACTAATATCAATAGCAACGCCCAAAATAACATAACATCCTCCTTGCACAATGTGTCAAAAATAACAATTGTATATACAATATACAACTTTTTGACGGATAAGTCAACGGAAATAAGACGAAAATATATATATATTTTCATAAAAAAATGACGGACATATATGGGTAAATGTGATTGACGGGGAAGAGGGCGTATATAGAAACGCAAAAAAAAGACCTTGGAAAGGCAAGGTCTTTTTCAAATAAAAATGTCTATGCGGCTTTGTAAAATCAAATAAATGGATATACCATGTACGCGTTGAAATAAATTAATACCACCCATGTACGTGGTTTTGTTTATTGTGCGTATTTTAATGGTAAATAGCCGTTTTAGATATGGGCATGTACGAGTTTAAGTAGAAACGAGGGCGTATTAGGATATTTCAACCTTCGATTAAAGTTTCGCTTTTCTAAACAAAAGAGGGCAAAGGTATCCTACCGCAAAAACAACGGCGAAATAACGGAGAGTATCCAACATCAAATCGACGTGTAAATTGCCCATTTTGAGGACTTTCAAACCCTCTTTGAAAGCGAATGCGATCGCAACGCCGATGACGATGCGGATCAGCTTTTTCCACCAAGCAACGTCGTAAGAAATAGGCGCGTCTTTTTTTTCTAAAAATGCGATCAGCGTTAAGCCGCCCATCATACCAAACACTTTGAAGAAATCTGCAAAGCGCTCGTTTGCAACGAGCAAGAAATACACGATAAAGGGGATAAAGATCGCCAACACAATCAGGTATAACTTTTTCTCGTCTTGCACGCGGTCAAAAAGGTAATTGCCTAAAAACGCCATTCCAACACCAAGCCCTGCGCCGACAATAACGTCGCTGGGATAATGTACGCCCAAATACAATCGTGAAAACGCCACCAAGGTAATCAAAACGGGCACTAAAATCGTCAGCCAGGTCTTTTTGAACTTAATGGCAGAGAGGGTGGACCAGGTTGCAAAATTTTGCGTATGTCCGCTGGGGAAAGAAAAGCCGGTTGCCGTTTCCTGACGGACGGGCGTGATGCCTTTGTCGAAAGGACGGGGGACTTGCGCGAGGTTTTTCACAACACCGTTTAACCCCGTCGAGCAAATTGTCACGAAAAACAGCTTTTTCGCCAGTCGGCTATCCACCGCAAACCACAAAGCAACCACCAGCAAGATGATGAGTGTTTCTTCTCCGAGAATGGTAATTCCCTCAAGCAACGTCGTTAAAAAGCTCGTTCGTATGGATTCTAACCATTTGAGAAATGGCAATTCAAAAGCAAACATAAAACCCCCCCTTTGGTGTTCTTGCATTTATTATAGAATATTTTGGTTATATTGTCAATAATTTGCAAAATTTATTCGGAAAACGACTTTTTAATGATTCGGTCAATAAATTTCAAAATAATTTCTCCAACTTGCGCCAAGGGAAGGTCAAGCAGACCTTTGAAGTAATCGGCAAGCGTATCCACAAAGGCATTTATCAAGAAACGGGCTTGGATAAGGTGCACGTTTAAGTTGGGGGTAGCAGGGAAATTTTCGGGGTGTTCAAGCATTTTTTTGGTTAATACAAATTTTAACTTCTCCACGAAAACTTGAGAATAGGAAGAGGAGAGAGTTTTACGGTACAAATCCTCATTTTCCTGCAAAAATGCGACTACGACTTTTATAGGCGTATCGTATTTAGACGTTTGCTCTTTTTTAATCTCGGTTAAAACGTTTGAAAGCTTGTCAAACAGCTCGTTTTCGATTTCTTCCGCCACGGAAAAAATATCTTCGTAGTGATAATAAAAAGTGCTCTTGGATAAATCCGCGCGCGCGGTCAGCTCGCTCACAGAGATATGCTCGATATCCTTCTTTTCTTCTAATAATTCCATGAAGGTGGCGCGGATTAATTTTTTGGTGCGAATAACGTTTCTATATACTTTTTTCATAACATACCTTTTCGGACAATTTCGCAAAAATAGTACGAATTTGTACTATTAAGTGAAATTTGTTGTTGAAATAAATTTTTATACTGTTATAATAGTATAGCACAATCCAATAAGATTTGCAACTAAAGTGCGAAATTTTACAGTAGTATTAAATTGAATGAAAATTACAAAAGCGAAAGGAAGGATTATGATGTATCAATTATTTACGGATACGGACACCGATATCACGCTCCAAGTGGCGGAGTCATACGGTTATAAGCTGATTAGCATGCCTTATTTGATGTCCGATGGTAAAGAAGTTTATCCTTATGAGGATTTTGAGGAATTTGATTACAGCGCCTTTTATGGTGCGTTGCGTAACGGCGAATTGCCTAAAACGTATGCTCTTTCTCCGCAAAGATACATAGATTATTTCGAGCCGACGTTAAAAGAGGGGAAGGACATTTTATACGTGCATTTCTCCAGCGCAATGAGCGGAACGTTTAATGCGATGAAATTGGCTTGGGCGGAGCTTTCTGAAAAATATCCCGATCGAAAATTGTACACCATTGATACGAAAGCGATCACGATTTGTAGCTATAACATCGTGCGCGAAATCGGTGATATGGCGAAAAATGGGGCTACCATGGACGAGATTATCGCTTGGTCGGAGAGGGAAATTGACAAGTTTGCCGTGTATTTCTTTGCGGACGATTTAAAATTCTTTAGTAGAAGCGGTCGTGTAAGCGGTCTTGCGGCTGTTATGGGCGGCTTGTTGGGGATTAAACCGATTATCACGATGAATTCGGAAGGACAAATGGTTTCCATTGCCAAAGTAAAGGGTAGAAACAACGCGATTAAAAAGCTTGTGGAATACGTGGAAAGCTTGCAAGAAGATATCAAGGATCATCGTGTAATCATCGGGCACGCGGACGCGTATAACTTGGCTTTGGAAGTAGAAAGACGTTTGAAAGAACGTTACGGGGAAGATTTGAACACGGAGATTGTTGTGGTAAATCCTACCGCGGGCAGCCATTGCGGACCAGATACCGTTGGTGTTTGTTTCCACGCAATCCATAGATAATTTCATAAAAAGAAGATACCATGGCCGAGGTTAAGCTTGGTTTAGATAAAAAAGGAACGTCTCTCGGACGTTCCTTTTTTGTGCGGTGATAAGGGGATAAAGTGATATATGTATCATAATATTTTATTACAAACTTTTTTCGGGGGCGTATTGACAAATTAAAGAAGTTGTATTATAATTTTTATAATTAAAACTTCGCATCTTTTTTTGTGGGGTAAAGAATTGTTTCCTAATAAAAAATTGATGCGTAACCTCTCAAAAAGGGTATTGCCAATTTTAATCGGCAACAAAACATTTATCAGGTATAATAAGCGAAGTGCAGTTTTAACATAATTCTGTCGTCGGAGAATTGGGTTTGCGCTCGCTTTTATAGAGACAAAAAAATGGGAAAAGGAGAACAACATGAAAAAGCGTAAACTCTTATGCTTATTAACAGCGGTTTTGGCCTTTGCGATGCCTTTCGGTGCTTGTGAAGACGAAAAAGCCGAAGTTGAACAAGCAACAGAACATGAGTTTTGGCAGTATTTTGTCATGGAAGAAGATGCAAAAGCGTACTCTGACGTGTACAAAATCGAAGGCGTTTCGCACGACTACGATGAGAAGCATAACTTGCTTGTGGTTGAGACGAACGACCTGAATAATCAAAACGTAGTTACAACGCAATACACTGTGTATGATTTGTCCCAGGGTGAAGCGGGGAAATCAATTTTTACACGATCGGTAAGCAACCTCTACAACGTGCAGTACGAAAAGTCATTGGCGGTCAATTTGCACTATCCATTGATTGAAGTAGAGGAAAAGTATTATGTTTCCGATGCAACGATGGATGATCCCGATGATAGGGTGCAGGAGTGTAAATACTCCTACTATTTAATCGGCGCTGACAATTATAAAACGCTGGTGGAAAATGTTGAAGCGGATTACTCGCCTCTATCGATGAGAACGGTTAACAATCTCTATGTATGCGAAATCGACGAAAAAGTATACTGGATTAACCAAGACGTAGAGGTATTACGTACATTGAATAAACTCGTAATCGATTCTTCGTACGACCAAATTCCTTTGGACTTTGATGCAGAATACAAGGATTATTTGTATTCTTGGAGCAAAGATTTGGAGAATCCTTTGACGCGCACCATTCAAGTATTTAATAAAGAAGGCGTTTGCTCGATGCAATATTCCTACCCCAACGTAGCGATGCTCGATACTCCCACCGTAGCCGTATTGAACAACGGTAACATCTTCGTGCAGATGCAAACGGTGGTAGAAGAAGATGCCGCGGACTACGATTATAAATGGATGGGTATGAAGATTGATTTGGTTAGCCAGATTATCGATTACAAGACGGGTAAGGTAACCGACCTTGACCTCAACTTTATTGTCAATGAGCTTGAATCGCAATATGCCGGCAGAGAATATTCGGATTTCGCTCTTCAATTAAAGGAAGGCAAGCAAAACCAAGCAAATATTACTTACTATAATGAAAGCGGTATTGCCAACAGAACGAAATACGTTGTTTTGGACAACGAGATGAAAGTGGAATATACCGTTAAGAACAATGCGTTAGATACTACGGATAATCATGATTTTGAAATGATTAACAAAGACTACTACGTGGCAGATACGGTTGTGAACGGTATTGAAGGTGAATACTTATTCAATTTGGGCGGCAACGTAATGTCGAAAGTGCCTGAAAACACAGTGGGGATCACCAGCAAATATATCGTGACAACGCATGCGATTTACGATTTGCGCATGAACCTTGTCTTTGACGTTGAAACCTCTATGTTTGGTAGCAATCGCGGTGATACGTATTACTGTGAAGTGCTTGGCGATAAGATTTTCATGTATGCAACCAACTACTTAACGGGTGATAACGAGGAGGCTTATGTTTTCGACAGTGAAAAGAAAGAGCCTGTGTTGTTGTTTGACAATATCAAGACGTATATTGAAGTCGATGACGACAGCAAAGTGTATTATGTATGGGACCAAGTAAATGAAACCTGTGCATTGTATACGCCCGAAGACAAGCTTCTTTTGAAGTGCCAAGGCGATATTGATTATATTGACACTGACGAATTCGAAGACGTACTTGTTGTAGAAATCGAAGAATTTGGCAAAGAAGTTATCTACGTGCTTAAACGTGCGTAAGTGAATAAGGAAAGAAAGGAGAAAAAATATGAGTAGAAAAAATTTTATGAAACTTTTTTCCGTTTTGCTTTGCGCATCCACGCTGTTTAGCGGTTGTAATAGTTCAATCGATCCAGTAGCGGATAACAATAGCGTTAGCGACAGCACGTCCGAGGTGGTAACACCTGTACCTGCTCCTGTTGAAGGAAAACTCTCTAATTATCTGACGATGGAATACGAACAGGGTTGGAATGATATTGCAGGTAACAACGATGCATTGCTGACGAAAGTGTATGGCGAGTTGATTAGCAGAGTAGATTACTTGTATGCATTTAAAAAATCCGAAAAGGATTTTGAAAACAACGTAACGGAAACCTACACGGTATACAATGCAAGGTTAAACAAAGTTGTTTTGGAAAAGAAGAATACATATCCCGATTCGAATTACGGCGAATATGTACATGATGAAAAATGTAAAGATTTTGTGTATAATTGCGATTGTCAATATCTTTATGAAAAACGCATTCCTACCGAAGTGTATGTATATTTAGAAATTATATATATTGGCGATCACGCCGTACATGGCATCATGGTACGAACGGATACAAATACGCAGATTGCGGAAGACGTCATCTATGAAGAAAGATTGCCAGACGGGTATCAGGAAAGTAGCAAGTGGGAAATCTTTGATAGCTACGGTCAAGCGGTTATGGACTCCGTATTACCGATTGAAAGATCTCAATACAGCTATAATGGCAATACCGGCCTTGCAAAAGTCGTGGTTGGCGATACCGTTGCATTGGTAAATCTTGAAGAAGACAAGGTGGTTGAAACTTGGTCTACTACAACGGCAAAGCACAGCGACTACGATTATGCAAACGATAAGTATTACTACTATTTGCAGGCGGAGTATGGTTTCGGTGCGGTAGAAGTATACGACAAGGAAAGCAACCTGGTTGTACGTTATGAACATATGATGGATACGGCGAGCGGATATGAAGCATACGTATTGCAAAACGGCAACGTGCTGATTCAAACCGTAGAAGCAAATATCAACGACGAGCAGGTGGATGTACATACGTCTATTTTGGACGTTGAAACGGGCAAGCTGACGGAGGTTGAATTCGACTACAAGCTTAAAGATTTCTTGTATACAAACAACCTTGCCGACAATATGTCCTTGACCCAAAATGCAGTCAACGTAGCATTGGCGGGTGAAATTCTTGAAGATGGTGAGTTTGGCGAATATAAAATGGTATTCTTCGACAATTCGTTGAATATACAATTCGTTTATGACAAGCTTATCCCTGAGCAAGGCTATACTGAGGTTTCCATCTTAAAGACGGGCGATTATTTGGTGAAGTTGGATACACCAATTACAGATGCAGACCGTGCAATTGTTACGAAAGAAGGTAAAGTGCGTTGCTACGTACCTGTAGGCGCAAAAATTATCGAAAATCGTATCGTGATTGCGGGAAACGGCGATGAAAATAACTTCAGAGTCAGCTTTTTCAACTTTGATTTGGAATACATCGGCGAATTCGATTTAAGAAATGAAGACGATGAGTACAACAAAGTTTTGTATACGTACGAAGGCAGAATTGGTACAAAGTATATCTTCACAAAAACTTCTAGAAGCTGGAATAATGACGAATTGTTCTGGAATGAAGAAGTGAAAGAACTTTGTATCTGTGACGTTGTGTCTGGCCATACTTCCTACGCACCCTTTGAGGTTGTGTCTATAGACGACAATCAAAGCTATGCAATCGTTTATGACGAAAATGAAGGCGTATATGGTAAATACAAGTTGTACGATGCAGATTGGAACTGTATCTTGGTGACGGAAAATATAATGGACGTCAATGAATATGACGGCAACTACATTGTAACGACCTGGCTTGAGGATAATCAGTTGGTATATGCATTTACAAGCAACAACGTTGCGTTTGACGACAAAGGAGGGAATGAATAATGCGTAAATTTTCTAAATTAGCTTTATTATTATCCTTGATGCTTAGTGCTTCCTTTTGCATAAGCGCTTGCAATTCGGACTCGTCTGATTCTTTGGGTGATAGCTCTAGTTCTTCCTCTTACGATCCTGATGAAGGTAAAACCCCGGAAGATTTGGAGAAAGAGGCGAATAACAATTATAAAGAACGCATTGCAGTATGGACGAGATACGTTGAGTATACTGTCCCTGAAGAGAAGAAGGCTTTGGAAGACAGTCAGTTGACAAACAAAGACACGGCCAACGTGAAAACAACGGTTAGTGCGAACAATCAGGCAAACACCAATTTGTATCAAGTAACGCGCACAGAAGATATCTACAAAAACGTAGAAATTGCCCCTGAGGTCGTTGATGATGGAGGCGAAGTCATCTCTCCTGCACAGTTTGATAACATGAAAACCGAAACGCAAACTACCTATTCGATTTACGATGCGGAAGCGGATACGTTGGTGTTGGAGTTGAGCAGCTTGGAATATTATGCATTGAACGATCAATTATTGGATAGAACAAAGAAAAAATCTGATGAAGTAGAATATCAGATTTTAGCAATGGGTATAGAAGGATTGATTATTGTTCAAAAGACGACCTATCAATTGAGAAAGGCGGAAGAACCTGAAGAGGGGGAAGAAGCTGAAATTGTGGATCCTGCTTTGGTTTCCAATTATGAAGAGGTGATTACCTGGTCGATTTATGACAAGCATGGCAAAGTATTACACCAAGATCTTCCCATTGATGAAGTAGAATTTGAACAGCGTGAAGTTTCCGAAATGGACGAATGGAAGACGCAAAAGTTGGTCAGCATCGCAGACAAGACCTATTTGATACATGACGGCGAGATTATCAGAACGTTCGAACGCGGAACGCAATATGACGTACCTGAATATCTGTCTGCTAATCAATCCGCATACTTCCAGTATGGCAACTATGGTTATTATGTGGTAGAAGGCCAACCCGAAGTAATGCAAATCGGCGATTTCTACATGGCACGCGTACCTAGCGTAAGCTTTGAAATTATCAATGCCGACAAAGAATTGGTATGGAAGTATGATACTAAGTCTTATCACGTTGCAGGATATTCGGTGCTTTCCGACGGCGATATTTACCTTTGTGAATACAAGATGTTGGATGCGACGGCAACGGATTATGATATCGAAAATCAAGGTATGAAATTCGAAGTGCTTCATTCGCGCATTGATGTAGAAACGGGCGAGGTAACCAAGTTGGAAAAGGAGTTTGTTGTAAGTAAAATTTACAACAATGTAACGCCTGAAATGGACACGCTTTTGAATAACGCTACAACCGCAGAAGTGCTTGGTAACTGCACGGTAAAAGACGGTTACATGTTGGCGCAGATTCAAATATACACAGACGGTGTTTTAGATAGCAATTCGTTGGTTGTGGTGTTGGATGAAGAAATGAACGTCGTTGCAACCTTGCCTAAGATTCTCGAAAACCAATTTGGTTACGTAGGGTTCTTGGATTCGGATACGATGTTGGTAAACACCATTACAACGGATAACAAGAGTATTTACTATATGGCTAATACAGCGACTGGTGACGTAGAATTGTACTTTAATGCGAATACTCAACAAGGGATTCAGTATATCAAAGGCGGCTTTATTTACCGCAATAAGATTTACGATTATGACTGGAACGTAGTATACGATATGACCAATGACTATGAAGAGTATAGAACTTACTCTTATGAAGTCAAGGGTAATACTGTATATATCATGGAAACCAAAGAGGTAACTGCGTTGGAAGGTACTGAATATCAAACGACGGTTATGGTTGGTTATTTCACGGGTGGATCCTACGGCACGCTTAACTTTACTACCAAGACGATGACCACGTATGCTGGGCGGAGTTGGGATTCTAATATAGTACAATACGATGACTGCTATAAGGTTACTCGTGAGGATATGTACGCAAACAAAGTGGAAATTTATGACCACCTTGGTTTTATGATTGTAGAAATAGATACGTATAAGAGCTATGAACAAGATGAATACTGGATGGAAGTTCAAGACTCTGAGGGTGACTACAATAACCTTGGTTATAATGTAACGACAAGCGTATCTATCAGCGAAATAGGTGAAACGGGTACTTATCTTGTAATGGTTGCAGAAACTTGGCAGCTTGACACGTATGATTACTATCCCGATGCTGAACATAATAAGTCCGGTACCTATTACCAGTATTACATTTTGAAATAAGAAAAAGGAGAAACGAAAATGAAACGTAAATTTATAGCATTGCTTTTGTCTATGGTCAGCGTTACCTCTTTGATTGCAGCTTGTAACAAAGAAGAACCGCCTGTGGTGCAAGACCCTTGTACGACGCACGTAGATACCGATAAAAACGCTGTATGCGACGCTTGTGGTAAAGACATCATCTATATCAAAGATCAAATTGTAACAAATCCTGAAACGCCTGTAGATATGGTGGTGAAGCCCATCCCTGTGGGTGCTGTGAAATCGGATTATATCAAAGACGTTGAGAAAGAAGAAAACGTTATTCCTACCAACAAAGCAGTTTTCGATATCTGGAGTCAAGAGGAAAGCAAAAACGTAGAAATTGAAAATCTTCAAGTAACCCGTCAAGGTAATTTTGCAACAGTTTCCTATGCAAAAGTTGTATACGACAATACAATCCCTGAAGCCCCCGTTGAATCTAGCAGAACGAATCACGTCATCCTTTACGATTTGGTAAACAACAAAGAAGTATATCGTTTTGACGGCAAGATGTACACAAAGGTTATGAATGATGGCTGGGAAGAGTATATACAACCTTATTATGATATTGCGGAGATTGCTGTGTACGATGTCGGTGTCTACATTGTAGGTGAAACCAGATATGTGCTTGAGAAAGATGAGTACGGCGAGGATTATTATATTGGTGAAACGACGTATAAGATTTACACGCATGCACATGAAAAGCTTTACGGCGACACGATATTCCCTGAAGACACGGATATCAAGCTCACCGATGCTTACGCTATATTGTACATCAACGATACCGTATATGCAATCGATAATGAAACCTACGAGGTATTACATACCGCGCACAAAGACGTATTTGTAAACCGTCCTCAATTTGACGTTGTACAAGGTAACTACGGTTACGTTTATAGCCAAGGTGGCTTATACGTATACGATTTGACCAAGTGGATTGACTGTGTATATGCAAATACCAATCTTAAAGGTAGCATGTATGTATTGGCAGACGGCAACGTGCTTGTACAAAGCATTGAAGGACTTTCCGACAATGCAGTATCCTACGATGTAATTGAGGATAACCAAAAATATGACCTTGTTCAAACCATCGTGAATCCCGTAGAAGGTACGGAAACGGAAGTTGAATTTGGTTACTTGATTCAAAAAGGTTACTCCACGGCAAGTAAAGACGGCGAGTTCTTGGTGAAAGAAGACAGCAACGCATTCAAAGTAACCCCCATTGAAGGTAGAATGTATGCGGATAAGGAATTGATTGTTGTGACTGATTGTCAGTTGAACATCCTTTACGGCGAAGACTATGAAACGTTTGAAATGAAAAAGGTTGGCGAAGATCTTTACGTGAAGAACATCGTCTTCGGGGATGGTTCGCAGAGAGAAGCAGTTGTAAACGGTAAGGGTGAATTGGTTAGCTATCTTCCCAGTAGCTATGTAACATGCGAAGGCTTTATCCTTGTAGAAAATGCCAGAATTTACAACTGGGAGATGGAACTTGTGTTGGATTGCGAAAAAGCGGAATACAACAATGGACGGATCCTTGATAATAAGGCATTTATTTTGAGTAAGGTGGTAGAAGAAGACAATACTGAAACGCCTGATCCCGATGACAAGAAGAACGTTACGCATTACTACTACTATAATCCTGTTGTAAATGCAACGCCGGTACAGCTTGATAGAGGAACGCGTACACTTTGGGGCATACAAGACAAGTACTTTGTTATGTTGGAAACGTACGAAGAAATGGTAGAAGAGGAGCCTACTGTAGTTAACAAGTACATTGTTTACAATGCGAATAATGAATTGGTTGGCGAATTTAATGCTAATGTTACCGGTTTTGTTCAAATCGGCGACAGCGGTATGTATTGGCTCGTAAACGACGGCGTTTATTACATCATCAAATAATAATATAATAAAAGCCATAGAAAGGCGCCTGCTAAATAGCAGGCGCCTTATATCATACATTTTGGTCAAGTGCTTGACGGGGCTTAGCATTCGAAATGGGGTGTTTGAAGGTTAAACCCTGTTTCTATTTTTGTGGTGCGGTCGACAGGAATTGAAGACATACGACGATATGAAAAAAGCCTTGATTTTCAAGGCTTTTTTTCTATTGAACGCCAAAATGGACGCCAATTTTTTTTGGGAAGGTATGATATTGCTGGTCTTATTTAACAGCAAAAACAAGCCGAATATGGAGCGAATTGTATTTCTTTGGTATTTTACTTATCTCGTTAATATTGTGCCATAAAATGCAAAAAATAGGTATACCATGTACGAGTTTAAGCTGTTTTTAAGTCCTATGTAATACATTCAATTTTATATTTCGCAAGCGGATCAGCGCGAAAACCACCGTTTTTTCGGTCTTTAAGTCCGTCAAGGTGTCGTGTGTTGCTCCCAATTAAATTATAGGCATATGATCGTGTTAGTTCTATTAATTTATGAGGAAGAGATTAAATGAATTTTGTAGGTTTGTCAAACATATGAGACAAGAAATCAGAAAAATTTTTAAATATGTAAAAGTCCATCCTGTAAGTAATCCAAGATATATTGTTTAGGAGATTTCCAGTGCAAAGGTCTCATAGGGAAAAAATTATACCAACGAAGATGAACGGCAAGCTGCTTTTTGAAATCTTCAAAGGAATAAAATTTATGAGTAGCATAAAAATATTCGTTAGTGGATATTGTGGGGAGTGGATTGTATTTTGTGGCGCCCTCGCGCATTGCTTGATCCTCTTGTGTTTTTTTGAAAAATCGCGATAACTTACCAATAAATACCTCATTGCGATGGCGCTAAACAGTAAAATATTAATATTTGATACATTTTTTCTATAAAATGATATTGATTTGAAATAATATAAGATATATTATAATTGTAGCAATAATTATGTAGTATTGCAAAGGAGAAAAGTATGGGAAAGACAATTATGTCGAAAATCAAGTGGTTGCTTGCCTTGTGCGCAGTGACTTTGCTTGCCCTTGTGGGTGGCATTTTTTCGCTGAACATGAAAGCGGAAGCAAAAGCGGAAGAATCGATTACCATCACGCAGGTACAGTTCCGTACCAGTGGGGAAAGTTGCTTCTTCTTCCTTCGTATGGACGGGCAGACGGATTATACGGAGCTTAACCAGTGGCATGATCCTTCCATGATCACCAACACCAACATTTTAGATAAAGTGCACCTTTATTTCTTGGATGGTTCGGCAACGTTGCGTGAGGCTTGGACGGGCGAAAACTGCGGTACATACATTTGGGTTGAAAGTCATTCGTTGGTGTTCCAAATGAAATCGGAATATAAATCGAACATGGGTACCGGCGCAAGAATTGATGCTGGCGCGGAAATTCCTATGCTTGATGGTACGAAGAAGGTGACCTCCGTTACGAGAACATTCTGGAGTACGCATAATACCGCGGATAATGCTATTGGCAACTACACGGACGGTTACAATACGATTTCGACATCAATTGCGAAATTACACCTTCGTGGTAGAATCAATATCGGTCTTGGCGAAGGCAACGACTGGGTAAAGGGCGTAGGCCGCACGGACGTTCTTCCTACGCAGGTACCTGGCGCGGATGGTACGACAACGCATTCTGGTACGTATTGGCGTAAAATGCTTGCTTGCAACTTCCTTGGTAAAGTGAAATTGCACGTAAAAGAAACGGATACTTGGGTAACGCTTGGTAGTATCCTTAACTACAACCCCGAATCTCGTCAGCTTACTTTCCATTATAATAACTGGGGTGAAACGGGCGGTACGATGCAGATTGACATTAACACTGCATACAACGGTACGACTGTAGATCAAATCTTGTTTGAAAAAGGTTGCGAATTCCCTAGCTATGATTATTTGGGTAATGCGGATATGGCATACACCGTACAGGTTTTGGATGCGGAATATCTTTGCACTTCAAACGATATGAGTCAGGCAGGATGGGCAGTAAGCTGGTCTTTTGAGAAATTCTACGAAGTTACCTATTTGAACGAAGACGGTAGCGTTTACACTACGCAAAAATATAAGCAGGGCGAAACGATTGCTTTGCCTGCAATCCCTGAAAAAGCAGGGTATGAAGGCGCATGGACGATGGCAGGCGGCGAAGTACCTACCATGATGCCTGCAAATCACGTAACCTTGCAGTTGAAATATGAGGAAAAGATTGTTGTTCAACCCAAGGTTACGCAGGTACAATTCCGTACCAGCGGGAATGAATATTATTTCTTCCTTCGTTTTGACTCTACGGACTACGTAACGCCTAATCAGGGGCATGATGCATCCTTTATCACCAAAACCAATTTGTTGGATAACGTAACCATTTACATGGAAGATGGCATTTACAGCCTTCGTGAAATTTGGGATGGCGTTACGGTAACGACCTATCGTTGGGGTGATGACAATACCCTTACCTTCAAGATGAAGGCAGGCTTTATCGCCAAGAATGGTATGGGCGCAAGAATTGCGGCTGGTGCGGAAATCCCTATGGTAAGCGGCGAAGTGCTTACTACGGACGTATCGAGAACCTTCTGGACGACGAGCCCTGTGTCGGAAAGACCTAACGACTTTGTTATTAATAGCTATATCGAAGGTTACAAGGAAATTGAAACGACGATTGAGAAAGTTCATCTTCGTGGTGTGCTTTTGGTTGGCCTTGGCGAAGGCAACGACTGGAACGGCAAGGGCGAAGCATTGCCTACGCAGGTAAAAGATGCAAACGGCTCTTCGGCTTATGCGAACTTGAATTGGTCTTCCAT
>JAZKZY010000092.1:0-38189 GCA_045612895.1 Candidatus Scatosoma sp. | reverse complement strand
AAATACGTACAAACACTCGCCCAAAATGTTTTTTGGGCGAGTGTTTGTGGCGTACCCGATTGGATTTGAACCAACGACACCAGGCGTCGGAGGCCTGTGCTCTATCCAGCTGAGCTACGGATACATTTTTTTCCTTTTTCCTAAAAATGCTACTTTATTTTACTATTTTTTGCTTTCAATTTGCAAGCATTTATGATATACTATTCCTAAATTAAGGAAAAATTTTTCACCTAGCCAGCGCGCTTTGTGGGAAAAAGGAGGGTTTTGTGTCGAAAACGGTTGTCGTTGGTATGAGCGGCGGTGTGGATAGCTCCGTAGCCGCACTACTCTTAAAACAACAAGGTTACAACGTTATCGGGTTGTTTATGCTCAACTGGGAAGAGAACGATGAAAACGGTTGCTGTACCGCCGAAGAGGATTACACCGACGTAAGGCGCGTTTGCTCCGTACTCGATATCCCCTATTACACCGTCAATTTCGCCAAGGAGTACATGGATCGCGTGTTCTCCTATTTCCTCGCGGAATACAAGGCAGGACGCACCCCCAACCCTGACGTGTTGTGTAATCGTGAAATCAAGTTCGGTCCTTTCTTACAAGAGGCGAAAAAGTTGGGCGCGGATTATATCGCAACGGGTCATTATTGTAAAATTTCCCACGAAAACGGCGTACACCTCTTGCAAAAAGCCAAGGATCAAAACAAGGATCAGACCTATTTCTTGAATCAGCTTTCCCAGAGTCAGCTTTCCGACGTTTTGTTTCCCTTGCAGGATATGGAAAAACCCGAAATCCGTAAAATCGCCTTGGAATACGGCCTTGCCACCGCCAAGAAAAAGGACAGTACGGGGATTTGTTTTATCGGGGAAAGAAACTTTAGAAAGTTCCTCAACTCGTACCTGCCTGCCCAAAACGGTAAAATTTTAGACCTCGAGGGTAAGGAAGTCGGTGAGCATATGGGGCTTATGTATTACACCCTCGGTCAACGCAAGGGGCTTTACCTCGGCGGTAGAAAGGGCGACGAGGAAGGCGGCAGGTGGTTTGTCGTGAAAAAGGATTTGAAAAACAATATCCTCTACGTTTCCCACGGTGACGAAGCGCCTTTGTATTCAAAATCGTGTGAAGTGTCGGGCTTTAACTGGATTCCCACCAAGCCCACCGCAACCGGGTTTGACTGTATGGCGAAATTCCGCTACCGTCAGCCCGATCAACCCGTACATGTGACGGTGAAAAAGGACGGCGGCTTGCACATTGACTTTGTGGACAAGCAGCGCGCCGTAACCGAAGGTCAGTACGCGGTGTTGTACGACGGCATCAACTGTCTTGGCGGCGGCGTAATTGACAGCGCTGAATATTGATTCAACGCATACCTGGTATACTCGTTTCAAAAAGAAATAGGATATGGAGGAAAAAATATGGAGATGTTTCAGCAAAAAATAGAGTTTGCCTCCTTGGGGAAAAGGGGACGTTTTACTCTATTTGAACAAATTTTGGCGATGTTGGATGGGACAATGAAAACCCCCGATTCGTTTGGGTGGTATCATTTGCTTTGCATCGCAATCGTGGTTGGGCTTTGCGCCTTGATTATCTACAAGCGCCACGTTTTCACCCCGAATCGTATACGTCTGAACGTCGGTTTTGCCGCATTAGTTCTCATTTTGTTTGAGGTGTATAAACAGCTTAACTTCTCCTACAACGCAGAGGCCGACACTTGGGGATATCAATGGTACGCCTTCCCCTTCCAGTTCTGCTCCACCCCCATGTACGTTATGTTGGTGGCGTCCTTCCTCAAAGAAGGAAAGGTGCAACGCAGTTTGTATTCTTTCTTGGCAACCTACGGCTTTTTCGCAGGGCTTGCGGTTATGTTTTACCCCAACGACGTGTTCATCGAAACCATCGGCATCAACATACAAACCATGGTACATCACGGCTTTATGGTGGTTGCAGGCGTGTTTATGTACGCCACGGGCGCGGTGAAAATTTCCCATAAAACGATTTTACACGCATTGCCCACTTTCGCTTCCTTGGTTGCGCTTGCCTTGACGGCAAATATCTTGTACCATCAATTCAGCGATTTGGATCAAACCTTTAATATGTTCTTTATCTCCCCCTATTATGCTTGTACGTTGCCCGTTCTTAGCACAATCAGCGAACACGTGCCCTATCTCGTATTCTTGGCGTGCTACGTCTTCGGTTTCACCGCGGCAGGTTACATCGTTTCCTTGCTCCCGATGGCAGCCGTAAAAGTCAACGCAAAAATACGCAGCGTTTCCAACAATAAAAACGTAAAATATTCCTAAGGTACATTATGAAAAATATTGCAATCGTAACGGGTGCCTCGAGCGGCATCGGTAAAGAATTTTTCCTCTCCCTCAACGACCGTAAGGACGGTTTGGATGAGATTTGGGTGATTGCGCGCAGCGCAAACAAGCTGGAAGAACTCCGCACGCAAACGGACGTTCCTCTTCGCGTTATCCCTTTGGATTTGTCCTCCGCAACCGCCACGAGCGAGCTGGAAAAATTGTTCAACGAAGAAAAACCCTCCATTCAATACTTGATTTGCGCATCGGGCTTTGGCCGTTTTAACGCCATTGAGGACGACAGCGCGGCGGTGTTGGAAAACATGGTGGATTTGAACTGTCGTTCTATCGTGGGTACTACCCGCGCGGCATTCCCCTATATGGCAAAGGGCGGTACGGTGATTTTAATCGCGTCCATGGCTGCCATGCAGCCTATCCCCTACATCGCAACCTACGGCGCGACCAAGGCGTTTGTCCTTTCCTACGGGCGCGCGCTCAATAAAGAATTGCGTAAGGCGCGCGGCGCACGCTGTTTGTGCGTTTGCCCTTTCTGGACGCAAACCGCTTTCTTTGATAGAGCAATCGACGAAAAACAGGTTGTGAAAAAGTACGTAGTTATGTATAAGCCCGAACAAATCGTGAAACGCGCTTGGAAAGACCTGAAAAAGAAAAACCGCGACGTATCCATTCACGGCGCAACGGCGCGCGGACAAGCTTTGCTTGTCAAAATTTTACCGCACCGCATTGTTATGAACGTTTGGATGAAACAACAAAAGTTGTGAGGCGCGTAAAGAATGACACCTAACTACACACGCGCAAAGTGGGCATGCTACGTGGGAAATATTACGCAGGCAATTACCGGCAATATCCCACCCTTGCTGTTTATCACCTTCCATAACCTTTACAACATATCTTATACGTTGCTTGGGTTGTTGGTGTTGGTGTTCTTCTTCTCACAGCTCGGTATTGACCTTGTCTTTTCTTTCTTCGCGCATAAATTTAATATCCGCAAAACGGTGTGCCTGATGCCCGTTTTGGCGATTGTTGGCTTGGTTTTGTATGCGCTGCTACCTATGGCTTTTCCTGATTATACCTATCTTGGGCTTGTCGTCGGGACTATTGTTTTCGCTGTGTCAAGCGGTCTTGCCGAAGTGCTTGTCAGCCCGACAATCGCCGCAATTCCCAGCGATAATCCCGAACGGGAGATGAGTAAACTCCACTCTATCTACGCCTGGGGCGTTGTGGGTGCGGTACTCTTCGGGACGGTGTTCTTGTTGATTTTTAAGGCGGTCAGCTGGCATTACCTCGTTTTATTGTGCGCGTTGGTGCCTCTTACCTGCGCCATTCTCTTTTTTACGAGTGAAATTCCACCCATGGAAACCCCTCAAAAGGTGGAAGGCATTGTCGAACATTTGAAAATGAAAGAGCTGTGGCTGTGTTTCCTCGCCATTTTCCTTGGCGGCGCAAGCGAATGCACTATGGCGCAATGGAGTTCAAGCTACCTTGAACAAGCCCTGAATATCCCTAAAATTTGGGGTGACGTGTTTGGGGTTGCGCTGTTTGGTTTGGCCCTTGGCTTGGGTCGTACACTCTACTCGAAATACGGTAAAAACGCGGAAAAAATCCTCTTTTTAGGCGCAATCGGCGCGACGGCGTGTTATTTGACCGCCGCCCTGACCAACATCGCTTTGCTCGGTTTAATCGCCTGCGGTTTAACGGGCTTTTGCGTGTCTATGTTGTGGCCGGGAAGCTTGATTATCGCATCCGACCGCATCCCTACGGGCGGTGTATTCCTCTACGCTATGATGGCGGCAGGGGGTGATTTGGGGGCATCCGCAGGGCCTCAGCTCGTCGGTGTGATTACGGACGGAATTGCCGCAAGCAGCGGCGGAATCAACCTTGCTCAAACCCTTGGTATCACTGTAGAACAGCTTGGTATGAAATGCGGTATGCTCATCGGTATGCTGTTCCCACTTATGGGGATTTTCCTGTATTTGCACCTGCTCCGCACCCGTAAAAAGAAAAACTCTACCATATAAAAAAGATATCCGCTGACGAAAATCAGCGGATTTTTTATGCTGTTATGTATATTTCTTCCATTCTTTCACACACTGCAAGTATATGGAGGAAAGTTATGAAAGCAACAGGTATTGTTAGAAGAATAGATGAGCTTGGGCGCGTCGTAATCCCCAAGGAAATCCGCCGTACCCTGCGAATTAAAGAGGGCGACCCTTTGGAGATTTTCACCGACCGTGACGAGTTGATGCTCAAAAAATACTCCCCTATCGCCACCTTGGAGCGGTTTAGCAAAGCCACCGCCCGTTCCTTGAACGATTTAAGCGGTAAACTTGCCGTGATTTGCGATACGGACGGTATTTTACACGCCTTTGGGGAAGGCAAAAAGGATTTAGACGGCAAAGGTCTTTCGGAAGATATGGATAAAATTATGCGTGAACGACGCAGTTATATCGCAAACGCCGCCGAGGGCGGGGATATCTTACCCATCACCAACACGCACGAGGAAGGAATCACCGCGCAGGTAATCGTACCCATTGTGTCGGGCGGGGATTGTCTTGGCGCAGTAGCGGTATTATCCAAGGAAACGGGCGCAAAAATGGACGGCTCAGATATGAACCTTGCACGGCTCACCGCAGACATTTTAGCAAATCAATTTGAATAAATCAAAGGGGCAGGTACGCATTGAAATGAAAAAGCCGCATACAATCCTATACAAACAAAGCCGAGGTTGCTAATACAACCTCGGCTTTTTACTTTTAGTTTTCTCTTTTTATAATAGAGTATCCCAACCGACTCAATGCATCATACATTCCATCGATCACCATATAATCATAACGATAAATTGCCGACAGGTTGTTTATGGAGACTTCGCCAACCTCCTTTTCACCGGCTTCGCTGGCTTTTTTCATCGTTTCATATTTATACTGAATTAACTCGTCAAGCCCGTAATACGTCGTTAAACACGCATGGCGGAGGCGATCCTCATCCTTATGTTGTAAAACGTCTTTACCTTTGCTGTTTCGTACCCACGTAAATTCTTGAAAGGACAACGGTTTATAATCGGACAGCAAGTAGTACGCATTCCAACGTGAATGTTCAATAAACGCCAAAACGTTTGCCGTTTGCACGTCAAAGAAATACCCGTAATCGCCGCCCTTGTCTTTCATAAAGGCATCGGGAAAAAGTGCAGTGAATTCTGCATTCGTCAAGCCCACGCCCCCGTCCTTTTTTAATTCTACCCCCATCAAACCCAGCTTGTAGTAGATATGAATGGCAGCGTTTATATTAGAATATTGCTGAATAACGGACAGCTTTTGCCATTCGCGCAGCTGCGCCCATTTATCCTTGGTATAATCGTTGTATAAATCATTTACGTTTTGAGAGAGCTGCATTAAATCATCGTTTACAATGTTTTCATGCGAGAAACATTTTGCATTTCCGCCGAAATATATAATGTTTTCTTCTTCCTTTAATAAACGACGTTCTTCCCCTTTTGCGCGGACAAAAATTTTATAATTGGTCTCTTCGCCCAAGGTCTTTTTAAGCCCATGCGCAAACGCGGCGTCTTGGAAATCCTCTCCGATAGATACAATAAAATACGTATACGTATTTTCATTGACCAAGGCACGCAATTGCTTTCGTGTTTTTGCAGAATGCGCATCCATCGGCAACGCATCCTTCAAATCGCAAATTTTCTCTACCGGCGGCAAGTCCGAATTCTTACACACTTCCTCGTGTCCATTTAACAACTTGATGAAATACTCGTTATTTAAACACCCCTCGTCCTTTTCAAAGGTGTAGTAATGTACGGGCGCGGCATATAAACGACCGTCCTTTTGCTTCGCAAACTGGAAATTTGTAACCATCAGTTTGAACAAGTCGTAATTCACTTTCCCAAAGCCCAAGAAAACAATATTCACCTCTTTGTCGTCCTTCAAGGTGAGGTTTTCATTGAAGAAGCTTCTGGGCATATATTTGGTTACGGGATGCTCCATAACAAACTGACGGGCAATCAACTCGTACCGACAGAAAGGTAAAACGAAGGTGTTTGCATCCTCGGAAATGTCCGCAAGATATTTTTCACGGATTAACCCCATTTCGCTGACGTTTGCTTCCAAATGTAAAAACAACCGCTTATCCTTCCCCGCCTTTAACGTTTCAAAGCAAGATAATATGGAAGAGTAAGAATAACGATTATCACGGAAGATAATCAAATGATATTCCTTACCTCTCAAATGCTTGTTCACGTTTTTGATGTTCAACGGTGCTTTATGTACGACATACTGCTCTTTCATTAAGTCCACGTATGCACTTCGTTCCATTTCTTCTACCCAAAGCAACGCATTTTTGTGTGCTTTTAAGTATGCCAAGGCGCTAGGCGACGTTCCTATAACGATATCTCCGCCTGCGATAAAGATTTTTCTCTTCTTTATGGCGTTAAATACTCTCGTCCCAAACAGCACCAAAACGCTGAAGATTACGGTTGCCAACGAAAGAATGCAAGCGCCGATGGTCGCGATATGGAAACAAAGATTTTCCTCAATTAAGGGTGCAACTATATCAATGTTTAATTCCATACCTACCATGGACAGCGTTTCATGAATCAACAAAAACAAAGTGTAGAATTCTATCTTTGTCCCGTTATAAAACGTTGCCATTAAATATATCGCATAAATAATTAAAAAAACGGGGATGCTGTAAATCAAACTCTTTTTATCTAAAAGAGTTCTTTTTCTAAACACCAAATAATCTAATATCCAAACAGCGATTATCCCCACCTCTAAACACAACAAAAGTATGCTTAAAGCCGTATACATATTCCCCTCCGCTCCGACCTGTATTTTTTGTTTATAACCTCTACGTCAAAGACCATTAAAAATAAACCGTATACATCACGTAGCCTGCGTTAAAGATGAAATTATCATCAAAGAAAGCTTCTTCTAAATCATCATAATATTCATCCACCCAAGCCAAAACCTCTTTCGCGGTTTCGTCGTTGGGATTATCTTTCAACATCAGCCCAAAATCATTGGGGATAAACGAGAACCAAGCCTCGAACAACATACGGCGCGCATCATAATCCATACACGTGGTATTGATTCCGCAACGCTCTAAACGCGCCTCTTTCGCCCCTAATTTTTTCATGAAATTGTAAATCTGTCTACCCGATTTTCGGAATCCACCAAGCTTGTTGAACTTATAGAAAGACTGGAATTCGCGGAAATACTGATTTTCATCTGGATATGCAAACACCAACGTATCGTCAACGTCACGAATAAATGCAACGGCGTTCGGGTTCATGTACTTTTTGATTTTTTTCAAAACCTTAAACGGGTTTTCCAGATCCAAAATGGTCATGGTGAGATTGAGGAAGTCAAATCCTTTCAACCCTCTCTCTTTCATCACCCTCGGCAACACTTCATCAATATTGTCCTTGGTTAAATCCATAAAGTAGAACTGCATCTTTTTATCTTCGCAGATACGGTTCCCTGCCTCTACCATTTGTTGGTCATAGGAGAAGAAGACGGCATCACCCACCTCGGCGCGATCAAATTTCCGCACCGTAGATTCCGCGGATAATACGTTAAAATCCAAAACCGCCACGTTTTCCTTACCAAAAAGGAGTTTGTCGTAATAGGGCTTTTCATAACCATATAACAACGCTTCTTCCGTTTGGATTCTCGCAAACTCAATCGGGTCATCGGGGATATAGTACTGGTTAACCTTTCTACCCACCTCTTCCTTTTCTGTTTTGCCTTTGTTTTCCGATTTTTCTATTCCCAAAATAGGCACTAACTGCTCGTAAAGGTGGTGAATACTCTTTTCCAACGGCTCGCTAACGGCGTCTATCCAATGCAAGCGTTTTACGTAATATTCCATTGCTTTGGAAAGAATCCCCTCGTCCACCTTAAACGGAATAATTGTAATTTCCCCATTTAAAATGCGCTTATACGCCATTTCCACTTCATTGAGTACGTGCGGAGATTCCGATGAGTTGTGATTCAAAATCAACACGAAAACCTTACATTTTTC
Source organism: Candidatus Scatosoma sp. (assembly GCA_045612895.1). Taxonomy (GTDB): domain Bacteria; phylum Bacillota; class Clostridia; order Christensenellales; family Borkfalkiaceae; genus Scatosoma. The sequence continues at coordinate 29,844 of JAZKZY010000092.1, read as the reverse complement.
AATGGCTTCCACAATAGAAGTCGCATAATCCCCATACACGTCACGAGGCGCATACCAACAACGCACCCCGCGCGATTCTAACACAGAGCAAATATTATCCGCAATGGATTTAGATTCATGCTCATAACTGATAAAAACGTCCATGATTTCCCCTCTTCTTTCGTTTTTTATTTATAATCCTTTCGTTCAGCGCATCATACGATAGCAAGGAACATCCATAAATCCCAAATATTCTTTCGTGATTTCAAAACCACACGCCTGATATACTTTTAACGCCGCTATATTCTCTTTGACGGTCTCCAAATGATAGGTTTTCGTTGGATTTTTTTGTAAAAATGCCGCCAACAGCTTTTTCCCTATACCTTCCCCTCGACACGTTTTATCGACGCAAACGTTTGCAATATAAACGCCTTCCGGCTCATCTTCAAAAAGCTTATAATACTCGTTGAACGTCTTTGTGAAACGTTCCCCGACAATTTCATTGCTATCAATAAAGCACCGTATCATTTCACCGGCATCTACAAAGATCGGCGTCTCTTTCGCAACGATCAACCCCACGATTTTTTCATCCAACGTCGCAACCGTTATATTGCGATAATTGTAAATCGTATCCCGTTGAATCATTTTCACAATAACCCGTTCCGCCTTTTGTAGATCACTTTCATAAAGATATGGAAAGATATATTCATCCGTATCATAGATCAAGCGCGCCACTTGTATAAGATCGTCTTCAAGTGATAAAGCGCGCACGATAAGTCTCTTTTCCATTTCTATCCCTCACTCTTTCCCATAAACTTCGCGATATATTGCTTTGATGTTTCCTTCTATATCGCTTAAACGACATGGATAACTCATTAAAATCAAGCGCACCTCGTTGCCGTTTTCTCTATAAGACGGCTGCATGTATAAATAATCATTCGGCACAAATCCCTGTCTTTGATAAAAAGCAAAACGCCGTGCAGCCATTTCCTCTTCGGGCGGCTCCACCTCTAAAATAAGCTGGTTGTAACGCTGTTTTGCGACCTCTAACGCCTTTGCACCAAAACCTTTATTTCTATGATTTGCGTAGGTTACAAAATGTTCAATAAATGCAAAATCCTCAAACTCCCATATCGCAATAAACCCTACCTTTTCATCCCCTTCATAAAGGTGGTATAAATGGTATTTCTCATTTGCATAAACGCTTTCGGCTTGCGGTAAATCTCTTATCTCATCTAAACAAAAATTTTGCTGCATTTGTTCATAAATTTGTACCAAATCCGCTTTTTCAGATAACACTAAACGCATAATTTTTTCCTTCATTATAGTATTATATATTTATTATAAACGAATCGCCCAAAATTGTCAATAGTTTTAAAATTTTAACCATAATAACTTTCTCTTTTGCCCACTTTCCTTATTATATATAAGAAAACCCTTATTTCCCCTTGCTAAAAGGCTATAATACACACCGAAATAAGAAAGGCAGGTACGCATTCAACGCATACCTGCCCCGTTTATTTTTACTTTTTAAGGTTAAATCAACGCTCTCAATTCATCAACGAGGGCTTTAGCCAAGCTAAACAAACCGTTGGAAAGATATGCATCCTCATGTAAAATTTCACTAACCTTCAAAATGCCAAGATAATCCATAAGGCCAAGACCAAACCAAACACCGATACAGATTACAACGGCAATCATCATGTACAAACCGCAGGAAAGCACTTGATCCACGATACGGGTAGGAGCAGTAGCGCTAACCATCTTGCAGCACTTTTTCAAAAGCAAGTTGAAAAGGAACATCACGATTACAACGCCAACCGCAAGACATGCGCCCGTTGCCAACTTACCAAGAACACCCGAAAGAGGGAAACGGCTCATAGCAGCTGCGCATCTTTCCGACAAGGTGTTCAAGAAATAGAACAAACCCGTTTCGCGCGTTACAATACTGGTGAAAGGCAATACAAACGCTACACCCAACAACGCCACCGTACCAACCGATACAAAGATACTTCTAAGGCTGTTCATTAAACCCTTGCTGAAGCCCATCTTTGCCACGAAGAAGATGAAACCGAGGCACAACCAGTCCAAAGCAAACTTTTGCGCGTAGCCCAAGAGCTTTGCAACCGTTTCATTCTGCAATACGCTGCCGATTACCATTTCGGAAAGGCGGGTTGCATTGATGCCCAAAAGCGCAATTGCAATCACCGACCAAATGATCATACCAGCCGTTGCTGCACAAGCCAAGCCGCCGAGCAATCTGCCAAACAAGCTGGGAGGGTTGAAACCCGTTTTGTGCAAGCGTTTGCCGTAAGGTCTAGGATCGTCTTCCCCGTCATAATCAAGATATTCAGGTTCAAATTCCAATCCGTATTCCGCAAGCGTGGTATCCCCGTTTACGTCGTCCTTAACCCATCTAATTTTAGGACGAACGTAGTGCGCCAAAAGCCCGTAAACCGCCAACGCACCTACAACGTATAAGAGCGCGAACAGGATCATGATGGCAACTTTGCGCACCACGCCCCCCGTCGGTTCAATCAAGAAACCAACGAACGAGAACAAGCCCGCCGCCGTTGCCCAAATCAAACCGTCCCAGCTAACTTTACGGAAACCTTTTACAAAGCCCACGATAAACGCCGCTGCCAGTATAACCCCTGCCACGATCCCGATGATCATCGGCAAGCTTCCTGCTAACCCAGTAGCCATAATTGAATGTAAAGAAAACATCTTTTTCTCCTTCTATTCACCAACGCTCACGCGTATTGCTACGCGCTTACGCTATTTTTACTTGTTAAAGTTATCTTTCAAAGACACAATTTCCGACAATACAAGCTTGCCGTTTGCATCCACACATTTTTTGTAGTAGCCGATACGCATCAACTGGAACTGCTTCCCATCCTCGCTTTCCGCAAGATAAGGCTCTGCCTTGCCTTGGAAAATATGTTCGCTGTCCAACTTCATACGTTCGCCGAAATCCTGCCCTGCGTATTCTGCATCTTTAAGGAGTACGCCGTATTTACGGATTTCCGCATCCACACCCGTTTTGCCGTCTACCCACTGAATGGTACCGCGCACCTTCAAGCCGCTGGTATCGTTCGAGGATCTGCTTTCGGGAATGTAGGAACATTTGAGTTCTACCACGTTGCCGTTTTCGTCCTGCACCACTTCATCGCAATGGATGATGTACGCACCCTTCAAACGAACGTAGCCGTCCGGTTTCAAACGTTGGTACTTGGGCGGGGGATCCATGGTGAAATCCGCCTTGTCGATATATACCACATTCGAGAACGCCACTTTACGAGTGCCAAGCTCGGGCTTTAAGGGGTGAATTGCCGAATCCAACATTTCTTCCCCTTCGTAGTTGGTGATCGTCACCTTCAAAGGCTCCAACACCGCCATAGCGCGTTCGGCATTTTCGTTGAGGTTGTCACGGATGCAAGCTTCCAAGTAGGAAAGCTGACATTCGGAGTTCGCTTTTACGATACCGATCTTCGTACAGAAGTCAAGCAACGCTTCGGGAGGTACGCCACGGTTTCTAAGACCGGTAACCGTAGGCATACGAGGATCGTCCCAACCGTGTACGTGGCCTTCTTCCACCAACTTTTTAAGGTAACGCTTGGACATAACCGTGTTGGTTACTGCCAAACGAGCAAATTCGATTTGACGGGGTTTCGGTTCAAAGCCAAGGTTGATACCTACCCAGTCGTACAAAGGTCTGTGATCCTCAAATTCGAGGGTGCAAAGGGAATGAGTAACCCCCTGCAAGTAGTCGCAAATGGGATGCGCATAATCGTACATGGGATAGATGCACCAAGTATCACCCGTGCGGTGGTGGGTGCAACGCAAGATACGATAGATAACGGGGTCGCGCATGTTCATGTTGGGCGATGCCATGTCAATCTTCGCACGCAAGCACTTGCTGCCGTCGGGATACATACCTGCTTTCATTTCACGGAAAAGCTTAAGGTTTTCTTCCACACTACGGTTTCTGTAAGGGCTTTCCTTGCCTGCTTCGGTAAGGCTGCCGCGCGTTGCGCTGATTTCCTCGGGGGAAAGATCGCACACGAAGGCTTTGCCGTCCATAATCAACTTTTCAGCATATTCGTAGATAACGCCGAAAAAGTCGGATGCGTACACTTCCTTTGCCCAGTCATACCCTACCCATGCGATATCCTTACGGATAGCATCTACGAACTCGGTTTTTTCCTTGGAAGGGTTGGTATCGTCGAAGAAGAGGTTGCATTTGCCGTCATATTTCTTCGCCGTACCGAAGTTTACGAGCATACTCTTGATATGCCCGATATGGAGATAACCGTTGGGCTCGGGAGGGAAACGGGTTTGCACCGCGTTAATTTTCCCGTTTTCAATATCATCGTTGATGATTTGTTCAATAAAATTCGTTGCTTCAATCGTTTTCATAAGTTCTCTCTAAAAGGTTTAATTTCATTAAAGTGCAACAGTAAAGTTTCTCTCTTGTGAAACGAGGTAGTTGCGAGCAGTTCGCGAAGAGCCAAACGCATCAAGTTCCACTCAAACGAGGTAGTTGCGAGCAAGATAAGGAACGGTGAGGGCGCGTACAAGTAGTACGCAACCGAGCCGCGACGCAATATTGCGAAGCAAATACGTCGTTTTACGACAAGCCGATGATGGTGCCGTCGGAAAGCAGATCAATCTTCTCCGCCGCAGGATGCGCACCCAAACCAGGCATCAACATAATTTTACCTGCGATAGCTACGATAAAGCCTGCGCCGCCCTTCAATACGATGTCGCGTACCGTTACCCTAAACCCTTCAGGTCTGCCGAGTAATTCCGCATTATCGGACAAGGAGTACTGCGTTTTTGCAATGATTACGGGCAAGTTTCCACAGCCCTTTTCTTCAATCGTCTTAATCTTTGCGAGTGCTTCCTCCAAGAAATCTACCCCGTCCGCACCGTAAATCTTCTTCGCAATATTTTCAATCTTTTCGCAAACTCCCTCATTCAAATCGTAAGGGAATTCCATTTTTGAGGGGATTTCGCAAGCCTTAACAACTTCCGCCGCAAGCTCTTTACCACCCTCGCCGCCTTTCAAGAATACGTCGGTGAATACCGCGGTCGAGCCAGCCTTTTTCACCGTTTCGATTACGAAATCGGTTTCCGCTTGGGTGTCGGTGAAGAAACGATTCATCGCAACCACAACGGGCTTTTTATATACGTTTTTGATGTTTTCAATATGTTTCAAGAGGTTGGGCATACCCTTTTCCAAAGCCACCAAGTTTTCTTCCGAAAGGGTGGTTTTGTCCGCACCGCCGTGGAGTTTCAACGCTTTTACCGTTGCAACGATGACTACGCAATCGGGTTCAATTCCAGCCGCACGACACTTTGTGTCGAGGAATTTTTCCGCGCCCAAGTCCGCACCAAAGCCTGCTTCCGTTACCGCATATTCCGCAAGACCCATTGCCGCATAGGTTGCCTGCACACTGTTACAGCCGTGCGCGATGTTCGCAAACGGGCCACCATGAATAATCGCAGGGGTATGTTCTAAGGTTTGTACAAGGTTGGGCTTCATCGCATCTTTCAAAAGCACCGCCATCGAGCCAACTGCACCGGGGATATCCTTTGCGCGCACGTATTCGCCATCCGTGTTCAAGCCCACGATGATGTTGCCAAGGCGTTTCTTCAAGTCTTCAATGTCCGTTGCCAAACACAACACCGCCATAACTTCGCTTGCCGCCGTGATATCAAAGTGGTCTTCACGTTCCACACCTCTGCCCTTGCCGCCGATCATAACGTTGATGAGCTGACGCTCGTTCATATCCATACAACGGTGGAAGTAGATGTTGTTGGTGTCAATCTTCAATTCATTGCCACGGAAAATGTGGTTATCCATCAACGCGCACAAGAGGTTGTTTGCCGCGGTAATCGCATGCAAGTCACCCGTAAAGTGCAAATTGATTTCGGACATAGGCACTACCTGTGAATAGCCGCCGCCTGCCGCGCCGCCCTTGATACCGAATACGGGACCGAGCGAGGGTTCTCTCAACGCAAGGCACGCGCGCTTGCCGAGTTTAGACAAGCCGTCCGCAAGCCCGATAGAAACGGTGGTTTTCCCTTCCCCCGACGAGGTAGGGTTGATTGCCGTCACCAAAATGAGCTTTGCATTTCTCTTTGCGTCTTTAGGCATCGTAATCTTTGCCTTGTATTTGCCGTACAATTCTAAATTTTCTTCCGTGAGGTTTAAGGTTTTTGCCACCTCGCGGATATCAAGCAGCTCCGCGCTCTCCGCAATTTCGATATCCGAAAGCATATTTTCTCTCCTTGTGCTTACCAAAATAATGGGTATAATTCGCCAACTTATAACTTTAGTTATACCATTATAACACATCTCCGCAAAAAAGGGAATAGTTCTGACGCATTTTTTTATGATTTTTTTGTCTTTTTTCCAATTTTTTTTCGGGCTACCGGCTTTTCAAGAAAATACGCCTATGGCAAGTGAAAAAAATTAGAAAATTCTTCCCCTTTCGTTTGACTTATCCGCGTAAAATGTCGTATAATTATATCAAATAAATTTTAGGACTCCTCGCGGGGTCAAAATCTGAAATGGAGAGTATATCGTTATGGCTGAAAAAAGAGCAGTAACTATGGAAAAATTAGTTTCTCTGTGCAAGAACAGAGGCTTTATTTTCCCCGGCAGTGAAATTTACGGCGGTCTTGCAAACACCTGGGATTACGGTCCTTTGGGCGTGGAATTGAAGAACAACGTGAAAAAGGCATGGTGGAAAAAATTCGTTCAGGAAAACCCTTACAATACGGGTGTTGATTGCGCAATCTTGATGGACACGCGTACCTGGAAGGCATCCGGTCACCTTGGCGGTTTCTCCGATCCTTTGATGGACTGTAAAACCTGTAAAGCGCGTCACCGCGCGGATAACCTCGTAGAAAACTACGTGGCGAAAAAGGGTCTTGACGTAAAAGTAGAAGCAATGGACAACGATGCTTTGGAAGCATTCATTGCAGAACACAAAATCGTTTGCCCTATCTGCGGTAATTCCGACTTTACCTCGATTAGAAAATTCAACCTTATGTTCAAAACCTTCCAAGGCGTTACGGAGGATTCGACGAACACCGTTTACCTTCGTCCCGAAACCGCACAGGGTACCTTCGTGACCTTTGAAAACGTTCTACGCTCCACCCGTATGCGCGTACCTTTCGGTATCGGTCAAATCGGTAAATCGTTCAGAAACGAAATTACCCCCGGTAACTTCACCTTCCGTACCCGTGAATTTGAACAAATGGAACTCGAATTCTTCTGCAAACCCGGTACTGACCTTGAATGGTTTGCTTACTGGAAGGATTTCTGCAAGAACTGGCTCCTTTCCCTCGGCATGAAGGAAGAAAATCTTCACCTCCGCGATCATTCGCCCGAAGAACTTTGCTTCTATTCCAAGGCAACGACCGACTTTGAATATAAGTTTGCATTCGGTTGGGGTGAGCTTTGGGGTATTGCGGACAGAACGGATTACGACCTTTCCCAGCACGCAAAAGAATGCGGTAAGCCTATCACCTATCTCGATCCCGTAACCAACGAAAGATACGTACCCTACGTAGTAGAACCCTCGCTTGGCGCGGACCGTGTAGTGCTTGCATTCCTTACCGACGCTTACGATGAAGAAGTGGTTGATGCGGAAAAGAACGATATCCGTACGGTAATGCATTTCCACCCTGCGCTTGCTCCTTTCAAGTGCGCGGTATTGCCTCTTCAGAAGAACCTTTCCGAAGCGGCGGATGCGATCTATGCGAAGATGTTGAAGAAATTCCCTGCTACGTATGACTTGACTGGCTCGATCGGTAAACGTTACCGCCGCCAGGACGAAATCGGTACCCCTTACTGTGTAACCGTTGACTTCCAAACTTTGGAAGACAACACCGTTACGGTACGTGACCGCGATACCATGGAACAAATCCGCGTGACCGTAGACGAAGCGATTAAGTACATTGAAGAAAAAATCGAATTCTAAACGGAGGGCCTCCGCTGGCAAGACTTAGTGTCTTAGCTGACGTTCTTATAGTTAGCTTCGCGCATTCACCAAACTGACTTTGGAGGCAGTAAAGTGTCTTGGCGTTCGTGTTTATAGATAGCTTCGTGCATTCACCAAACTGACTTTGGAGGCAGTAAAGTGTCTTAGCTGACGTTCTTATAGTTAGCTTCGCGCATTCACCAAACTGACTTTGGATTAAATAAAAAGACCTTCCGTTTGGGAGGTCTTTTCTATATTCAACGCGTACATGGTACGATGTTTTATGTAAAATATACAAAAAACGGATGCAATGCGCATCCGTTTTTATTTGCTTTTAATTAGCCAAGCAAACCGCCGAGAATGTTGTTGCCAACTGCTTTCAAATAGCATTCGGGGCAGTATTCAACTTCTTCACCATCTTTCGTTTCGTAAACTTTTACGTTTTCTTCCGTCTTGCATTCGTCACACTTACCGTCCTGACAAGCAGCGAAGCAGAAAAGAGCCGTTACAGCCAAAATGCCACAAAGTAATTTCTTCATATTATATATCCTCCAAATAGATTATATCGTTATTATATCACAAAATTTCACTTTGTCAAGTAATTTAGAAAATAAATCCTCTAAAAAATGTATTTATTCTTTCGCCCAATTATCAATCCCCTCATTTTTAATCGTTTTATTCTCTTTCAGGTAGACAAACTGTTCTCGCATTTCTTCCACCTTACCGATATAGAGAGCAAAACTATATTCAAAAGGCACAAAATCCACCATTCTACGGGTCACCGAAGGACTGATATAGTTATAATTATCCACATATGCACTAGGGATAAGACGCAACTCGTGTAAATCATAAATTTGATTATCATAATAATGATTTGAAACAAAGGTATAGGCCGTAGATTTCCAACCGCGCGATGCAGCGAAACGTTCCACGTTCGGCATATACATCCCCAAGCCAAAGCCCTTATCGTTCACGTTAGCAAGCCAGTCGCCAACCATCGTTTCCGTAGAAAGCTGATACCAGTAATTCCCCTTCATTTCTTGCAATAAGGAAGATTTACAGTTAGAGGTAGGGATGGGGCTTAACCCAGGATCGTTGATAACCCCGTCTACCGTTTCGCAATAAAAATAATTCAAGGGGTGTACAATGTAAACAGCAGGGATTTCTTGTCCGCAAATGGACACTTCTTCCATACCCGTAAATTGCGCAAAGTTTGTAAAGCGATTGGTAACAATCAGCGAACCGCCATTATCAAAGGTATAGGTGCTTTCCATATACGCATCCGTTTGCGTGTTGTCAAAAAACCAGTCCTGCGGACGAGATTTTATGTACACCCTGTTTTCCGTCAATTCATAATCAATAATTTGCGTTTGTTTATCCCCCGCGCTGCCTGCCTGTACGGGATTGTATATGTAACCATCCCCGATACCGTCATACAAAACCTCATCATCGGGTTTATATCCATTTTCCTCTCCCACATAAGAGTAGTAAGATTGCTGAATTTCTCTCCCTAAATCGTGCACGTTGATAAGATTTACCTTATCCGTAATCAGGTTTACCGTATTCGGGTCAATTCCCTCGTCGATACGGACGTTACCGCTCTTGTCGATATATTCCACAACGTTTCTGTTCAAGCTTTCCAGGTGGCACAACGCGCCGCCTGCGGCAAGGGATGCACCCACCCTCATCATTCCATTATCTAAATACAGCAATTCTTGGTTGTTGTATGTTCTATCCGAAATGGTTACCTTTTCCACACGGATCACACCGCTCTTTCTCCCCTCTACGTTTTGCAGGGTGATTTTGTCGATACGCTTTTCAAAATCACCAAAGGCCCCGATACGAATACCGTCCAAAAACATGGAAAAGGTGTGCGCGTCCGCTTCGATAAAGAATTTTTCCTTGTGCGTGATTGCGGTATTGTTTTGATCGGTATAGTGAATATACCCCACCAAGGATACGTCGTTTTGCAGGGTAATCGTCAGGTAATTTTTACCCCCAACCTCTTTGCCTATGGTAATTTCCGTTTGCTCGCCAGCGATCAACGCGCTGCCCACCTCATTTTCACAAAGGATTTGCACCCCGTCCTCCCCCTGTTTCGGGAAAAAACCGTCACAAGCGGAAAAGGCAGTTATACTCAATAACCCCGCCAATAAACACGCTGTTTTTTTAATCATTTTTTTCATAACAAACCCCTTTCTCGCCCTTTTCCGAGCGTATGCGGTGAATTTCCTGTTCGGTGAAATCAATCAACTCGTCCGCGCCCACTTTTACCTTACGCAAAATGCGGTTTTTCTTGGGATATCCCCAACCGCCGAACAAAGCGTTCGGGCCGATGATACTGCCCTCCGCCTCCTGCCGTCCCGTCAGGTACGCCAACGCCAACGCGGATTTTTCAGGGGTATTGAACAAGCCCCTAAAAAGGCTCGCCGCCCCTTTCACTTTACCGCCAAAGGCGTTTAAGCCCAAAGGCGTCATCGCAATGCCAGGGTGTATCATCCATACCTGCACGTTGCTCTCCTTACAACGGTTTGCAAGCGCATACGTATAACGGGCAAGACATAATTTCGAACGGGCATACGCGCCGAAATTTTTATATTTTTTCTCGTAGTAAAAATCTTTGTAGTTGATTTTTGCAATCTTATGAATAATGGAAACGGTGTTGATATATCCCACTTTGTGGGATAAAGTCTGCAAATACGGGAGGATTTTTTCCGTCAAATAATACACACCGACGTAATTTGTACCGATCACCAGCTCTAACCCGTCCGCCGTTTTTTGGTTGGGCTGATGAAATACCCCTGCGTTGTTGACAAAATAATCCATATCCGTCTTTTCTTGTGAAAGGGTTTCCGCAAAGCGGTCTATGGAGTCAAAGCTTGCCACATCCAACTCCATCAGGGTGATGGTTGCGTTGGGGTAATCCTGCAATAAAGCATCGCGGGAGGCGGCGGCTTTTTGAAGGTTTCGGCACGCCATAATCACGTCCGCGCCCAAATACAGCATAAGCTCCGTTTCCTTAAAACCGATACCGCTGTTTGCGCCCGTAATTAACACCGTTTTCCCTTTTAGGGAAATATCCGCATTTTTCTTTAGCCATTTTTTCGTTTTTTCAGAAAGTGCCATACCGCCCTCACTTTTTATATAAAGAGATTATAGCATACTTTCACATTTTTTTCAACCGTTATTCGTTAAAATTTTTCCCCTTTCAAAAATCCATTAAAAAACGCCCCGAAAACGGGGCATTTTTCTATTTCACCGCGTACATGGGTGGGTTATTTTATTTTTTCAGCGATTTGTCTTGCTACGTGCACACCGCTAGCGGACGCATGCGATAACGAGTGGGTAATACCGCTGCCGTCGCCGATTACGTACAAGCCTTCGTAACGGCTTTGGAGATTTTCGTCTACCTCTACCTCCATGTTGTAGAATTTAACCTCTACGCCGTAAAGGAGCGTATCGTCGTTTGCCATACCGGGCGCAATTTTATCGAGCGCATAAATCATCTCAATGATGCCGTCCAACAAACGTTTGGGAAGTACCAAGCTCAAATCCCCGGGCGTGGCGCTCAAGGTAGGTACGGTGAAAGATTCACGGATACGCGAAGGTGTACTTCTACGACCACGGATTAGGTCGCCAAAACGCTGTACGATGATACCTCCGCCCAACATATTGCTGAGGCGCGCTATCGATTCGCCGTAGCCGTTCGAATCGTGGAAAGGTTCGGAGAAATGCTTGGAAACAAGCAACGCAAAGTTGGTGTTGTTCGTTTGCTTTGCAGGGTCTTCGTAGCTGTGGCCGTTTACGGTAACGATACCGTTGGTGTTTTCACTAACCACCGCGCCCTTGGGGTTCATACAGAAGGTACGCACCAAATCACCGTATTTTTCGGTACGGTAAACGATTTTACTTTCGTACAATTCGTTGGTAATGTGGGAGAAAATTTCCGCAGGAATTTCCACGCGCACGCCAAGGTCCACTCGGTTCGATTTCGTGGCAATTTTCATTTCATCGCATACCTGCTGCATCCATTTGCTACCACTTCTACCTACCGAGATGATACAATATTCCCCTTCGTAGGTTTCCTGTTCGGTCAATACATGGTAACCATTTTCCGTCTTTTCCACCTTCACGACGGGGGTATCAAAGTAGAAATCTACCTGATTCTTCAGCTCGTTATAAAGGTTTTCAAGCACTACGTAATTGATGTCTGTACCCAGGTGACGAACGGACGCGTCCAAAAGGTGCAAATCGTTTTGCATGCAAAGTTTCTTGAATTGCGAGCCAGCGGTCGAGTACAACCTCGTCCCCTCGCCGCCGTAACGCATATTGATTTCGTCCACGTAGCGCATCAATTCCAACGCCTTTTGCTTACCCAAATACTCGTACAGCGTACCGCCGAAATCGTTGGTGATGTTGTATTTACCGTCCGAGAATGCGCCTGCGCCGCCAAACCCGCTCATGATAGAACAGCTTTTACAGTTGATACAGCTTTTTACCTTTTCCCCGTCGATGGGACATTTGCGTTTTGCGAGGGCATGCCCCGTTTCAAAGACAGCCACCTTCAAATTTTTATTTGCGCGCGTCAACTCGTATGCGGAAAAAATACCGCCGGGACCTGCGCCGATGATGATAACGTCGTATCTCATATAATCCCCTCCTATAAAATAGGTGTATTTCTTTATATCTATGACACAATGGGCATTATATCATAGATTTTCCCCTTTTTCAAGGGGTAATAGAACTTTTTTGTCTATTTTGCATATAATTTTTATAAAAGGTATTGATTTTTGGCGTTTTTTACTGTATAATGCCCTTAAGTAGATCGTCGTAGCTTTCCGTGTTTCTGTATCAAACACGGCCCAAGCTACTTTTTTTATAATCGGTTGAAATACCAAAGGAGGATAGGCTATGAATAGAAAATATCGCCTTTCTACCGCCTTAGACATCGACGATTTGTTGATGGAATGTACGGCTTACGCCATTCGCTTGGCAAATGAAAAATATAAATTCGATCCCCCTCTCAGTATGTACGAAGTGACGGGCTGGGGTCCTCTCGGCACGCGTATTGACGTGATTAGGGAGTATTTTAACGATCCCGAATTTTACCGCACGCAACCCGTTATTCAGGGCGCAAAGGAGTTTGTGGAAAAGCTCTCGAAGATGACCGAAGTGTTTATTTCCACCGCGATCCCCCCTGAATTTATGGGTATCCGCGCAAAGCGTATCATGGAAGAATTCCCGCAAATCCCTGCCGATCATATCTATATGGGCTCCCGCAAGGATAAAATTCACGTGGACATCCTCTTTGACGATGCCATGCACAACGTGATTCGTTCCAACGCGCGCTACCCGATTTTGATGCGCCGTCCTTGGAATGCGGACGCTACGGGTATGATGGCGGTGAATACCTACGACGAGTTTTTGAAGTTTGTCGAGGTCATCAGCGACAGCTACAACGTCAATCAAAAACGTTACTCCTTAGACGAGCCGAGTATTGTGGTGTTGGTTGGTCCGTCGGGCAGCGGTAAATCAAAAATCGCCACCCGTGTTTTGGAAAAGACCGATCGTTTTGAAAAGCTGATGAGCTACACCACCAACGACCCTACCGCGGTGGAAATGAACAGCTGGTATAACTACGTCGATTTGGAAACCTTCCGCGAAATGGAAGAAAGCGGTGAAATGTTCCAGTCCACCATGTACGCAGGACACGCCTACGGCTCTCGCAAATCGGACGTGGACGCAATCCTTGCCAAAGGCAAGCACGTGATGACCACGATGGACGTTTGCGGTATGATGTCCTTAAAGACCAACTACCCCAACGTCACCACAATCTATATCCAACGCGACAAACGCGCGCTGATCCATTCCATTTTACGGAAAAATTCCTCTTACGAGGACAAAGCCAACCGCATTTTGGCAATCGAGCCAGAGCTGAAGAGCGCGGAGCTTTGCGATTACGTCATCGAGTTTGACAATTATAACGATGCCGAGGCACAGCTTCGTAAAATCTTAGGCGTATAACCAAAGTAAAATGAAAACGCACCTTTGCGAGGTGCGTTTTTTGTTTTATCTCTTATACGGGCATTTGATCGTGATATACCTTGCCTTGTCCGTCTTTGAAAACTACGGACAAGACTTCACCCTTATGCGCAACGTCCTCCACGAATATATCGCCTGCCTGCAAGCGGAACTTTTCCGTTTCCTCCGCAGGGTTATAGATGCGCGCGATGAGCTCCCCTTTTTTGTTGACATGGCAATTTGTCAGCACCGCATTTCCCGCCAAGGTAACGCCTGCAAACACACTACTTTCCTTGCCCGTCGGGAAAACGTTTACCGCATAGGGAAGCTGGTTGAAAAGCTCTGCCATTTGGTAGATTTCCGTCACTTCACCGCTATACAAACGAAGATTGAACGCATACCTGCCCCCGTCAATTCGAGGTAAGTAACGATCTTCGGGGTATAATTGCAAATCCCCGATCGGGTGGAAGCAATACCCCGTACCACGCAACAAGGTGAGGTAAATATACCCGTTTTCCACCTTGCCCGAATACACCCCGTCATTGAGAACGGCAAAAATTTTACCCTGCTTGTTTTGTACGCCAAACCATTTTTGGAATACGCATTCGCAGTTGGGCTTTTCCTCAAAAACAAAGGGTCCGTCACCCACCGCAACACCGTCCTGAAATTCTTCAGGTAAAGGAATTTTCACACGCAAAAGCTTGTTCTTTTCCGCAAATTCCACCGTCACCCTCATATCGGTGTAGGGGAAGTTTTTGTATTTTTTCACCTGCAAAATCGCCTTGCTGTTGCCGTTGGTATATATCCCCTCGTAGGCGGAAAGCACTTCGCCGTCTTCAATCCTGCGCTCGCAAGAAAGCCCCTCTTTCCATACGCAAAAATCCGCAATCTCTTGCCCCGTCATTTCACGCATTTCGACGGGGTTTTCCCCCATGGCAAGCAACTCCTTATCGCTCATTCCCCAAGGATCGGCGGTATCGTCGTACACCTCAAAAACGGGCTTTTTCAGCGCTTCGTTCATAGGGTAGGATTCAGCTAAAGGAATGGGCTTTCTCGGATCTGCGGACACCTTGATTTCAAATCTCGTCAAGGACATGGGTGCCAGTTTCCCTTCAAAAACCACCTTTTTACGCCAGTCCAAATTCAAGGTAGATTCCTCTTTGATACATTGTGAAGGCACCTCTTCCCCTTGGTAATATACATGAGGAACGTAACGCACTGCAGGATCCCAGTTTTGGTTTTCCAGCATGAATTCCACCTCAATCGGCGCCGTCACCTCATAGGGCGCATAGTTAAAAACAAACACGGGGAATTCCCCGATTTTTGCCTTGGCTTGGCTCATCGCCATACGCAAAAATGCTTTCGTGCGGTAATCTCGGCTCACCTTTTCCGCCAAGGACAACGCGCACAAACCCTCTCTTTCCCCTTCCTCCACGCAGGTACCGGGTAGGATGTCGTGGAATGTTGCGAGTAAGATTTTCTTTTCCGCCCCCTTCAAATCAGTCAAATCAAAGGAAATGCCGTTTAATTTCGCAACCGCAAGCATTTTTTCCGTTGCATAGAACATATTTTCCGCCCGGCGGAAGCCCTGCTTGATACGCGCCATGGACGAATAGCAACCAGGCATGCAGGTTACGAGGGAGGTTTTCACCTCACCGCTCACCGTTGGGTGATCCGCAAACAGCGCCTCAGGGGAGCTGTGTATAATTTCCGTATCCTCAATTTTTAATGCGGCAATATCCCGCAAATCCTTTCTCGACGGACCGCCGCCGTGGTTACCTACCCCCCAAAGAGAGTAGTCCACCCCTTCCATACCGTCACGACCTTCCGTTGTTCCCTCAGCGCCAAGCATCCACACGGACGAGCCAGCCGCTTCGTTTTTGATTTTCTCTGCCGCCGTACCAAGCAAGGTACCGTACGTTTCGCTGTTGGTTGCAATCACGGAGCTACCGTCAGGGGAAGTCCACCTGTAAAAACGCCCAGGATAAGTAAATTGCGCGTCCTTTCTCGGACGGCAAGCCATATACGCCGTGTAACCGTTCTTTGCCAAAATTTGCGGAAGCCCCACGCTGTGTCCGAAGGAGTCAAAGTTATACGCCACCGTCGGGATCACACCGAATTTCTCTTCGAAATACCCCTTACCTACGCTGATTTGGCGTATAAAAGTTTCACCCGACGGCATATTGCAATCGGGTTGTAAATACCAGCCGCCGACAATCTTCCATTTTCCCTCTTTTACAAGGCCTTGAATCCTCGTAAACAGGGCAGGCGCGCTTTCTTCTATGGCTTCGTACACCATCGCCTCGTTATGGCAAAAGACGTAGTCGAATTCCTCAAGTAAATCCGCCGCGGATTGAAAGGTGGCGATCGCCGCCGCAATCCCCTCATCCCACGTCCATTGCCAAATCGGATCAATATGCGAAGTGCAAATTAGATGTAACTTTTTCATTTGATCGCTTCTTTCAAATAAGCCAAGGACTGTTTCACCATTTCATCGCCAAGCTCTTTGTTTGCCTCTCTTGCGCTTTCGGTAAACCAGTGCTTGATATCGTCGATGCGGTCAAGCTTGATGCAATCGGGATAAAGCGCCATCAAAATGGAGCTTTCATACTTGCCTGCATGGTCGTAGCCCGTTGCATTTTGTACCGCCGTAGACATCGTAGGAATCACCTTAATCCAGCCGAACGGGTTGTTCGCGCCCTCTAATTCTTCGTAGTAGTTCGCATAGCTTTCGCTTCCCCACCAGCCTTCGCCAAGCGTTTCTTCGAGATATTCCATGGTCGCGCGCTTTGCCGCCGTGCGGTAGCAAAGGGTCATGGGCATCTCGCTTTCCTGTTCAAACTGATGATGAATGACTACATAAATATTTCTAAAACCCGAATAGAGCATACTTTTGAAAACGTAATAAACGTAGTCTTCAAAAGCGCGTTCAGGCACGTGTACCGTACCGCTCTTTCTGCCGCCTACTGCATAACTTGCAGGGCTGTAAGAAATGGTAGGGGCGAGCATCATTTCCTTTTCTTCGGCGAGCTTTTTCACCAAGCCTTCGGCTATCAAGGTGTCGCAGCCGTACGAACAATGCGCGCCGTGGTATTCTACCGTACCGCCTACGATGACAAGCGGAATGTTATTCTTCTTTACGTAATCCGTTTCACGGGGAAAGGAATGGTCTAAAATCATAATTTTACTCCTTAATAGGCAAGCGTGGTATAGTATGCAAGGTTAGTTTGACGATTGTCAAGTCTGCCATACTGCACAACGATAGGCTGCGTGCTTTCTAACTTCATCGCGTACTGCGTTTCCAAAGGCACGACAAAACCGCACATATCGTCCGTATTGTTCATTCTAAAACAACGCACGCGCTGGGGTTCTACTTCCCAAGTAATCCCTTCGTAAGCGTCTTTGTCCGCAAAGTAAAGCTTTACCTTGATAACGGCTTTTTCGTCCGTATCATTAACGATAATCACGCTTTCGTGCCCTTTCAACACGCCTTCCCCTTCGGGAGGAAGTTCGCAATCGGGAATAATCCAATCTTTTTTACCTACAATCATTTTGTTTCTCCCTTCAGTCGAAGTGAATTGATTGCTACGCAAGCGTGAATTGCAAGCGCCACTTGCGTGAATTGTATTCTGCGAATACATGAATTGACGGCGATAGCCGTCGTTGCGGAAAGAATTTGAATAACAATCCCAGAGTCTTGTTAGACGTTATTTTTTATTTTTCCATAACGCAAACCAAAGGTTTGCAATTCACGCGGTGAAAACCGCAATTCACGAAAACTTTGTTTTCAATTCACGGCGAAGCCAATTCACTCTTTTAGAATCCCAGCTCGATAATGCCCTTCTTCAAATAGTCCGTGTAGCTTTCACAACCGTCTTCACGGATTGCAACACCCTTTTCCCAACGGCAACCGAACGTAGGACCAGAAATGAACGTGTCAATTTGGAAAGTCATGTTCTTTTCCAAAGGATAGTGGGTAGAGGTTTCCATCCAAGGCGCTTCTACCTCGATCATACCCGTACCGTGGCAAGGGCCGTAAACGTAGTTCTTGCCGTAGCCTGCATCTTTGTACATTTGCAAGAAACGTTTTGCAACGTCGTCCGCATATACGCCTGCTTTAAGCTGTTGTTCCGTCCATTCGTGCATCTTCTTACAGAATTCGATAAGGTCGCGGCGTTCCCCTTCGAGCTTACCCATACATACGGGCAAACCGATTGAGGGGGAATACCCGTCAATCTTTGCCGAAAGGTTGAGCTGAACAATGTCGTTTTTACCGATTTCACGATATCTCGAACGGGAAATTGCATGACGGGTGCTTGCTTCGGAGAATACGTACATGGGCAAGCCTTCGTATTCAGCGCCATGTTCATAAATAACCTTTTGCGCGATACCTACCATTTGGAGTTCGGTAACACCGGGTTTCAATGCCTTGATAACTTCGTCCGTTGCGATTTCAATAATGCGGAAACCTTCACGAAGACAAGCGATTTCATTTTCGCTCTTAATCTTACGCAAATCTACCATGATATCGTTGCATTTTACAATTTCAGCCTTGGGATACGCGTCCTTCAAGCCTTCATAAATAGGCAAAGTACATTCTACATAGCTACCCAAGCCGATTTTGATGTTTTCACCCGTAACGCCGAGTGCCTTGAACACTTCGTTGAAGGTCGAAGGGGTCAATTCGGGGTAGGAAGGGTCTGCGGATTCTCTAAATTCGCGAAGTACGAATACCTTTTCAATTTTACCAAAGTCCGCGCCAAATACTTCCGATTCAGGACCAACCAAAAGCGCTGCGTCGCCGTTTGCGGAAATCGCTACGCCTGCTCTTTCAAATACAGGCCAAAAACCAGAGAAATATCTTGCGTTTGCGTAGTCGCTTTCCGTGGAAGCTACCACCATAACGTCCAAGCCTCTTTCACGCAACATTTTTGCCGCGCGTTGGATTCTTTCTTGATATTCGTAATCGGGAATACATACTCTTGCCATAATTTTCACCTCAAAAAAATATTTTTTCTTTCATTGTAGCACATCTTACCCGTTTTGTCTTTACAAAATAGTATTTTTTTGGTACAATATTGTAAATATTTTTGTTTTGGAGTACCAAGCATGGACTTTGTCCTTAAAAATTTCAAAAACGATTTAAGGGTGACGCGGCTTGCCAACGTGCATTATTTTGAATTCACGCCCAACTACCACACCGTCAACGACTCCCACGAGTTTTGCGAGTTGATTTACGTCGACAAAGGGAGTGTGGAAATCTCTTCCGACGGATATACGGGCATTTTACAGCAAAATGAAATGATTTTGCACGGCGCAAACCAAAACCATTCGCTCACGTGCAACGAAAAGATTGCGCCAAACCTGATTATCATCGGCTTTGAGTGTAGCTCTGACAACCTTGAAGTCCTTATGCGCGCCCCCTTGCGCTTGGGGGAGGATTTACAAACAATGCTGGCGGAAATCATCAAGGAGGCGCGTACCGTGTACCTGCCCCCCTACGGCGTACCCAACGTCAAGGATATGAAAAAACGAAAGGTGTTTTCCTTTGGCGCGGACCAGCTTATCAAGGATTATTTGCAAATCTTTTTGATCAAGTGCGTGCGCTTGACCACCCAACCGATCAAACACATTCAAAAACCCGTTGCGGTGGAAAATACCCGTATTTATGAGGTGAAGCGGTATTTGGACGAGAATTATCGCCACCGCATCGCCGTTGAGGAGCTTTGTTTCCTCTTTAACACCAACAAAACCACCCTCTCCGCCGCCTTTAAGCAGGCGTTTGGGAAAACGATTATCGAATACGTAAATACCTTGCGTATCGAATACACGAAAGAGCTTCTCCGCGAAGGGAAACACACCTTGACGCAAATCGCCGACCTTCTCCATGTTTCCTCGGTGCATTACCTCACCGCGCTATTCAAAAAATTAACCGCGATGACCCCCACCGAATATTTACACACCATACAAAAATCTTTACAAATTCAGGAGTAACCGTCATGCCACCTCTTTTGATTATCGGCATCGTTCTTGCCTCTTTATTGCTCATCGTCCTTGGCATTTCCTACTACTGCTACCGCAGGGTATTTTACGCGCCGCCCCGCACACCGATGGCGGCGGATGAATATGAAATCCCACCCGGGGAAATCTACGAAGAATACCGCGACAAAATGGTCAACTGGATGAAAGAAACACGCGCCCTGCCCTGCGAACGGGTTTCGATTACCTCGTTTGACGGCTTGACCTTGCGCGGACGGTATTACGAATGCGCCAAGGGCGCGCCCGTGGAGATCCTCTTTCACGGCTACCAGGGTACGAGTGAACGAGATTTGTGCGGCGGTGTACAGCGTTGTTTTGCGTTGGGCAGAAACGCCTTGCTGGTCGATCAACGCGCAAGCGGTGAAAGTGACGGACACGTCATTACCTTTGGTATCCACGAACGCAAGGATTGTTTGCGGTGGATTGATTTTATCATTGAAAAGCTCGGCAAAGACACCAAAGTAATGCTCGGCGGCGTGTCCATGGGCGCGGCAACCGTCTTGATGACGGCAGGGGAAGATTTACCCAAAAACGTCGTGTGCGCCTTGGGGGATTGCGGTTATTCCTCCGCAAAAGAAATCATCCAAAAAATCGTCAAGGAAATGCACCTGCCCCCCACCCTCGTTTATCCCTTTATCAAGTTGGGCGCGCGGTTGTTTGGGCATTTTGACCTCGAAGAAACCTCGTGCATCAAGGCAATGGAAACGTGTAAAATCCCTATCCTTTTGTTGCACGGTGACGAGGACGCTTTCGTGCCTTTTGAAATGAGCGAGCAAATCTACGCCGCCTGCCACACCCCCAAACGTTTGGTGACGGTGCCCGGCGCAGGACACGGGCTTGCTTTCCCGAAAGACGAGGCCGCCTATATCCAAGCCTTGCGTGAGTTTGAACAAGATTATTTATTGTAAATGAACAACCCGAAAGCGGTTAGGCTTTCGGGTTGTTTTTTACTTTTCTCTCTTTTCAAGCGCAAGCTTGTAGATTTCTTCCGTCGCAAAGGCGAGCTTTGTAACGATTTTCTTTTCCCTTAAAGGGTAACAATAGAAGGAGTCCTTTTCCGTAGAAATATCATAACAATCGTCACGGCGGATACGGTAATAATCGTATTCCACGTGCAAGCTATTCATTTCCAAGGGTTTGCGCTGAATACGGTAATCGCTGCCGTTGTAATGCCCTTCAAGTACCCAACCTTCGTCAATGTCGTGAATAATTTTTGCCTTGCCGAGCTTAACGAAACCATGTGTGCGAGGCTGTGAGAATACGTCCACTTCGTCCTCGTAACGATAGGTGCCATTGCGAACTTCCGCTTCCACCTGCTGACGTTCCCATTCGAACCAGTCGGGAATATGCGAAAATTCCGTTTCCCCTTCCAACGCCATTAGGTTGCCGTCCTCGTTCAAGTTCCAACGTTTTCCACATTCGGTACAGAAAATTTCCGTTCCCTTGGAATCCATTTTGAATTCCGTCTTACAGTGAGGGCATTGATACAAGATACGGTGCAAGCCCTCCGCGCGGAATTTTTCCTTGATCAAAATACCGTTTTCCTTTTGGTATTTGTAATCGTCGTAGGTCAAGCCTTCCTTTACCGCCGCGTTGATTTCATCCACCGACATACGTTCGATGTCCTCGGTGGTGAGGATTTGGGTCAAAGTCGTGTGCAGAGGCACTTTTCTCTTCTTTCTAAAATTCCAGAAAGGCGAAACAAGGTGGTTCCCGCGATGCACTATCGCAACCACGGGTACCTTATTTTTCTTGATAATTTTACCAAGCGAGGGGGGCAGGTACGAGGTTACGCCGCAGGGCGAATATCTCGCTTCGGGATACAAGCACAAAATATCCCCTCTTTTTAACACCAACGAAATGGAGCGAACGAGTTTCAAGTCGGTGGTGAATTTTCTCGTACAAACGGAGCCGATCCACTCCATCAACCACGCGCGCTTGATGTAGCCGTCCACGTTGACTACGTTGTTGACGCGGTGCGGCCAAGTTGCCATTGCCGTCAACTCAAAATCCAAGAAAGACATATGGTTACTCAAAATCATGTAAGGGGGTTTCAACCCTTTCATGTTGATTTTTTCAATCTTTCTCTTTTTGCCGATTAAGGCGAAACGCGCCAAAACCCAAATAAGCCCCACGAAAAAGAGTGGCTGACGAATGGGCTTTTTCCCTGTGTCATAGCGTTTTTTGTTTTTATAATTTACTTGCATAGATTTTTCCTCGCTGTGTATATTGTACACGAAATTCACAAAAAAAGCAAGTTTTTTTCACACCCCCTACATTATTATATACTATATATGCCAACGCAAATAGTGAAAAAGGGTCAAAACGGCGAAAAAATAAAAAAATGGCTTTGAAAGCGAGGGCGGCTGTTTAGCGCTTGCGCGATTTTACGAGAAAAACACAAAAAAGACAAGTTTTACGAGAGGGCGCATACCCCTTGCGGTCTGTAACCGAGTGCAAAACGCAGAATTTTGCAGAGTTTTTCCGTAAAAATATAGCAGAACGAGATTGAAAAGACAAAAAAATTAAAAAAATTAAAAAAATTTTCAAAAAAGGGGGTCAAAACGCTTTACAACTTTAATGTAATGAAGTATAATAGGCACATCATCACCGCTTCACCGCGGTAAAGTGATAAAGAAAAAAATTATATTTTTAAGGAGATAATGATTATGAAAAAGTTTTTGGCAAAGGCAGTAGGTTGTGTGTTGGCGGCAGTTAGCGTATTCTCGCTCGCAGCTTGTAACAATGGCGATTCCGACAAGAAGGCGATTCAGTCGGCAGGAAAGATTATCGTAGGCATCACCGACTACGCGCCCATGGATTATAAAGATGAAAACGGCAAATGGATCGGCTTCGACGCTGAACTTTCCGAAATGTTTGCAGCTGAACTGAACGTAACCTGCGAATTTGTGGAAATTGTTGACTGGAACAACAAGGTTGCGGAAATCAACTCCAAGGAAATCGACCTTATTTGGAATGGTATGACGGCTTCGGAAGAACTCGGTCAGCAAATTGACTTCTCCGTTTCCTATGCAAAGAACGCGCAGGTTGCAGTTGTATTGAACACGAGCGACATTACCACGAAGGAACAAATCAAAGCAGCTTCCGTTGCAGTAGAAAACGGTTCCGCAGGTCAAGCAGTTGCAGAAGACGAAGGTATGACCAACGTGAGCGCTCCCGGTAACCAAAAGCAGGCGTTGATTGAAGTTATGTCCGGCGCTTCCCAGGTAGCAATCATCGACATCACGATGGCTCAATCGTTGGTAGGCAAAGGCGATTTCGCAAACCTTAAAATCGTAGAAAACATTTCCTACGGCGATGAAATCTTCGCGGTTGGTTTGAGAAAAGGTTCCGACTTGAAAGCAGACCTTGACGCATTCTTGAAAGCGCAATACGCAAACGGCACGATTACGGCGTTGGCTGAAAAATACGGCGTTGGTATCAATACCGAAGCACTTAGCAAATAATTAAAAAAGGGCGGATAAAAGATGGAAGTATTTCTTGACGTTACTTCCCAACTCGCAAACGGATTTTTGCTGGCCTTTCTTTTATTCGCGATAACTTTAATAGTAGCGTTACCACTGGGGCTTCTTATATCGTTTTGCACGATGAGTAAGATTGCCCCTTTACGCGTCTTATTTCAGGTTATCGTTTGGATACTTCGCGGCACCCCGTTGATGTTACAATTGTTCGTATTATTTTACGGACCTGGTTTGTTGGGACTTTTCACTTGGCCGACGATACATACTGGCTGGACGTGGTTTGACACCTCCTTTAACAGTAGATTTATCGCGGCGGCGGTTGCTTTTGCAATCAACTACGCGGCTTATTTTTCAGAAATTTTCCGCGGCGGGATTCAAAGCATTTCCAAAGGACAATATGAGGCAGGGCAAGTTTTGGGTATGACCAAATCCCAAATCTTCTTCAAGGTTATCTTGATGCAGGTTATCAAGAGAATTTTGCCCCCTATGAGCAACGAAATCATCACCCTGATCAAGGACACCTCGCTTGCAAACACCCTTTCGGTGTTCGAAATCATTTACCAGGCAAGATCCTTCATGAACATCGGTTTGATTTGGCCCTTCTTCTACGCAGGGGCATTCTACCTCCTCTTTGTCGGCGTGTTGACCATTCTTTTCAACTACCTCGAAAAGAAATTGTCCTACTATAAGGTATAACTATGGCATTTTTAGAAGTAAAAGATTTATATAAAAATTTCGGGGCTACGCAGGTTTTGAAAGGCGTTTCCTTTGAAATGAATAAGGGCGAAGTGTTTTCCATCATCGGCTCTTCAGGGAACGGTAAAACCACCCTGCTCCGCTGTTTGAACTTTTTAGAGCTTCCCGACAGCGGTACGATTACGGTGGACGGCAACGTCATCTTTCCCTTGGATGATAAAGCTGACAACAAAGTACAACCCCTCACTTTTGGTTTGGTGTTCCAAAATTTTAACCTGTTCCCTCAATACAACGCCCTGCACAACATCACCCTTGCGATGAATTTGCGTGACGAACGAGAATTAAAGGCGAAAAAGTTAAAACGTAAAGAACGCAAACAGCTGTTAAAGGAAGCGCGTGCGAACAACGAAGAAACCGCACGTGGGTTGTTGGCCCGCGTCGGTCTTGCGGACAAGGCAAACAACTACCCTTGCGAGCTTTCGGGCGGTCAACAGCAACGTGTCGCGATTGCGCGCGCGTTGGCACTCTCCCCCGATATTTTGTGCTTTGACGAGCCGACTTCGGCGCTCGACCCCGAATTGACGGGCGAGGTTTTGAAGGTAATCAAGGGTTTGATTGACGAGGATAGAACGATCATCATCGTTACGCACGAAATGGATTTCGCGAAAAACGTTTCCGACAAAATCATCTTTATGGCGGACGGCGTGATTGAGGAAATCGGCACCCCCGACGAGGTGTTTAATGCACCCAAGAGCGAGAAAACGAAGGCATTTTTTAGGAGTGATACGTTATGACAATGAACAATAAAGAACTGTTTAACGGCTTGTACGAAGCCCTTTTGAAGGTGGAAACGAAGAAGGAAATGGCATTGTTTTTAGAGGATTTATGCACGATGAAGGAGCTGGAATCTATGTCCCAGCGCTTGCAAGCGGCAAAAATGCTGTTGGACGAAAAAACCTACAATGAAATTGTAGAAGAAACGAACATTTCCTCGGCAACGCTTGCGCGCGTGTCAAAGTGCGTACGCTACGGCAAAGGCGGGTATAAGAAAATTATTTCCAAGCCTGATAAAGAAGATTGAGAAACTCGGTGAGAGAATATTTTTAAGCCCCACCGTAAAATGAAACGTGAGAGAGAAAAAAGACACCCAAGCGGGTGTCTTTTTTTGCTGATGAAAGTATAAGCGGTGGGTATCCCCAACCGCCTGGTTTTTTTACTTTTCTTTTTTATTTTCTTCCTCTAAAAATTTCTTTTGTAAAGCTTCTGCGATTATCGATGGAAACGTTGTTAAGGGTTATCACATTTGCATTTAACAAGTATTGATTTTAGACACGTGTACTTTGCTCGTATGTAATACTTACTAGCAATGTAATAATATACAGTTGTTAAATGGGATTTTTCAAAAGAATTCTTGAAACTTCCTTGGCGATATACCAAAACATTACAGGAGCAATTGCATTACCCAAAGCGCGATATTGCGCAGACTCCGTACCAACTAATTCAAAGGATTCGGGGAAAGATTGAATCCTTGCTACTTCTCTTGGGGTAAATCTTCTATACCTTTCATCCACCATCAAAACGGGGTCGGTGCTGTTAAGAGATACCTTTGCTAAATGAGCCCCAACAGTATTACAAGGTTGAGCGATGTTTTGCGCTCGTCCCTTGTTCATTGTCTCTCTTTTTTTCATCATTCCTTCAACAGCCTTTTGACTAAAAAAGTATTTTTCAGGAACTGTATTTTCAATAACTGCGGATAACGGAACGATAGGTAAAGTTCCTTCTTGCGGTAAAGAATCAAAATCAAAGGTGACACCTAAATCTTTTCGTATACCAACGATTATAACTCTTTCTCGTTTTTGTGGTACACCGAAGTTTACCGCATTAAGGAGTTTATAAGATACATTATATCCGCTTTCTTCAAACTCTTTGATTATTAAGGGAAATGCGCTTTTATTGTTGGCGGATAAAATACCTTTTACATTTTCCGCAATAAAGCATTTAGGCTTTTTATCTCGAAGGATTCGACACATTTCAAAAAAAAGCATACCGCGTACATCTTTAACCCCAAGCCGTTTGGGGTTTTGAGCAACAATCGAAAAGGATTGACAAGGGAATCCCCCTGTTAAAATATCAAACTCGGCAATCTCGCTTGAATTTACCTTTCTAATATCCCGATTATCAGGCATAAGCCCGAAGTTTTTTTCAAATATTGAACACGCATTTTCGTCGATGTCGTTTGCGTATACAATTTCTATGGGGTTTTTCTTGTATTTTTTTCCAAGATATTCAAAACCGCCCAACAATCCTACGTCCGTGCCACCACAGCCACAAAACAACGATGCAACTTTTAACTTATCCACGATAACAACTCCTCAAATGTCCCTGCGGTTGCGATTTCAAAAGTGATATCCGCTCCGTCTTTGGGTATCATACTTATAATATCTCTTTTGTATAAACTAACAGGGTCTTGTATGATGTACAATTTTTTCTCACTTTTGCTTATCATTAACCTGTAAATAAAATATCTATCTTTCATCGAATCAGCGGTATTCCATTCGTTAGGTGTTAAATGCACCTTGTTGAAATGTAAGGGTTTTGAACTTATAGTCGTTTTTACTTCAATATAGCGTTTACGCTCGTCAAGTTCTACGGATTGAATATCGTAACCAACCGCAAATTGCGTAGGAATTCGCTTGATTAAATGCATTAAATCTTCGCGCCCACCATTCTTGACTCTTTGACATTCGTGGGAATGAATAAGACTTTCTCCGATATCGCCGATGTCCTTTGTTTTAATATCGTCTTGCGCGAGTAATTTATCAAAGATTTCATTTTTGCTTTTTTGCAATGCGTGGTATTCGTCGGAATCCGAAGCAATAAACGCCAGAATATCCGTTTCAAAATCGGTATCAGCCATTTCTCTGTTCACATATTGATACCAACCCACAACACATTGCTTGATTGATTCAAGACTACCGCTTTTTCTTTTAATCATAGAATCATATCCGCAATACCATTCCGTTGAGTTAACGAACTTCAAAATGGCTTCACTTTCTAATGTGTTCTTATAAAAGACTTTCCCATCGTGCGATACTAACAAGTTGGCGATTTCCATATAATCTATAATGTCGCCTGCATAACGAATCACATCACCCGTGGAATCATACGTCCTTTCGTTGTCTCGATTTTGTTGTATGCGTTTCCATGTTGCAAGTGGGGTTTCAAGTCCTGTGGTACATCTTAAATCGTTAAAAATACAATGGCAGACTTCTTCTTTTGACAATCCAACCCTTTTGCCTGTATCTTCTTTTGCGCTTTCTAAAACTTGTAAAATATATTGCGCAGGCTTAAAATGAATACCAGCTTCGATTTGTTTTAATACCTCGTGGGATTTAATATGAGCCCCTGGATATTGAAATGAATACAAAAACGTCTTAAACGCTTCTACCAAGTCGGCTTTTTCCGCTAATTCAATAGCGCGTCTTCCTGCGCGTGTTTTTCCGTTTTCCACAATAAAATATCCAAATAAAGAAGAAATTTCCGTTCGCCAATTATTGATTGTTTTTAATTCTCTTATACCATTACCTGGATATCTACGAATAGCGTTGTTTAACTCATTCGCAAACTCTTTTTCAGGCATTTCTTCCATTTTAGATATTTCGGTTGCCATATACAAAAGTACATTTTCAATATCCCCTTTGAAACGTGGGCGCACGTGATGTATTCTAAAATAGTATTCATCGGGTACTTTATACATTGTTTGTTTCGTCCTTATTTATAAACTTCAAAAGTTGGAGAGCGATTGCTTCTGCCATTAAGGGGGGGACTGCATTTCCGACTTGACGGAATTGTTGAGTTTTGTTCCCTAAAAAGATAAAATCGTCAGGGAAAGATTGCAACCTCGCACATTCACGCACCGTAGGGACACGATTATACTTATAGTGGAAATGGTGTCTATGTCCTGTATCAATCGTCGGAGCAGGCTTTTGGCTATTAAAACGAGTCCAAGCAACGTGGAAATTTCTACTGCTACGATAAGGTTCAGGTAAATCCTTATAGTTTCCCCCATCGGGAACTAATGAAATAATTGTTTTTACTTTGTCGGAATGTGTTGCCGCAATATGATTTTTTACAACCTTGGAACGCTTACGCATAATGCGTTGATAATCACACGTGCAAGGAGTTGCGTATTCCTGTATTTCTTCCCCTAAACAATCTTCCAAAGGCGGTAAGTCACTTAAAGCCATTTCGCAGGTGACCTGTTCCTTATTTTTATCGGGATATTTGAACGTGCCTTTCTTTAAGCCAACAAAAACGACTCTTCGACGGCTTTGTGGAACACCGTAATCGGCAGAACACAATATTTGATACTGCACATCATATCCCAACGCCGTTAAGCGTTCAATGATACTTTCCTTTATCTTGCCTTCAAATAAGGATACTAACCCTGGAACATTCTCTATTACAAAGGCTTTGGGTTGGATTTCTTCAACTAATCGAATATAGGATAAATACAGTTTATTTCGGGGGTCATCAAACTTTCTTGGACCAGATAAAGACATTCCTTGGCAGGGTGGTCCACCGATGATAATGTCTATTTTTTTACCACCCGTTACTTTGTCTATATCTTCTATGTGTATATTTGTAATATCTCCACAAATAAACTTTGAGTTTTTATGATTCAACTCAAAAGTTTCTAATGCTTTTTTGTCATTATCAATACCTGCGACGATATTATAGCCTGCTAACTCAAATCCGTATGATAATCCACCGCAACCACAAAATAAATCTAAGACATTAAACATTGTCACTACCCTTCCTTTTCCTTCCATCTATAGGCTTTTCCGTCGTGGTTGGGATTACCCAAGCCTCCCCTAACTTAAACGCACTATTAATTCTACCAGTTTGGCATAAAACTTGTACTCTACGCTGCGTTATTCCCCATTTCTTTGCGGTTTGACTTGCTGTCATAAATTGATTTTCCATTAGTAAAGTCCTTCGCTTGTATTATTCGTCCCGTGGAACAATATATATTATAGCATAGACTTATTAAAAAATCAAGAAAACATGCGGTAATTAAAAAAATAGGCCTTGAGTTATACTCAATCCTTGTTTTTGGGAGCAGGTGACGAGAGCGTGCTTTTCCTTTGGAAAACCACCGACTTCGCAATTATAAATTGCTCGTCTAATTTTGCTAAAAGCGATTATCAACCGTTTTTTATACGCAAAATTCCCCCTCGGAGTTCGACTCTCTCGCACGATCTAATGCAAAAAGAAAAAACACACCGCTTTTGGTGCGTTTTCCTTTTTGGAGCAGGTGACGAGAGTCGAACTCGCCGGGAACAGCTTGGGAAGCTGCCGCCATACCGCTAGGCGACACCTGCATGTTGTATTTATTATAGCCATTTCCACAAAAATTGTCAACACTTTTTCATCGCTTTCCTCTATTTTGTGAAAAAATTTTACCGCCTCAAAAAATAGTAGGGCAGGTTTCATCAAATACCTGCCCCGTCCATTTTTACGATTGACACATTTTACACGTACCGAAAAACTCTACGCTGTATCCGCTGACAGCAAATCCATTTTCCGCCGTTACACTTAACCCGCCAACGGGGATCCCCGTCGCAACT
>JAZKZY010000091.1:0-28772 GCA_045612895.1 Candidatus Scatosoma sp. | reverse complement strand
GAAAAGAGCCGCGCGCGTTTATGCAGGGGCGTTGCAATCCTACGTGGTGGACGGAGAGGGAAAGCTCGTGCAGTCCGCTGGCTTGAAAGGGTATATTATGGGTACGGACGGGCGCGGACGCGACGTGTTTGCGCGGATTGTTCACGGCGGTAAAATGACTCTCACCATCGGTGGTGTGGCGGTTTTGGTTTCTTCCACGATTGCGATTTTGGTCGGTTGTGTGGCAGGTTATTTCGGCGGTTGGGTAGATTTACTGCTGATGCGGATTACGGAAATTTTTTCCGCCATTCCGTTTTTGCCTTTTGCAATGCTACTCTCACAAATCATCAAAAATTACAACGTATCGGAAACAACGCGCATCTTCATTATTATGCTGATTTTAGGCGCGTTGTCGTGGACGGGGTTGGCGCGTATGATTCGCGGTCAAGTGCTTGCCGAACGGGAAAAGGAATTTGTGACAGCGGCGCGCGCCATGGGGGTACGAGAGGGTAAAATCGCCTTTCGGCACGTCTTACCCAACGTCGTGTCGGTAATCCTTGTCAGTATGACCCTTGATTTTGCGGGGTGCCTGCTCACCGAATCCTCCCTTTCCTACCTCGGCTTTGGGGTGCAGCCCCCTCGTCCGACCTGGGGAAATATGTTGTCGGGGAGCAACAGTAGTACGGTGATACAGCATTACTGGTGGCAATGGCTCTTCCCTGCGCTGTTTTTGTCGTTGGCGGTGATTTGTATCAACGTCATCGGCGATGCCTTACGCGATGCGTTAGACCCGAAAGGGAAGGGGGAATAGGATGTCCTTGTTGGAGGTGAAAAATTTACACGTTTGTTTCCGAACGCGCAAGGGGATTGTTCGTGCGGTGGAGGATGCGAGCTTTTCGTTGAATGCAGGAAAAACGTTGGCGCTGGTGGGGGAATCGGGCTCGGGAAAATCCGTTTCCGCGATGAGTATTTTGCGCCTATTAGACAGCAACGGCTTCATTGAAAAGGGTGAAATTTTCTTTACGCACGACGGGCATACGCAGGATTTGGCGCAGCTACCTATGGAGGAAATGTACGCCATTCGCGGGGATCGGATTTCGGTAATTTTCCAAGAGCCGATGACGGCGTTAAATCCTGTTTTTACGATCGGTCGGCAACTGTGCGAGCCCTTTTTGATTCATAGAAATATGTCCAAAAAAGAGGCGCAGGCGGCGGCGATTGAGATGTTAAAAGCGGTAAAAATCCCCAACCCCGAGGGGATTATGAAAGAATATTCTCACCGCTTGTCGGGGGGTATGCGGCAACGGATTATGATCGCGATGGCGCTTGCGTGTCAGCCGAATATTTTGATCGCGGACGAGCCGACAACTGCCCTTGACGTGACCATTCAGGCGCAAATTTTACGCCTTATGCGGGACTTGCAGGCGGAGAAGGGAACGGCAATTTTGTTTATCACGCACGATTTGGGGGTAGTGCGAGAAATGGCGGATACGGTGGCGGTTATGTATTGCGGTCAGGTGGTTGAACTCGTACCTGCCCCGTCCATTTTTGACTTTTGTCGGTACAATCACCCCTATACGGAGGGGCTTTTACTGTCTGCGCCGAGCGCAAAAAAGGCAGGGGAAAGGTTACAAAGTATTCAAGGCAGTGTCCCTTCCCCGTATGAGATGCCGAAAGGGTGCCGTTTTGCGCCGCGGTGTCCGTATTCCACCCAAAAATGCATAGAGAATGCGCCTGATTTGGTGGAGGTGGAAGAAGGGCATAGGGTGCGTTGTTTTTATGCGGAAAAGGAGGTGAGGAGAGGTGAAGGACACCAACGTTTTATTGTCCGTGCGTGATCTGAAAAAACACTTTCCGCTTCGTAAAAAGAACCCCTTTCAAAAGGAACGTCCCTATCTTCGCGCAAACGATGGGATTACCCTTGATATTTACCAAGGGGAAACGTTTGGGTTGGTCGGAGAAAGCGGCTCGGGAAAATCTACCTTTGGTCGGACGATTTTGCAGTTGCAAAAACCTACGCACGGCGAGGTGACCTATTTCGGGCGAGGAGAAGGGGTGGAATTGACCAAAACGAAGGGCGGAGAAATGCGCGCCTTGCGTAAGGATTTGCAAATTATTTTTCAGGACCCATATTCTTCCCTTGATCCACGTATGACGGTGGGGCAGTTGATTGAGGAGGGAGTGGCAACCCACCGTTTTTTCAAGCGCGGCTCGACGGAAATGCGAGAATACGTCTTAAAAATCATGGAGGCGTGCGGACTTCGTGCGGATATGCTACATCGGTATCCCCATCAATTTTCAGGCGGTCAAAGACAGCGTATCAGCATTGCGCGCGCGCTGGCGGTAAAACCGAAATTCGTCGTTTGTGACGAGTGTGTTTCCGCCCTTGACGTTTCGGTGCAATCGCAAATATTAAACCTGCTTTGCGATTTGAAAGAGCAAGAGGGCTTGACCTATCTTTTCATCTCGCACGATTTGTCCGTGGTGCGGTATATTTCCGACCGCATAGGGGTGATGTATCTTGGTAGAATTGTGGAACAGGGAGAGGCAAGCGAGGTGTTTGAAAATCCCTTGCATCCCTACACGATTGCATTGATTAGCGCGATCCCCACCTTGACGGGGAAAAAGGAGGAACAAATCTTGTTGGAGGGGCATATGCCCAGCCCTGTTTTTCCGCCCAAAGGCTGTCCTTTTCATACCCGTTGTTTTATGGCGGAGGAAGTGTGTCGTCGCGTACCTGCCCCCGTCGTTGAGGTAAAAAACGGGCATTTTGTGGCTTGTCATTTTGCGGACATTTCCACCGAGGAAAAACGTAAAATGGCACTGAAACGGAGTAAAAATTAAAAAATGAGGCCGTATGCAGGGTAGCAAACGGCCTTTTTTGGCGAAAAAAGTGAAAAATATATGGAAAATATACAAATACACGCGCGCGAATCTTGACAAATAGTTAAGAAAAGTATTATAATATATAGCGTGCAAAATTATGCGCGTGAAATTTTTTATTGTTTGGAGGATATTCAACAACTACTATGGATCACCTACCCCTAATTATCGCAATTGTTGTACTGGTATTGCTTTCGGGATTTTTCTCTGGCACGGAAACGGCGTTTTCCTGCGCGAATAAAATCCGCTTAAAAACATACGTATCGCAAGGCAAGAAAAATGCGAAAGCGGTGTATAAATTTGCGGACGAGGATTATGATAAGCTTGTAACGGCAATCCTCGTGGGTAACAATATCGTTAACCTCACGGCTTCGGCACTTGGTACGATTTTGTTTGCAGACCTTATGATAAACCACCAAGACCTCGCGCCCACAATCTCTACGATTGTGTTGACCGTGGTCGTATTGCTTTTCGGTGAAATTACGCCCAAATATTTGGCGAGCGTTTATCCCGAAAAATTCTGTTTCTTCACGTATCCTTTGATGTTGCTTTTCTACTGGATTTTGTGGCCGCTTACTAAAATTTTCGACTTCTATAAAACAGGCCTTACCAAGATCTTTAAGTTAGAAAAGGA
The DNA here is from genome assembly GCA_045612895.1 of Candidatus Scatosoma sp. Taxonomy (GTDB): domain Bacteria; phylum Bacillota; class Clostridia; order Christensenellales; family Borkfalkiaceae; genus Scatosoma. The sequence goes on along the minus strand of JAZKZY010000091.1, from coordinate 25,276 downwards.
CGAATCGGTTACAGATGAAGAACTGCTTTCCCTCGTGGAAGAAGCGGAAGAAAGCGGCACCTTGAAAGAGGACGAATCGGAGCTTGTTCGTTCCGCGCTCGAATTTGACGATTTGAAGGTGGAAGACATCCTCGTACCTCGTGTAAACGTATATGCGGCGGACGTGGAATCGACGATGGAAGAAGTGTGCGAGCTTTTCAAAAAGACGGGCTACTCCCGTTTGCCTGTGTACAAGGACACCATTGACAACGTAATCGGCGTTATACACGAACGTGATTTCTTCGTTGGGTACTTAGGCGGCGAAAAGGAAATCGGACATTTGGTGCAGGAAATTGCTTTCACCACCGAATATACGCGTATTTCCGCCCTTTTGAAACAGCTTCAAAAGCAAAAAATCCACATGGCGGCGGTTTCGGACGAATACGGCGGCTTGGTTGGTATCGTTACCTTGGAGGATATCTTGGAAGAGCTTGTCGGTGAAATTTGGGATGAACACGACGAGGAAGAGGTGCTTTACGGTGAAATTGCCGAAGGTGAGTACTGGGTAGACGGTAGATTTGACCTCGATAGCTTTTTTGAGTTGTACGAGGTGGAAACGGGCGAAATGGAATTCGAATCCAACACCACTGGCGGTTGGGTGACGGAAATCTACGGCGGTATCCCTCCCGTAGGTGAAATTGTGCGTTTTAACGATTTGGAAATCAAAGTGGTAAAAACCACGAAGAAGAAGGTATTAAAGGTGCGCTCGAAACGTGTAGAAATCACGAATGAAGACGAAGAATAAAATTGTTGAGAGGTAGTAAAATGGCAACGATTTTGGTGACGGGCGGCAGCGGTTATATCGGCTCGCATACCGTTTTAGAGCTTTTGAATAAGAACTACGATGTGGTTGTGGTGGATAATTTCAGCAATTCCAGCTTTGAGAGTATCCGCCGCGTGCAAAACATTACGGGTAAAACGCTTACCTTCTACGAAGCGGATATCCGCGATGAAGAAAAAATGGATGGGATTTTATCCGCGCATAAGATTGACGCGGTGATTCATTTTGCGGCGTTTAAGGCGGTTGGCGAAAGCTGTCGTTTGCCCTTAAAATACTACGAAAACAACATCAGCGGTACGGTATCCCTTTTGAAGGTTTTAGAAAAGCACGGCGTAAAGAAGATTATCTTCTCGTCGTCCGCAACCGTTTACGGCGATCCTGAACGTTTGCCCTTGGATGAAACTTGCCGTCTTTCCACGACCAACCCTTATGGCAGTACGAAACTAATGATGGAAAACATTATGCAGGATTTGTGGAAGGCGGACAACGAGTGGAATATCATTTTGCTCCGCTATTTCAATCCCGTAGGCGCGCACGAAAGCGGTTTAATCGGCGAAGACCCGAAGGGTATCCCCAACAACCTTATGCCGTTTGTGGCGCAGGTTGCCAGCGGTAAATTGTCCTGCATCAACGTTTTTGGCAACGATTACGATACCCCCGACGGTACGGGTGTGCGCGATTATATCCACGTAGTGGATTTGGCACTCGGTCATATCGCGGCGATTGAAAATTGTAACGACAGCGGCGTGCATATTTACAACCTCGGCACAGGCCGTGGTTACAGCGTTTTAGAGATGATTCACGCCTTTGAAAAGGCTTGCGGCAAGACGTTGCCCTATAAGATTTGCGAACGCCGTCCTGGGGACATCGCGTCCTGCTATGCGGCGCCTGATAAGGCGAAAGCGGAGCTGAAGTGGGAAGCAACCCATGGGATTGAAGAAATGTGCGCTTCGCAGTGGAAGTGGCAAAGCGGTAACCCTATGGGTTACGAAGAATAAACCACACGGTTTATGATACAGCCGAATCAAATTATTCGTTCCCGCCGTAAGACGTTGGCAATCACCGTCGATTCCTTCGGTCGGTTGATTGTACGCGCTCCTCTCAATTGCAGCGAACAGCGGATTTTTGCGTTTATTGCGGAAAAGGAAGGCTGGATTGTCCGTAAAATATCGGAAAAGAAGGGGGCAGGTATCGAATTACCGCCCGAAAACTTACACGGCTATTCCCTCCTGCTCTTGGGAAGAAAATGTAAAATCTACGTGACGGATACCTCCAAGGTCGCGTTTGACAGTGAACAGGGCATTTTGTGTTTGCCTGCGAAAAACCCCAAAGACCGTCTTGTGAAATGGCTGAAAGAAAATGCGAAGCGCATTTTTACCCAGGTCACAGCGGACACCGCAAAACGTATGGGGGTGACCTATCAATCGGTGGGGGTGAATTCCGCAAAGAGCCGTTGGGGTTCTTGCTCGGGTGAGAATGCAATTCATTTCACTTTCCGTTTGTTGTACGCGCCCAAAGCGGTCATCGAATACGTGATTGTGCACGAGTTGGCGCATACCAAACACCACAACCATTCGAAGGCATTTTGGTTTGAGGTGGCGAAATTTGTACCCGACTGGAAGGAAAGGCGCGCTTGGCTGAAACAGCACGGTGCATTGATGGAGGTTTTTTAAAAAATCTTTATGAAGAAACAAATACGAGAATTTTTATGTATGACCCTTTGTTTGGCAACGGTGTTTTCGGTTGCTGCTTGTAACGGTGGCGGCGGAGACAGTAGTGCTTCTATGCCTGGGTATCAATCTACCTCTTCGGACAAAAACTCCGAAAAGCAAGAGGAGAGCGGAAGCGCGTCTATGGACAGCGAAGAAAACAACGGCAATAGTGAAGAGAGTGGCGGTGAAACGGACGACGAAACGGATGATGAAACGGATGGCGATCTTGGTGGATCGGGCGGTTTAGGCGGTGACGTGAACGAGCCGAATCCGGAAAAGGTGCTTGACCGTGAAGAAACGGACGGGTTAGGTCATAAAATCGCCTATTATAAAGACGGCACTTGGGAAGATTTAGGGCGTGTGACGCCCCTCGATTTCACCCCCAAAGCGATGGACGAGCGTCTTGGTTACAATGCGCTTGGGCTTGAAACAAAGGGCGCGGAAAAGCAGGCGTTTTATGCGGACTTGTTCAATGAAGCGTTGCACTTCTCAGGTTCGAGTAAAGACATTACCCCTGAAGCGGTAAGCGGTGGCAACGCCTATATCTTGGCAAAGGTGGACGGCGGTAAATATTCGTTGACGAGCGCGCAAATGCAGGCGGTTTGGTCCACGATGCGTCAAGATTGCCCTGAATTTTACTGGTTCAGCACACAGTTTTGGTCAACGGACAGCGAGCTGTGGATGTGCGTAAATGAAGAATATGCGAGCGGCGCAGCGCGTGCGGCTTTGAAACTGAAAATTGAGCAAGCTGCGTTGGAATGCGACAGCTACTTGAATGGTAAAATGAGCCAAACGGAGCTTGCCGTTACTATTAACGATTACTTAACAGCCAACGTTACCTATGCCTACGAGGCGGACGGAGTTACTCCGTCGGGCGCAACTTGGGCGCATAACATTGTCGGCTGGGCGGACAAGGATTTGGGCGTATGTGAAACGTACGCGGAAAGCTACGCCTACCTTTGCGGTTTGTTTGGTTTAGAATGTTGGACGGTAACGGGCGATGCACTGCAAAATGGCGCGATGTCTGGCCACGCGTGGAATATTTTGAAACTGGACGGTGAATGGCATAACGTGGACGTCACTTGGAACGACGGTTTTGAAACGAGCAATGCAAAGCTTTTAAGCCGTGACTGGTTTGGCATGGGCGCAACGGAATTTAACGAAACGCACGCTGCCGACAGTCCGTCGGGTAGCGGTATGTCCTATCAAATTGCTTTGCCCACCCTTTCCGATAAAGATCTTGCTCCCGTTTTATTGCAAGAGGAAAACGGCGAGGCGGTGATGATTTCTTCCTTGGATAAGGCATTTGAAGAAATGACAAATGCAGGGGGCAGGTACGAGGTTACCCTGTATCCTGACAGCAATGCGCAGGTAAAAGCGAATAAGGTAATTTATCCTCAAGGTGCTACTTTTACCACCACGCAGCTTCCGGCTGTGGCTGAAATCACCATAATCGGCGAGCGATATATCAGCAATCCTGAAATGGGTATGTACACGCCTGCAACCTTGCAAACGGACGGCGTGCTTACCACGCAGGGCGAACTTTGTTTGCGTGGGTTTGAGTTGTATGCAAGCTCTTTACACCTTAGCGCAAATACCTTGGTTGTAGAAAAGAATACAGGCGTAAACGCGAACGTTATCGGCGGCGCAGGCTCGGTTGTAAAGGTTATGACCGCGGACGGTCAGGCATCGATGAAGGGCATTGAGGCGAGCGTGTTAGAGATTGTTTCGGGTGACCTTTATACCTTGGGCGGACTGACGGTGCAAACGGCGTACCTGCACGCAGGCGCTCTTTTGGTACATCAAAGCGCGGCAAACATTACGTTTGCGAATTTGTACACCGATTACGCAGGTGCAAATATCATCACCACCGCAACGACGGGGGCAACGGTGATTACCTTTGGTAACGTTGGCGGAATAGACGGAATGACGGTAAAATCGTTGATGTTGGACGTTCGTTTTGCAGGGCTGGAAAATTATCCCCAAATCTTTGTGACGGGCGAGGTGAAAGGACGTTTGGTCTTGGCGATTACGGGTACGCAATCGCAAGAGGATAAGACCCCGATTACGTCGAGCAATTTCAACGGTGCTGCTGTTGCGAAGATTGCGAATAGAGTAACCCAAACGGAGTTTGTGGTGGGTTTTACCAGCAATAATACCGTAAACCTTGTCAGCTATATTTACGATTCTGAATTGAGCGCGGTAAGGGTTTGGTAAAACAGGTTTGAAATTTGACGCCTTGTGGTATAAATAAGTAAAAGAAAAAATTTTCCGAAAGAGGAAGTATGTTAGAATTAAGAAATGTCAGCTATCGTGTTAAAGACGAGCTGGGCGAAAAAGAAATTTTGAAAAATATCAACTTGACCTTGGACGAGCGTTTTGTTGCGTTCACAGGTCCTAACGGCGGCGGTAAATCTACCCTCGCCAAGGTGATTGCAGGTATCATTACGCCGACGGAAGGGCGTATTTACTTGGACGGCGAGGACATTACCGATTTATCGGTAACCGAACGCGCGCAAAGAGGGATTTCTTACGCGTTCCAACAACCCGTGCGTTTTAAGGGCTTGACGGTACGCGATTTAATCAACATCGCCGCAGGTAAAACCTTGAAGGTGTCGGACGCTTGTAGCTATTTGTCCGAGGTGGGTATGTGCGCGCGCGATTATATCGACCGTGAAGTGAACGCATCCTTGTCAGGCGGCGAGTTAAAGCGTATCGAAATCGCAACGATTTTGGCGCGTAGCACCAAGTTGTCGGTGTTTGACGAGCCGGAGGCTGGGATTGACCTTTGGAGCTTTAACAGTCTTATCAAAGTATTTGAAAATATGTACGAAAAAACGAAGGGGAATATTTTGATTATTTCCCACCAGGAACGCATCTTGAACATCGCGGATAAAATCGTGGTGATTGCAAACGGCCAAATCCAAAACGTGGGAAAAAAAGAGGACGTATTGCCCAAACTTTTGGCGGCGGAATCCTGCAAAGTTTTGACGGAAAAATTATAAAGAGAGGGGGCAGGTATGGATTCAATACAAAAAGATCTATTGTTACAAATCGCTGACTTGCACGGTACCCCCGAGGGCGCGTTCAACATTCGCGCAAATGGTGAAAGCCAAGGTAGAAACTCGACGGCGAATATCGAAATCGTGTCTAAAACGGACGGGAAATCGGGTATCGACGTAATCATTAAACCGGGCACGAAAAACGAGAGCGTGCATATCCCCGTTATCATCAGCAAAGCAGGCTTGCAGGAGGTCGTGTATAACGATTTCTATATCGGCGAGGGCGCGGACGTTGTGATTGTGGCAGGTTGCGGTATTCACAACTGCGGCGGCGTGGATATGACTTCCCGCCACGACGGTGTGCATACCTTCTACGTGGGTAAAAATGCCAAGATTAAATACGTGGAAAAACACTACGGTGACGGTGACGGACTTGGTAAAAACGTCATGAATCCCGAAACGGTCGTGCATTTGGACGAAGGCGCGCATATGGAAATGGAGACCACCCAGATCAAGGGGATTGACTCCACCAACCGTATCACGAAAGCGGATATGAAGGCGGGTGCAAACTTTATCGTAAAGGAAAAGCTTTACACCCACGGCACGCAGGTTGCGGACACCGATTTTGTGGTGGATATGAATGGTGAGGGTTGTCGCGCGGACATTATGTCGAGATCGGTTGCGGCGGAAAATTCCGTACAGCATTTCGTTTCAACGATGAACGGCAACGCACCTTGCCACGGGCATACCGAATGTGACGCGATCATCATGGACAGCGCGGCGGTAACGGCAGCGCCTTGCTTGACGGCAAACCACATTGATGCGGAATTGATTCACGAAGCGGCTATCGGTAAAATTGCAGGGGAACAGCTTATCAAGTTGATGACTCTTGGGTTGACGGAAAAAGAAGCTGAAGAATATATCATCAAAGGCTTTTTACACTAAAACGACATATTTACTTCGCATTTCAGCGTTGCCAACCTGACGTTGGACGCAATCAGGTGTCTTTGTGTTCGTTTATTTAGATGGTTTCGCGCATTCACGAGTGATATGCGTAGTAAACTATAAAATGTTAGAAAACACACCTTACAAGGTCAAGCGGAACGCTTGCGCTCCCTCGCGCCGCCTTGAACTGCTCGCAACTATGTCGTTTTACCCTTATGAAATGGGCAACATAACTAAAAAGAAAAAAATTATCACATATATCAAAGGAGAAAACAAAACATGAGCGAACTTGCTTACAAAAGAACGAACGTTTACGAAATCGCAGACGAAAAGTTGATGAAAGAAATTTTCAGCTATGCTGAAGGTTACAAAACTTTCCTTGATGAAGGGAAAACCGAACGCGAAGTTTGCAGCTACGTAGTAGCGGCTGCTGAAGCAAAAGGTTACAAGCCCTTCACTTTCGGCACGAAATTGAACCCTGGCGACAAGGTTTACTACAACAACCGTGGTAAAAACTTGTACCTCATCCGTATCGGTACGAAGGACGTGGCAAAGCACGGTGTACGCATCCTTGCTTCCCACATCGACAGCCCTCGTATTGACCTTAAACAAGTGCCTCTTTACGAAGCGGAAGGTATTGCGCTTGCAAAAACCCATTACTACGGCGGTATCCGTAAATATCAATGGACGACCATTCCTTTGGCGTTGCACGGTACGGTGATTTTGAAGAACGGCGAAAAGCTCGACGTGAAAATCGGTGAGGATGACAGCGATCCCGTATTCTACATCAGCGACTTGCTCCCTCACTTGGCGGCAAAACAAAACGCGCGCCCTCTCGGCGAAGCAATTGAAGGGGAAGGTCTCAACATTTGGTTTGGTAACATTCCTTACACCGCTGCTGAAAACGATAAAGACAAAACCGTTAAGGAAAATATCTTGAAAATCCTCAACGAAAAGTATGGTATGGTGGAAGCGGACTTCCTCAGCGCAGAACTTTCCCTCGTGCCTGCATACAAAGCAAAAGACATCGGTTTTGACCGTGCATTGATTGGCGCATACGGCCATGACGACCGCGTTTGCTCCTACCCTGCATACACCGCATTGTTCGATGAAACGTCCGATGAAAACACCGTTATGGTAGTGCTTGCGGACAAGGAAGAAATCGGCAGCGAAGGTGTTTCCGGTATGCAATGTGCAATTTTCACCGATCTTTTGGATGAAATTGCTGCCTCCGCAGGCGTATCCTGCGCGGCTGTACGTGCAAACTCTATGTGTCTTTCCGCGGACGTAAACGCTGGCTTTGACCCTAATTATCCCGAAGTTTTGGAAAAGCAAAATGCAACCTACATCTCTCACGGCGCAGGCGTGACGAAGTTCACGGGCGCACGCGGTAAGAGTGGTTCTTCCGACGCAGATGCGGAATTTGTTGGTTACCTTCGCAAGCTCTTTGACGATAACGGCGTTATTTGGCAAACGGGCGAACTTGGTAAGGTAGACGTAGGCGGCGGCGGTACGGTTGCGAAATTTATTGCAAAGATGAACATCAGCACGATTGACATCGGTGTTGCGGTTATCTCTATGCACGCGCCCTACGAAGTAGTTTCCAAAGCGGACGTTTACGAAACCTACTTGGCATTCCGCGCATTCATTAAATAAGAAATAGACGTACCATGTACGTAATGAAACAAAAAAAGCTGTTGCAAATGCAACAGCTTTTTGTTTTACTTTTTAATGATTATTCGATGGAAATGCCGTTTTCGTCACGGGTGAATTTTGCCGCATAGAAAGCGGTGATACCCTTTTCCATTTCTTCATAATCGGATTTTTTGAAACATTCGCAAGAGGAATGCATTGCAAGCTGAGGAAGACCGATGTCCACACCGGGGATACCAAAGCTGCGCGCGATTTGCGTACCCAACGTGCCGCCGCTTCTTACGTCCGAACGATTGAAGAATACCTGATATTTTACGTCCGCATTGTCAAAAATCATCTTCACGATTGCGGAAGAGAGCGCGTCCGTTACGTATGCCTTGTTTGCGTGGTTTTTAATCACGATACCGCCGCCCATCACCGTTTTGTTGGTGGTGTCCGCCTTTTCAGGGTGGTTGGGGTGTACGGCGTGCGCGTTGTCTACCGAAAGCAAGAAGGAGTTGCCGAGCGCCTTATAATATTCGTTATCGTCAAAACGGAAAGAATAAGCAATTCTACGAAGTACGCTTTCCAAGAAATTACCGCCTGCGCCCTGCGCGGTGTTGTTGCCGATTTCTTCGTTGTCAAGACAAGCGGCTACGCAAATACCCACGCGTTCTTCGTTGGGGGAAAGGGTGTTCAAGGAAGCGAAAACGCTGGTCAAATTGTCGATACGGGGGGATGCCAAAAATTCATCATTTACACCAAACGAATAGGGCATGTCCGCGTTTACGAGGTATAAATCGTAGGAAAGTACGTTTTCACCTGCGATTTTTTCAATCAACGTTTCGTTGTTTTCCACGTCGCCTGCCATACCGATCAACGCCTGCAAATCAATTTGAGGGTTTAACGCAAGCTTATCGTTTGCCTCGCGGTTTTGATGAATTGCCAACGAGGGGATCGACACCGTGAAAGGGGAAAGGACGTTTTCCGTCACAAGGCGGTTGCCTTCACGTCTTACCACGCGCCCTGCGATCTTCAAGGGCTTGTCGAGGAAACTATACCAAAGTCCGCCACCATACGTTTCCACGTTCAAGGTTGCGTAAAACGCCGATTTTTGTACGGGTTTTTCCTTCAATTTGAGCGCGGGGGAATCGGTGTGCGATGCAACGATTTTATAAGAAAAATCGCTTAAAGAGCCAACGGTAAAGGCAATCACCGCGCCGTCGCGCGTTACGTAATATTTTCCACCCTCTTCCAACGCCCAGTCGTCCGTTTCGGGAAGAGGAACAAAGCCCTGCTCGTCGAGCAAAGCTTTCGCGTTTTCAACGGCTTGGAAAGCGGTGTAGGATTTTTGTAAAAATGCGTTTAATTTTTCCATAAATACTCCAAAAAATCAGCGACCTATCGTCGCGTTTCTATCATTTTAACACCTTTCACGATTTTTGACAAGCTTTTTATGAAAATTCTTGAAAAAATTTCTTCATTTTTTCACAAAGAACCGTCCAATTTTTCACAAAAATATAATATAATGTTAAAAATAGGTGAAAAATAGTAAACTCCCTTAACAATAATTGACAAAAAGAAAAAAGTATAGTATAATTTTGTTAACTAATTTATAGGAGAAATTATATGGCGAGTAGAACGAAGGATTTGAAGACGGAAAGAAACGCAACGGGGAATGAAAAGTACCTCAACGGCATTTTCACGATGATGAAAAACATGGACAATTTGACGATTGCGGACAAATCGACCCGATTCAACAGCACGGAAATGCGTATGATCGGTGAAATTATGGCGTCCCGTTACGTGGGAAAGCGTTTAATTTCCACCCAGCTTGCGCAACTTTTGGGGATTACTCGTTCGGCTGTTTCGCAAATTGTAAACCGCTTGGAAGCGCAGGGCATTTTGCAACGTGTTGCGGACGAAGTGGATAGAAAAATCGCCTATATCGAAATCACGGAAAGCGCCTTGGAAACGTATGGTGACGATTTGAAGATTTGCGTGGACTTCGTTGGCAGAGTAGTGGAAAGATTCGGCGTAGAGAAGTTCAACAATATGTGCGCGGCGTTTGACGAATTTTGCGCCATGGTAGAGGTGGAGCAAGCGGACTTCGTGAAGAAGAGAAAGTATACGAAATAAAGGAAAAGGGAGGAATAGCCTCCCTGATTTTTACGAAAATCATGGTAATACATATAGAAGGTGAGATATGTTACAGTTAAAAGGAATTAAAAAGGATTATAAGACGGCTGGATTAACGGTGCCGGCGTTGAAGGGTGTGGATTTGCGTTTCCGCGCCAACGAATTCGTGTCCATTCTCGGTCCGTCCGGATGCGGTAAAACCACTTTGCTCAACATCATCGGCGGTTTGGATCAGTACACCTCGGGCGATTTGGTGATTTGCGGAAAATCGACCAAAGATTACAAGGATCACGACTGGGACGTTTACCGTAACCACCGTATCGGGTTTGTATTTCAATCGTACAACCTCATCCCTCATCAATCGGTGCTTGGCAACGTAGAGGTTGCTTTGACGATTGCAGGCGTATCCAAAGAGGAAAGACGCCGCCGCGCTTTAGAGGCGTTGGCAAAGGTAGGGCTTGAAAAAGAAATCAACAAAAAACCCAACCAACTTTCGGGCGGTCAAATGCAACGTGTTGCCATCGCGCGTGCGTTGGTAAATAACCCCGAAATCCTCCTCGCGGATGAACCTACGGGCGCACTCGACACGGTAACCAGTGTGCAAATCATGGATTTGATCCGTGAAATCGCTGGCGAGCGTTTGGTTATCATGGTTACGCACAACCCCGAACTTGCGGAAGAATATTCCACCCGTATCGTGCGTTTGCAGGACGGTTTGGTGATTTCGGATACCAACCCATATAGCGGAGAGGAGGGGCAGGTATGGAACGAAGCGCCTGAAAACCTGGACGGCACCGCGCCTATGCAGACAGAACAGCCCGCGCAAAAAGAGGAAACGGAAGTAGTAGTCACCATAGATAAGAAAGCGGAACGCAAGGCGGCGCGCGCGGCAAAGCGTGCGGAAAGAAAGCAACGCGAAAAATCGTCGATGTCTTTCAAAACCTCGCTTGGTTTGAGTGCGAAAAACCTTTTGATGAAAAAGGGCAGAACGATGGTGACGAGTATCGCCGGCAGTATCGGTATCATCAGCGTATGCTTGGTACTTGCGCTTTCCAACGGTTTTAACAACTACATATTGAGTATGGAAGAAGATATGCTTTCGTATTATCCGTTGGAAATCACCGAGACGACCATTGATATGACGGCGATTATGGAAGGTATGTCCTCGAATGACGATATGCCTGATTTGAGCGAGCTTGACAATAAAGTATATATCAACTCCTTCTTGACGAATATCGCGCAAGGTATGACGGTTACGAACAACCTTTCCGGTGCCTATCTTGATTACTTGGAGGCAACGGATCGCGACTGGTATGCGGAAATGGTGTACGATACGGGTGTCAACCTTTCAAACAACCTCTTCACCGAGGTGGAAATGGAATCGGGTAAGAGCAACTACTCGATGTCTACCTTGAAAGCTTACTACACCGAATTGTTGGGCAACCAAAAGGAAGAATACGCAAAGCTTGCGCCGATGGTAGAATATCTTGGCAGTATTTACGGTAAAATCCCTGGTACGGCGGATATGAGCAAGGAAAACATAGGCGAATACGTTTTGTCGCAATATGAGGCGGCGAGTGAAAACAGCCGTTTCCCCACGAAATCGAACGAAGCAATTTTGGTTGTTGGCGCAAACAACGACATCACCGACCTTACCCTTGCACAGCTTGGCATTATGGGGGAAAGACAATTCTTGGATTTGTTCCCTGAAACGAGCGCATCTTCCGATAGCTCGGCAAGCAGTGGCGAAAAGGAATACAGCACCTTGCCCTTTGAACAAATCATCGGCAAACAATATAAATTGCTCTACAACAATTCCGTTTATACGGAAAATGAGGCAACGGCGGAATATTTATATAGCTACCAAGGTCAAAATCCCACCCGTTCCGACACGGCAGAGGGTAAAGACGGTATCGAGATTACTGTGGTCGGCGTATATCGTTTGAAACCAGGCCGTACCTATGGTTGCTTGGACAATGGGTTGCAGTTAACCGAACAGCTGTATAAGGAATATTTGGCAAAGAATATGGAATCTTCCTTATCGAAGTCCATTCGCAAGCAATCGGAAGTATCTTCGCAGTTGACGGCGCTTGCCCAAGAAATGCAGGCACTTGCTCCTACTGAAGAAAACCCCATTCCTTCTGCTGAATATCAGGAAAAGATGCAGGAAATGATGACCTTTATCTCTAACCCCGACAACGCAAAATATTTCAAGCGCGCGGCAAAGACTTTAGATAGCTACTACATCGAAGGCAGCGCGAACGACAAAGTGGAGAGATATATTCTTTACGGGGATACGGCGTTGCGTTCGGTTGGCGGTAAGGATACGGTCAACGCAATCAAGATTTTCATGGAAAACTTTGAGTATAAAGAACTTTTGTTAGACCGCTTGGACGAATGGAATGACACCCACGAAAAGGAAGACGAAGTGCGTTACACCGACACGGTGGGTATGATTATGACGATGATGCAAACGATGCTCAACGCGGTTACCTACGTGCTTGTGGCATTCACCTCTATTTCCCTTGTGGTATCGTCGGTAATGATCGGTATCATCACCTACGTATCGGTTGTGGAACGTGTTAAGGAAATCGGTGTATTGCGTTCGCTCGGCGCGAGAAAGCGCGACATCAAGAACCTTTTCAATGCGGAAACCTTCATCATCGGCCTTGCTTCTGGTTTGATCGGCGTAGGCGTAAGCTATGCGCTGTGCTTGGGCATCAACGCCTTGCTCAGTGTGTTGACGGGCATCGCAACCTTGGCATCTTTGCCTATCGGCTCGGCAATTACGATGATTGTTATCAGTATTTCCTTGACTTTGATCAGCGGTTTGATCCCTGCAAATGCGGCGGCGAAGAAAGACCCTGTGGTTGCCCTTCGTACCGAATAATGGTAAAAATCAAAAGCGGACGCTTTTCGGCGTCCGTTTTTTCTATGCCTATTGACATTTTGTTGAATTGTGATATAATAGGATGGTAAGGAGGAGAATGCAATGTTGAAAAAGGGATTTACGGTTGTTTCCGATTATGACGGATTGTCCTTAAAGGGGATTGTGTACGAGCCGGAAAATACTCCGAAAGGGATTGTTCAATTCGTACATGGTATGTGCGAATATAAAAAACGCTATGAAGAAGTTATGGCCTTTTTTGCGGAAAACGGCTATATTGCAATTTGCTACGACCAACGCGGTCACGGTGAAAGCATTGAAAGCGAGGCGGATCTCGGCTGGTTTAGAGATATTCATGGCAAAGCGGTTGTGGATGATTGCGTGCAAGTGACCAAATGGGCAAAAATCAACTATCCCGACCTGCCTTTGACCTTGCTTGGGCATAGTATGGGTTCGATGGTGGTGCGTTGTTATTTGCGTGAGCATGACGACTTAATTGATAAGCTGGTGGTCAGCGGCTCGCCTGCCTCCAACCCTGCGGCAGGGGTTGCGATACTCCTTGCAAAAACCATTCGTCTTTTCTGCGGACAAAGACATAAGAGTAAAATGCTTGCGTTCCTTTCCACGGGTAAAGGGAAGCAGGAATTTCAAAAGGCAGGGAAAGGTTCTTGGCTGACGCACGATAAAGAAATCGCGCAGGCGTACGAAGATGACGATCTTTGCGGTTTCACTTTTACGGTAAACGGCTTTGAAAACCTGTTCAACCTCATGAAATATACCTATAAAAAACGTGGGTATCGTATGCAAAACCCGAGCCTACCCATTCACTTCATTTCAGGCGGCGACGACATCGTGCTTGGCAATGAAAAGAACTGGGAAAAGACGCTCGCATTTACACGTGGGCTTGGCTATACCGAGGTTACGGGAAAACTTTACCCCGATTTCCGTCACGAGGTTTTGAACGAAACGGAGCGTTTAACGGTGTATAAAGACGTGCTTGCGTTTATTGAAAAATAAAAGAAAATACATAATTCCCTCCTCGTTGAGCATACTGCTTACAGGAGGGAAAAATTATGCGTATTGCAAACATTATTGCCTATGTTTTGGTTATCGTTGGCGCAATCAACTGGGGTTTGTTCGGTTTGTTCAACCTCAATTTGGTGGATAAAGTATTCGCAGGCGCGCGTGCAGCTGGCTCGGTTATCGTTTATACGGTGATTGCGATTGCGGCGCTTTGGTTGATTCTTTCGCCCTTTATCACGGGCGGTGTGCTTTGGCTGAAGAATAGACGCGCCGAACGCTAACACCAAACAAGATAAAAACGGACTTTTCTTGTGTGAAAAGCCCGTTTTTTCATGAAAGTTTCGTGAAGATATTGACTTTCTCCGTTTACCGTAGTATAATAATATTACGAAGACAAACGGGGGAAGCCCCAAAGGAGAAAATTATGTTACATACATTATTGCTTGGTACAGGCGGCTGGATAGGGATTATCGTAGGCGCAGTTGTATTGATTCTTGTGATTAGTATCATTTGTTGGTGGGTAGGCACGCGCAACGATTTCGTGCGTTTGAAAAACCGTGTGGAAGAGGGCATGTCCACCATTGACGTGTATTTGAAAAAGCGTTTTGACCTTATCCCCAACCTTGTGGAAACGGTAAAGGGCTACGCAAAGCACGAAAGCGAAACCTTGGAAAAGGTAGTGGCGGCACGTAACCTTTCGATGGGCGCGAAGACGGCTGAAGAAAAAATGGCGGCGGCAAACGGTTTGTCCTCCTCCTTGCGTACCTTGTTTACGGCTGTATCGGAAAATTATCCCGACTTGAAAGCAAACACCAACTTTATCGACCTTCAGCAGCAGTTGAAGAGTATCGAGGGTGAATTGGAAAGCTCCCGTCGTTATTATAACAGCGTAGTAAAAGCATTTAACACGAAGTTGGAATTGTTCCCTGCGAATATCGTTGGTAGACGTATGGGTGAAGAATATACGAAGAAATCGTATTTCGAACTGGACAGCGCAGAAGAACGCAAAAACGTAAAGGTTTCCTTCTAAAAACTGCATAGACAAAAATACACCGCGGATATTTCGTCCGCGGTGTAAATTTTTACAAAAAATTATTTTTTAATTTTCGAGTCCGTCAAAACGGGGGAGATAAGGGCAAAACGTTTCACCGATTCTACTGCGTTTTGGCAAAGGCGTTTGGTTTTGTAATGTTCGCCAAGGCAAAGGAGCTGACCGTTGCTGTTGAGAAGCTTGTAGATATAATCCCCGCGCTTGGTCAATACGATACGGAAATTGCCCTTTTCAATGTTTTGTTTGTGCGTTTGGATACCGTTTACAGCGCCGATATAGGTCGTATATTCTTCGCTGGAAAGCAAACGTTCGCCGTTGTTTGCAAACAATTCAAAGGTATAAACCTTTTCGTCTTCGGAAATTTCCATGCAATCAATGATCCACTTACCCTTGCAGCCTTCTTTCAACGGCTCGATAGGGGTATCCTCTTCTACGGGTACTTTGACAACCTGATATTGTACGTTCTCGTCAATAACGGCGGTTTCCGCAAAACGTTTGGTCGATGCAATCGCCGCCTCGCAACGTGCCTTGGTGGTATAGCTTTCACCCATGCAAAGCAACATGTTTTTACCGCTGAGCAGCTTGAAGATGTATTCGCCGCGTTTTGAAATCGTGATACGGAAATTCCCTTTTGCGATGTTGGTCTTATGCGTTTGAATACCACGGATTGCACCGTTGTAAGAGGTGTATTCTTCGCTGGTCAAAAGCTTTTCACCGTTGGACGCGCGCAGCTCGAAGAAATACATTTCATCGGGATCCTTATCATCCGTTACCAAACGGCAAATCACCCACTTGCCTCTATATTTTGCCTCTTGGTCAGTCGCATCCTCGTCGTAGAAGTTCGCGTCCTCGTCCACGTCCTTTAATGCATCGTGCAAAGTCGTCGTTGCGGTTTCGGTAGGGGGAACTTCTTTCTTGGTAGGGGTTTCTTTCGGTGCTTTTACCGTTTCCGCTTTTGCCGTTTTCTTGGCAGGCGTTTTTTCCGCTTTCGCCGTTTCCGTTTTCTTTGTTTCCGCCTTTTCCACGGGGGCAGGTACGGGTTTACTTTCTTCCGTCTTCGTTTCCTGTACGATCGGGGTGGCCGTTTCATACGTAACAGGGAAAGGCGTTACGATAGGGATAGACGACTCAGCGTTTACAGGCAAAGCCGCTTCTTGCGCTTTTTTCTTGGCGATTGCTTTCTTCTTTTTCTTGCGCTTTGCACCGCAAACAATCAAGACGATCAGAAGAATAATCACGGCAAGCGCCGCGCCTCCGATGATCATGGCTTGTTGAGGGTTTTCCGTACAGTAGGCAACGGCCTTGTCGTAATACAGCTTGAAGAAATCCGCCACTTTATTGAAGAATTCTTTCATATTTCTCACATCTCCTTTTTTTGTGTATTTATGAAAAATTTATATATTGCATATATAAAAAACTCTACTTGTCAATATTTTAATATAAAAAAGTGAAAATGTCAAGGTTGAAATGGATTTTTTTCTTATCAAAAATCTAAAAAAATTGACTTTATCATAAAAATGCAGTACAATAGGGGTATGGAAAGGATTAAGATTGCCATTATCGGCGGCGGCGCGTCGGGGTTATTCCTCGCAACCGCATTACAACAGAATGAAAAAACCGTCTTATTTGAACGTGGCGACCGCGTGGGGAGAAAGCTTTCCGCGACGGGCAACGGGCAGGGCAACATCACCAACCTCGCGGCGTTGGAAACGGAATATTTTTCCGTAAAAGGTCAAAACGCGCTGACGAAAGAGGTGTTAAATGCCGCAGGCGTGGAGGATTTGTACGCGTCTTTCCAAACGCTTGGGGTATTGCTTTCGGCGGACGAACGAGGCAGGGTATATCCTGCCAGCAGGCAGGCGTCGGCATTGACGGACGCGCTGCGTTTTTGCGTTGCGCAAAAGGGGTTGGACGTTCGTCTTTCCACCCGTATATACGATATGGAAAAAACGGACGGCGGCTTTATAATATATGCGGAAGAGGGCGCGGAAAACCACAAGAAAAGCTTTTTTGCGGAAAAGGTAGTCCTTTGCGTGGGTGGTAAAGCGGCAAAGAATTTTGGCTCGGACGGCAACGGGTATGCGTTGGCGAAAAAAATGGGACATTCTTTGACGGCGTTGTATCCTTCCTTGGTGCAGTTAAAAACGGACGTTGCCCATACGAAAACCTTGAAAGGGATTCGTGTCAACGATGGTGGTTTGACGGCAATCTTGTCGGATGGCACTCGTCACAGCTTGCGCGGTGACGTCATTTTCACCGATTACGGTGTGTCGGGGGATGCGGTGTTCCGTATGTCGGCGTTTATTGCGGACAAAATCTCGGCAGGCGTGCGCCTGACGGTGGACTTTTTACCCGATATTACGGAAGAGGAAATTTTCCACACCCTGCAACGCAAACGCGCGGCATTTCCCGAGCTTGCGGAAACGGAGTTGTTGTTCGGTATCGTCAACAACCAAATCGGCAGGGCGGTGTTAAAGCGCGCAAAAGGGAATTTGCGCGAGGCGGCTCGGTTAGTGAAAGGGTTTGACTTGACCGTTAGCGGCTCGCTCGGGTTTGACTACGCGCAGGTGACGAAGGGTGGTATTCCTCTTTCGGAGGTGACGGAGAATTTGGAGAGCCGTTTTGCCAACGGTTTGTATTTTGCCGGTGAAATTTTGGACGTGGACGGACAATGCGGTGGGTTTAACCTGCAGTGGGCATACTCGTCCGCAATGCGCGTAGCGCGCGCCTTGGAGGGAGTATGAGCGTTCAAACCTTATCGGATATCAAGCTGCCCATCGGGAAAGACGAACGGGAGCTTGTAAAGCTTGCGGAAAAGAAATGCGGCGGCAAGGTGGGGCATTTTGCCATCAAGAAAAAGTCGTTAGACGCCCGCGATAAAGGGAATATCCGCTACGTATATACCATTGAATTTTCAAAAAATCCCCAACCTAAGCAGGAAAAGGTGTTTGAAAGGGTGAAAGCGCAACCGTCCAAACCTGTTTTGGTGGTGGGAAGTGGTCCTGCGGGGCTCTTTTGCGCCATTCGTTTGCTCGACCATGGCATTTTGCCTGTGGTGATAGAGCGCGGCGGCAGTGTGGAGGAGCGTGAAAAACGCATTGACGCGTTTGTGGAGTATAAAACGCTGGACACCAACACCAACGTGCAGTTTGGCGAGGGGGGCGCAGGTACTTTTTCGGACGGAAAACTGAACACGCAAACGCACAGCCCGTTAAACCGTGAAGTGTTAGAAATCTTCGTGCGTTTCGGCGCGCCTGAAGAAATTTTATGGTTAGCAAAACCGCATATCGGCAGTGACCGTTTGAAAACGGTGGTGAAAAATATGCGTCAATATATTATCGCGCAGGGCGGTAAAGTGTTGTTCCATACCCGTTTGGAAGAAATTTTCATGAAAGACGGTCGGGTGGACGAAGTGGCTATTCGCACCTTAAACGCGGACATGGTACCCTCTAACGAGGGGGCAGGGCTGGAAATAATGCCCGTTTCCGCTGTGGTTTTGGCGATCGGACACAGCGCGCGCGATACCTTTGAAATGCTGTATAAGAAAGGCGTGCCTATGCGCCAAAAGGATTTTGCCGTAGGGGTGCGTATTGAACATTTGCAATCGAGCGTAGGTATGGCGCAGTACGGAAAGGCGTATGCTTCTTTGCCTGCGGCGGATTATAAGCTCGTTTCTCATGCGTCTGACCGCGCGGTATTTACCTTTTGTATGTGCCCTGGCGGTTTCGTTATGCCGGCGGCGAGCGAGGAGGGGGGCGTGGTTGTCAATGGTATGAGCAATTATGCCCGTAACGAACGGAACGCCAACAGCGCCTTGATTGCCCAAGTAGCGTGCGCGGATTTTGCGGACGATTCCCCTTTGGCTGGGGTGGAATTCCAAAGAAAACTGGAAAGGGCGGCCTTCCAAGCGGCAGGCGGCACTTATGCGGCGCCCGTACAAAGGGTGGAGGACTTCTTACAAGATAAAATAAGCAATCGTTTTGGTGACGTTACGCCTACCTATGGGGCAGGTACGGCGTTTGCCGATTTGCGCACGGTGTTGCCTATGCCCGTCGTAGGCGTGTTGAAGTCGGCAATCGTGGATATGGATAGACGTTTGAAGGGGTTTGCTTGTCCCGATGCGGTGCTGACGGCGGTGGAAAGCCGTACAAGTTCACCTTTGCGTATTGAACGAGACGAGTATATGCAATCGGTTGGCGTACAGGGGTTGTACCCTTGCGGCGAGGGGGCTGGTTATGCAGGCGGCATCACCTCTTCCGCGGCGGACGGTTTGCGTGTTGCAACCGCCTTGGCAAACGGTTTTATGGAAAAAATATAACAATTTATCGTGAAAAAATGTTGACAAAAAACAAAGAATGATAATTATTAAACATTTCATCTAATTATCACACAGTTTTCACATAGTTTTCACAAAGAGGGAATAGAATGTGAGGTGGACGGAGGAGTAGCCTCCGTGATTTGTGCGGTGATGTTGTCGGACATAAGTGATCGGAAAAGGTCTGACACCGCGTCTTGTAGAGAGTTACAGGGAAAATGATGAACCGACTATACTAAAAACTTTTTTCATATTCTCTCACTAAAGGTATGCGGCATGCGAAAGCATGCCGCATATCTTTATATTTACCATATAATTCTAAAAAAAGGCACGTTTATGCTTGTCTTTCTTCCACAAGTGTGGTATAATTGTTAAGATGCATATAAACTCACACGGAGGGATAAAAGGTATGGCTGAGAAAGAAAAACGCCAAGATAGAAGGGTGCAACGGACGAAAAAGTCCATTCGCAATGCGTTTTTGCGCTTACTTGCGGAAAAGGATTTGGAAAAAATTTCCGTGAAAGAGATTGCGGATTGCGCTGACGTGGATAGAAAGACCGTTTACAATTATTACAACGGCGTTTACGATATCTTGGACGATTTGGAAAGCGACCTTGCCGACGATTTTGAAAAGGCGATTGAAAGTTTTGACTTTGCTGCGCGCGACGTACAGGATATTTTCATCGAGCTGGCAAGATTGTTGCAAATGCGCATGGATATCTATTCCTTGCTCATGAAAATTGACAACTCCCGTTTGGCATCAAAATTCATGGTGTATTTAAGAGGAAAAATTGAACAGGTTATCGGGCGTGTCGGTGCTTATTCTATGGATAAGGTTGCGGTGGCGGCTGAATACGTTACTTCGGGTATGTATATGGCGTACAAGCACTGGTTCAATTCGGATAGAAAGCAGCCGTTGGAGGAATTTACCTTAGAGCTTTCCCGTTTGGTTATGGGTGGTTTGCCTTCCTATTTCTTTTCACTTGCGTAAAAATAAAACCTGCAACGTTTGTTGCAGGTTTTTTATTTTTTCTCAATGCTTACTTTTTAGACCAGATCAATTTATGGGTGATGAGGCGGGTTTTCTTTTCAGCGGTGGAGATCGCTTTGATTGCATTGTAATATACCTTGCTCATCAATTCGATGCGGTCAAAGGTAACGTATTCGTTCGCTTGGTGAATGGTTGCCTCTTCATCGGGAAGTTCAGGTCCGAATGCGCAACCGTTTTCAAGCGCCCTTGCATAGGTACCGCCACCGATTGCAACAGGCTTCTCATTTGTACCCATAATTTTGTTGTAGATGCCTACCAGGGTCGAGATTAACTTGCCGTTGGGGTCGTTGTAGATAGGGGGCTGGTAGTTCTTGATCACGTATTCAACACCGAATTCGTCCAACTTTGCCGTTACCGCTTCCAAAGGTAAAGTCGCAGGGAAACGGATATCCGTCGTTACTTTCAAGAACCCGTTTTCAAAGGTTGCAAGGTCGGGGGACATGGTCAATTTACCCGTTTCATCTTCCAAGGATTTCAGACCGGTTACGTCGTCAAACAACAAATCGTATGCCTTTTTGCAATCTTCGTGGAAGGTGGAAAGGAAATAGAGCAAGGCCTGCAAAGCATTCGCGCCCAAGTCGGGGGTGGAGCCGTGCGCCGATTTACCATCCACGCGCAAAATATTCGTCGTGTTGTCATAGGAAAGGTTGGTGCCGTCGATCGGGTTGGTGTAATATACCAGCTTGCCGCCTGCCTTTCTGGTCAAAACCGCGGTGGCGCAATCGCATACCATATTTACTCTTTCACCAGCGTTCAACGCGGACATGGGTGCATCGTTAATAGGGAAAGATGCGGTAAAATGCAAGATACCCTTCTCCGCGTAAATTACAGGGAAGTTTGCATCGGGGGTAAAACCTTCCTTGGGCATTTTTGCCACTTCGTTGTAATGAGCGATACATCTCCAACCGCTTTCTTCGTTGCAACCAACAATCAGCTTGAGGGTACGGTTGGGCATAATGCCTTCGTCCTTTAATGCTTTCAACGCATACAAACAAACAACGGCAGGTGTTTTGTCATCCATAGCGCCGCGTCCCCAAATTTTCTTACCAGCAACACCGCCAGCCGAAAGGTCGTCGTTGATTACGCCGCCGAAAGGAGGGTATTTCCAACCGCTGCCGGCAGGTACGACGTCAAGGTGCGCAAGGATTGCAAAATCCTCCCCTTCGCCGAATACGACTTCACCGACATAGTTGTCGTAGTTGTGGGTTTCAAAACCCATATCTTCCGCGATTTTCAAGAAATATTGCAAACAATCCGCCGCTTCCTTGCCGAAAGGACAGCCCTCTTCCGCAGGCTTTAACGAGGAATCAAATTTCAAAATTTCTACCGTGGTTTGAACGATTTCGTCAAAATATTTTTGCATAATGTTTTCCATAGAACTCATCCCCTTTTGATTGAATCATAACTACTATCTATTATACACATTTTTATCCGTTTGGTAAACAAAATAAAGGGGGAATATGAAAAAAAATATTTTTTTCATAGCGCCCCTTTGACATTTTGAGAAAAGTATGTTACAATACAAGGGATAACGTAGTAAAAATAAAAGCGAGAGGAGTTTACGATGCAGGTACACGACGGACATCGTCAGCGTATGTATGAAAAAATGAAACAAAACGCCTTGGCGGAGCATGAGTGGTTGGAGGTGTTGTTGTATGGGATGCAACCCCGCCGTAACACCAACGAGGTGGCGCACCGTTTGATTCAACGTTTCGGTACAACCGAGGACGTGTTGAATGCGTCTTTGGAAGAATTGCAAACGGTGGAAGGGGTAGGGATTCAAATTGCCTCGCATTTGAAGTGTGTTCAGCATTTCTACGCTCATTACCAAAAGGATACCTCGGGTATCTTTGAGGATAGTTACACTGTAAAGGGATTTCTTTCGTTTGTTAAAGGCTTGTATAAAACGATTCCGTACGAGGTTGCCGATTTGTACCTGTTGGACGGTGAGGGTTTCGTCATCAAAAAGCAGGGCTTTTCGGTAGAGAGTATTTACACCGTATTGATGAAACCGGAGGTGTTGTCGGCGTTTTGCTTGACGGAAGGCGCGCGCGGTGTGGTTATGGTACACAATCACCCTTGCGGAAAGGCAAACCCTTCGAAGGACGATGATTTAATGACGAAAAATATGCAGGCGCTGTGTAGTATGCACAACCTTTTGCTGTGCGACCATATCATTTGCGCAACGGACGGGATATACAGCTACTACTTAAGCAAACGCTTGACGGACATCAGTAAAGAATATTCGATGGACGCACTCATTCAACAAGAATAATTCGGTGAGGAAAGAGCATTGAAAAAGAAGAACAAAAGTACAGCGGAATTAGAAGAGGGGAAAAAGATGTCCGCAAAACGGACGAAAGACCTGCCCGCAACGGTGGAGGAGGGGAAACTCGGCGAGTTTTTGCGCCGTATTTTCGGCGCGGATGAAAGCGCATACGAGGACCGTTTGTCCTTTATCGGGAAATGGGTGATTTTCGGACTGTTGCTGTTGGTGGAAGTGTTGCTTTTGTTGCAACATATCGAAATCTTGGTAAAAACGCAAAACTGGATAAAATTCACCATTCTATTCGCGGCGGCGCTCGTGTTGACGATTGCCGAAACGTTGAAGATGTTTATCCTAAAAAAGGAAAAATACAACGTTGTATTTTACGCCATTGAGGCAGGGGCGGCATTCGGTTTCGTTGTCGCAACGGTGGGGATTTATCCCTTATTGCTGTATATCTTGATATTGACGCAATTCTATTTCAATACGACCAAATTGCGTAACGCGTTATGGATGTATGGTATCGCGTTGCCGTTATACGCCATCAGCTATACCTTGCAGGTGTACCTGGTGCGCGGCGATATCATGGGTTTGGAAATTTTGCGTGAGGGCTTTGGTACCTTCTCCGCGTTTACCTTGCATTTTGTCAGTGTGGAATTGATATTGCTCTTTTACAGACAATACGTTCGTTTGAATCGTACCTTGGTGGATTTAGATAACAGTAAAAAGGAACTGGAAAAAGCATACGCCGTGCTTGCGGAGGTAACCGCGCTGGAAGAACGTCAGCGTATCGCGAAAGAAATTCACGACACCGCAGGTCATTCCTTGACGACCGTTATCATGCAAACGGAGGCGGCAAAACGTATCATTGATACCAACCCTGCCGAGGCGAAAAGCAAGCTGATCGCGGCAAATCTTCAGGCGAAAAACACCTTGGATAGATTGCGTGAAAGCGTACACGTCTTGTCGGGTGAAATGGGCAGCGTGACCTTAAAGACGGCGATGGAACAAATCGTAAACGAATCGACGGACGGTACGGGTATCAAAATTCGCGCGAAAATCGAGGACATTTACGTTTCGCCTGCGAAACATCGTTTCCTTTGCAACACCTTAAAGGAAGGGATTGCAAACGGCTTGCGCCACGGCGGCGCTACGGCGTTTTGGTTCGAGTTAAAGACGGTGGACGGGCAAATCCGTTTCTACCTTTCCGACAACGGTACGGGTTTGGAAACGGAGAATTTTGAAAGCGGTTTCGGTTTGACCACGATGCGTGACCGTGTACGGAAATTCGGCGGGGATATGTATATCATGTCGGAGGCAGAAGAGGGCTTTGAATTGAACGTAGTATTACCTATGGATGAAATAAAGGACAAGCAGGGAGAGAATGCAAATGGAAATGAATAGAGTAAGAGTGTTGGTTGTAGACGACCAAACGGAGCTTGCCAACGAAATATCCGCCGTATTGGCGACGGATCCCACTTTGCAGGTCGTGGGTACGGCTTGCGACGGGTTTGACGCGTTGAAAAAGATTCCTACGACTAATCCGAACGTCGTTTTGATGGATATCCGTATGCCGAATATGAACGGTGTGGTGGCAACCAGCCGTATTAAGACGAAATATCCCGACGTAAAGGTGCTGATTTTGACGACCTTTGACGACAGCGAGTATATCCTCAATGCAATCAACAACGGCGCAAGCGGTTATTTGTTAAAGGATATGGGCGGCGGCGCGTTGATCAATGCAATCAAGAACGCCCACGAGGGAGATACCATTTTGCCCTCGAAAATCGCAAGAAGAATTGCGGACGCGGCGATGCACGTGGCGGCGGATAGAGAGATTAAATTGATGCGCGCGTTTATGCTGTCGGAGCGTGAAATTGAGGTGGCGCTGATGATGTACGAGGGCTTTACCAACCGTCAAATTTCTTCCGCCTTAAACCTCTCCGAGGGTACGACGAGAAACTACGTTTCTTCCATCTACGTCAAGACGGGCTGTGAAAACCGCGCGGAGGCGATTGAGGCAATAAAGGACGTGTTGTAATAATGAACGGGCATACCAGGTACGAAACAATCGTCTTTGATTTGGACGGAACACTTTTGGATACGTTGGATGATTTAACGGACGCAACCAACGCCGCTTTGGCAAAAGTGGGTTTGAAAAACCGTACTCATGACGAGGTGAAAGGCTTTATCGGCAATGGGATTGCCAAGCTGATAGAACGCGCTGTCGGTGAGGAAAACAAGGATTGCCAAGCGGAGGCGTTGGCAGAGTTTAAGCGGTATTACGCCCTGCATTGCGCGGATAAAACGGCGGCGTATGACGGGATTTTGGACTTGTTAAAAGGCTTGAAAGCGCAAGACATTAAAACGGCGGTGGTTTCAAATAAAGCGGACTTTGCCGTAAAGAGCTTGGCGAAAGAATATTTTGACGGC
>JAZKZY010000090.1:0-1764 GCA_045612895.1 Candidatus Scatosoma sp. | reverse complement strand
GAACAGCAGCTTTCTATTATGCAATGGATTGACGGGCAACGAATGGTAGAAGGTGATCTTTCGACAGGCAACGATATTTATTTTTATGAATTTGCGCCTCGATTCAACACGAAAGATGCAAAGGAAAACTGTTCAGCGTTCAGTTACGCCATATTTGCAGCAGAAAAAACGTATGGAACTTCGTGGAGCAGACAGCTTCAAAATGGTGGTGCGGCAATTGCGTGGAGTTATTACGACATAATGGCAAGGGCAAAAGTACTCGGCGCAGACAATGCTTTCAAGCGTTTAAAAGAAATTCAAGTCTGGTATGAAAAAGTGCTTAAAAACACGGAAGGCGATGGTTGGGATTTCTATGGCGGATATTATGAAACACTTGCAATGGAAGCGGATGAAAAGGCGTTGGAGGGCGATACGAGCGAGTATGGTATTTGGACTGTTCAAGATGCAAGCAGAAAGGGCGCAGGCGCGATTGGGTTAGACGCAGAATTTATTGAAAGCGTTATCTTTATTAAGGCGCTTCCCGATGCGTTCTTTGGTATGGAAACGAACGGTTATGACAATATTTCCTTCCAAAACAATTTACCTAAGGATTTGGATACTTTTCAAATCGACAACATGAAATTCAATAGCTGTATTTATTCTGTACGAGCAACGTCGGATGGTATCGAGATATTGAACGTAAAAGGCATGGTGAAAGATACGCAGACGGTAACGATACGTTTTGAAGAGCCGAGCAAGGATTATTCGGTCTATATCAACGGTAAAAAGACGGAAAAATATTCCGTAGAAAACGGCATTATTTATGTTACAGTTCCATTTGATTTGGTAAAAGTAACGGTGAAATAAAAATATTTAAAGAGGGTCTATTATGAAAACGAATTCTATTAAAAAAGTTCTTTCCTGTATTTTTGGTTTTTTGTTAGCATTTGCTGCAGTTGGTTGTGGTGGCGGAGGCAACGATAGCGGTAGTGAAACGGTAGAACTTACCATTGGTGTAGTAAATCAGCCTATTGAAGTAAAAATTTTAAATGCGTTCATTAAAGCATATCAGGAGCAGCCTGGTAACGAAAATAAAAAGATTAAAGTTACCAAAATTACCGATAACTATGATACATGGGTACAAAGACAGCTCTACGTTGATAAGCTGCCCGATATGATTCAGGTTTATGACTATTCGTCGGAATTTTGGACGTATATGAATATGTTGGAGCCTATTAGCGAATACATGGCTCGTGATGGTATTAAAGAAAGCGATTATTACGAATCAGTTATTGAAATGGCGAAGTCCAAAGAGGGGGACAACAATATGTATTGGGTTCCCAGAGATTACAACAAAGTAGTTGTTTGTTACAACACCAAGATGTTTGAACTTGCGGGTATTGAAAAGCCTTCTGACGATTGGACGTTTGAGGAATTTAAAACAATTTGCGAAAAATTGTTGGCGGCAAAAGATACCATCACCGATTATTCAGGAACGCCTTATTTCTGGCCTGCGGATATGAGATTGCAATGGGCAGCTTCCTATTATCCTGTCATTAGCAGCTACGGCGGCGGTTTGATTGATAAGGCAAATGCTAAGGCTTTTGAGAATCTTGATGCGGTAAAGAAAGGCTTTAATTATTATTTGAGCTATGTGGACGAAGGGCTTTGCGTTACGGTGGACGATACAACGGACGCATTTGCAAATAAGCAGACGGCGATGATTTTTACTTCTCGTCCCGATGTGCCTACGTATGACCAGTATTTGGACGGCGAAATTGATTT
>JAZKZY010000089.1:0-3570 GCA_045612895.1 Candidatus Scatosoma sp. | reverse complement strand
GTTTACATCCTTGTAATCGATAGCGTCGAGTTTTTCCTGGCAGAATGCGCATACCTTTTTACGGGGCGCTTTCTTAAATACCTTTTTAACAGGTGCTTTTTCTTCCATGATCGTTTACTCCTTTTTAAATTTGGTTTCCGTCAATTAGAACGGAATGTCACTGTCGTCGTCCATCGCTTGAAGAGTAGGTTTCTTCTTTGCGCCAGACTGACGGGGCATTTCGGAGATTTCATCAAAACCTTCACCGTTCTCTCTAGGGGAGAGGAATTCACAATCCTGGACGATAATGTCCACAGCGGTGCGTCTTGCTCCTTGGTTGTCTTCGTAGTTACGGATTTGAATGCTTCCGCTTACGGCAACCTTCTTGCCCTTTTTGGTATAACGCGCAATCGTTTCGCCCAAACCACGCCATGCGGTACATTCAAAGAAGTCCGTTTGACGTTCGCCGTCCTGACCCGAGTAGGGTCTTTGTACAGCGATAGAGAAGCGACACATAGAAACGCCCGAAGGGGTTTCTCTGATTTCAGGGTCGCGCGTTAAGTTTCCGATTAAAAATACTTTGTTCATACTGTTTTCCTCGATTAGTTGAGCTTCGTAATCAAACGTCTTACAACGTCAGCGTCGATCAATGCGATACGCTTAAGCTCTTCTACTACCTTGCCGTCTGCTTCGAACGTCATAAGAACATAATAAGCTTCGTTCTTAAATTTGATAGGGTATGCGGTTTTCTTCGTACCCCACTTGTCGGAACCAGCAACGCTACCACCCATCGACGTAACTACGTTTTCGAATTTAGCGATCTTAGCGTCTTTTGCTTCGTCAGACAAATCGTTGTTGAGCAAATAAAGCATTTCGTATTTAGCCATATTTTTTCACCTCCTGGTCTTATTCGGCACATCTGCCCCGATGTGCAAGGTTAAAACAGCTGTTTTCACAGCCGTACTACACGATTATATCCTATTTCATAGAAATAGTCAATCATTTTTAGCCGTTTTTTGATATTTTTTTCATCTTACAAGCCGAGTGCGGTAAGTGCCGTCATCATCGACGAAGTATATGCCAACATTTCCGTTACAGTCAATTCACCCATCGTCGTTGTACCGATTACGATATCAGCTCTATCGGGAAGGGCGAGGTTGTAGGTGATTTCTACACCTTCAATAGTGCCTTTGATGGAATCTCTTACCAAAGTATTCAACATTACGTCATCAAGACCTTCGATAATGCCGTCGTTCTTCAAGGCGTACATTTTTGCGTTTTGTACGTTGGTGGTCATGTTGGAAATCAATGCGTTCATATCTGCCGCCGCCTTATAATCGGAGGGAGCTTTTACGCCGTTAGGATCATTGAGCAAATACCACCAGGTACCCTTCAACTCTACTTTCGTGATGTTTCCGTCCGTAATGGTGTAATATTCGCCGTTCTTAATCTCTTTACTATTGATGTCAAGGATAGGGGTTTCACCCTCATACTTGATTGCGTCAGCGCCGTAGACTTCTTCGCTGAACATATCGGTTACGGAAATCTCTAACAATTTGTTGGGGATTTCGTTTACGGTACAGTCGCTTACGTGCTTCAAGAACTTATTGCTGGTAAGGTCTGCATCGTGTAAAACTTCCGACAAGGTCAAACGATCGGTCAAACGGGAAATCAAGTTGTCGCCGCCTGCCAACTCACCCAAGCTGTGTTTTGTAAACATAGCAGGTTGACCGTCTTGATAAAGATAGTACACCGTCATTTGCCCGTCAGGGGTTTTGATCGTCTTTACGGGATTAGCCGCTTCATAGGTGTAGGTATTGCCGTAAATATCGGTAAATTCGGAGAGGGTTTCGTTTAATACGTAACCTTCCAACTCGGTCGTTTGAATTTGAAGAAGTTCACCGTATTCGTTGTAAACCTTCGAGAAATCATCATTGATTGCGATGAACTGTTGCAACATTACTACGTTATCTTCGCTGTCGATGGTGTAGTGGATATCCTGTTTGCCATAGAGAAGATACATACCCAACGCGTCGTCGTTTTCCGCATGCATGATGTCGGAGATTGCTACGTCGTTGATGAGGTCGGTACCGCGTTGACGCAAATCACCGATGGTGCGAGGCGTTTTACCGTCCAACATGATGATTTCTTTCGTTGTGGGATCTACCGTATAATCCACACCCTCCGTACCGTAGGCAAGGGAGAACAAAATCGCGTGGGGATCATTTTCAGGATGCAAGGGATCGTAGGTTACGTTCAAAGCGTCCTTCAAATAAATGTTGTTGATAAGGGAAGAGGAGTTTGCCGACAAGTCGCCGATCATCGTCTTTTTGAAGAGGATTTGTTCAGCCTCGGTGTTTGCCTCTGCGTAAGCGTAATATTTACCGTCTTCCGCTTGCTTTAAGTAATAGGTTTGCGTGCCTGCGCCGTCATAGGTGGGGTGCTTATCCATTTGAATGAACCCATCGCTAAGATCGGTGGTATCGCAGGAAACAAGCTCGCCGTTGTAATCGTAGAAGTTATCGCCTTCTTTTTCAAAGAAGAGGGGAAGCATGGTGATAATGGGGTCGCCGTCCTCGTCCAACTTTGCGGAGCCGTCTTCATTTTCTTCCACAATGTAGGTAACCGATTCTTTACCGTATGCCATAGACAACATCAAAGCGTCGTCGGGATCGGGGGGCAATACTGCCGCGAGGGAAACATTGTTGATCATGGCGTTGGGGTTAGTGCCCAAGGTTTCAAAGGTTGCCGCTTCGTAACCTGCTTTCATTACGATTTCGCCGTTTTCGTCGATGTGGTAATGTACACCCTCTTCACCGTAACAGATTTCCATCAAAATCGGCTCCAAGGAGTCCTGCTTACTCGTTGCGCGAAGCATGTTCCCCAAAGGGGTAACGCGGAAGGTTTCGCCGAGGTATGCGGGCAATTCCTGGAAAGGAGTTTCAATAATGGCGGTGCTGTCCATTTTTACCCCGAATTCGGTTTCAAGCTTGTTGGTCAATTTCCCAAGATATTCCCCAAACACGGGAACGATATTGTTCACGCCTACGAGGTTTTTATCTTCAAGGACCGTTGCCAATTCCTTCATGATTTCCAAGACGCTCTTATCTTCGTATTCCTCGGAAAGGAATTTATTTTTAATTTCTTCCTCGTAATTGATGCCAGCAAACCCGCCGATTTTTTCAAGGGTAGGGCCTACGGGAACGGAAAGCGCCAAAAAACCACCGCCGATTACGCCGCCGGCGCCTATGACAAGCCCTAAACCGAGCGCAACAATGGTACGAAGCCAGCCGCCACTTTTCTTGGCAGGGGCAGTTTTCTTTTCCATGGAAGCGTATTCCGCAAGGGATGCGTCTTCTTCAATTTCCAAGCCGTATTGTTCGTAAAGATCAGACATATTTCATGCTCCTTTCTTTGTTTTCCTTCTCAAAATGAGGAAGAATAACTCACGTGCGCGCATACACAATGCGCCACTATAAGATAATAGATATATTCATTATAAACGATTATCCCTCAAAAAGCAAGTGTTTTTGCAAAAAATAAAGGCGGAAACGTGAAAAGTTTCCGCCGAATTTTACTTTTTAAGTAATT
>JAZKZY010000088.1:0-30908 GCA_045612895.1 Candidatus Scatosoma sp. | reverse complement strand
CTTTTCCTAAATAGGCGGGGTCAGCTTCTTTATCCGCTCTGCAGAAACTACTTCGTTCGTAGACATTCGTATTCTAATACAGCCTTGATTCGGCGAATACCGCTACCGCAGCTTTGTTCTTTTTGGATTTTAAATTTGCCGAGTTTACCCGTCGATTCTACGTGCGGGCCACCGCAAATTTCCTTCGAAAAATCGCCGATGGTGTAGGTTTTTACCCCTTCGCTGTATTTGCTTTCAAACAAGCCCGTAAAGCCTTCCGCTTTCGCTTCGTCGAGCGAAATTTCTTTCATCACAACGGGGATATCCGCTTTGATGACTTCGTTCACCATATCTTCTACGGCTTTAATTTCTTCCGCCGTCATAGGCTGAGGAAGGTTGAAGTCGAAGCGCAATCTTTCTTCGGTGATGTTCGAGCCCTTTTGGTTTACGTCGAGCGAGCATACCTTTTTAAGCGCCGCGTGGAGCAAGTGCGTAGCCGTATGGAGCGCCGTCGTCGCTTCCTTGTGGTCTGCAAGACCGCAAGCAAACTTCCCTTCGCTGCCCGCTTTGCTCTTGTTTTGGTGTTCTTCAAACGCCGCTTTGTAGCCGTCGATATCCACGGTGAAGCCGCGTTCTTTCGCCATTTCGTCCGTGATTTCCACAGGGAAACCGTAGGTGCCGTAAAGGTGGAACGCCTGCTTACCGCCGATGATTTTTTCCGCTACGTATGCAGGATCTTTTTGCGCCATGAACGTGTTTTTACGTTCGATGCCGTTGATACATTTTTCAAATTCCTTCAAGCCCTGCTGCAAGGTCTTGTTGAATTTTGCTTCTTCCTTTGCAAGCTCGTCCGCAATCTTCGCGCGGTTGATGTTGAGTTCGGGATAAACGTCCTTGTATTCCTCAATAAAGCTTTCGGAAATCTTCGCAAGGCTGCCTTCGGGAAGGTTGATCTTTCTTCCGTAACGAACTGCACGGCGGATAATTCTTCTCAAAATATAACCCTGGTCGGTGTTGGAGGGTACGATACCCTTTTCATCGCCGAGCATGAAGGTTGCCGTACGCGTATGGTCGAGCAATACGCGGAACGCCTTGGTCGTTTCTTCGTCCTCGCCGTAGGATTTACCCGTCAAGTCGGAAATTACCTTAATTGCGTTTTCAAACAAGTCCGTTTCATATACGCTGGACTTGCCGTTCAATACGCACAACGCTCTTTCCAAACCCATACCGGTATCTACGTTCTTTTGGGAAAGCTCGGTAAACGTGCCGTCCGCCTGCTTGTTAAAGCGCATGAATACGTCGTTCCAAATTTCAAGGAATGCGCCGCAATTACAATCGGGGTTACAGGTAGGCGAGCACTTGGGTTTACGGATCACGAACATTTCGGTGTCCGTACCGCAAGGACCGGTCAAGCCGGCTGGCCCCCACCAGTTGTTTTCACGGGGCATGTAGTAAATGTTTTCTTTCTTGATACCTGCATTTTCCCACAAAGCAGCCGCTTCATCATCGCAGGGAAGGGTTTCGTCACCGCCAAATACCGTTACGGCAAGCTTGTCCGCAGGGATGTTGAGGTACTTTTCACCCGTTAAAAATTCGTAGCTCCAAGGGATCATTTCCTTTTTGAAATAATCACCCAAGGACCAGTTGCCGAGCATTTCGAAGAAGGTACAATGTCTTTCATCGCCAACGTCGTCGATATCGCCCGTACGAACGCACTTCTGCACGTCCGTCAAACGGGTACCTGCAGGGTGCTTTTCACCGAGCAAGTAAGGTACGAGCGGGTGCATACCTGCCGTCGTGAACAATACGGTAGGATCGTTTTCGGGGATAAGGGATGCGGAAGGGATTACCTTGTGACCGCGATCCTTGAAGAAACCGAGATATAATTCTCTTAATTCTTTCGCTTTCATAATCTATATTTCCTCTTGTTAAATTTACAAAGTTGGGTCAGGCATTATATGCCTGCTTTTTTATTATATAATCAATTTCGGGTTTTTGTCAAGCAATCGTATGGCGGTTACATTAAATTTTCGTCAATTCGTAACCCGTTTTGCTGTCCTTTACCGCATAGCCGAGCTCCGCAAGCTTGTTTCTAAGCTCGTCACTCTTTGCCCAGTCACGGTTCAAACGAGCCGTCCAACGTTCTTCCGCCACCGCTTTCACTTCCGCAGGGATATCTTCCTTGGGTGCGCGTTCCGCTACGTACGCCGCCGCATCCTTTTGGAAGAAGCCAAGCAAACCGTAGGTCGCGCGGATTTGTTTCGCATATGCCGCCGCTTTTTCATCCTTCGCCGCCGTCAATTTCTTGATTTCCTTGAAGTAGCTGAACAAATTAGAGAGCGCGAGCGCGGTGTTAAAATCGTCGCTCATGCAGGTGTTAAACTCGTCATCAATGAATTTCGCCGCGGACATGCCCCCTTCATTTACCGTAAAGCCGAGCGCATCCACCGCCGCAAGCGCGGTGTAGAAATCCAACAAATGCTTTTCCGCCTCGGGGAACAAATCGTCCGTAATGTTGATATCGTTGCGGTAGTTGGTTTGCAAAAGCGCAAACTTGATTGCCTCGTCCGAATACTTTTCCAAGAGGTCAGCAAGGAGTAAGCTGTTGCCCAAGGACTTACTCATCTTTTGACCGTTTACCTTGATCAACCCGTTGTGCGTCCAGTATTTTACAAACTGTTTCCCCGTCAAGGCTTCCGTTTGAGCAATTTCATTTTCGTGGTGAGGGAAAATCAAGTCACGCCCACCGCCGTGAATGTCGATTTGGTCACCAAATGCCGCGCGGTTCATTGC
The DNA here is from genome assembly GCA_045612895.1 of Candidatus Scatosoma sp. GTDB lineage: Bacteria > Bacillota > Clostridia > Christensenellales > Borkfalkiaceae > Scatosoma. The sequence continues at coordinate 28,136 of JAZKZY010000088.1, read as the reverse complement.
GGAGCATTCGATATGCCAACCGGGTCTACCCTTACCCCAAGGGGATTCCCAGAAAATTTCACCCTCTTTCGCGCTCTTCCAAAGTGCGAAATCGTATGCGTTTTTCTTCTCGTCGTCGTTATCTACACGCACGCCGTCCAACGCGTCCTCAATGTTACGGTTGGAGAGTTTGCCATACCCAGGGAAGGATTCAACGTCAAAATATACGTCCCCATTCTTCGTGGGATACGCATGCCCCTTTTCAATCAACGCGCTGACAAAGCCGATAATGTTTTCAATGTTTTGCGTCGCTTTCAACCAAACGTCAGGATCGTCCACGTTGAATTTATCCATAATGCCGTTGATGTTTTCAATCATCATTTCGGCATACTTGTCCGCAGGAATGCCCGTTTCGTGAGATTTGGCAATGATTTTATCGTCTACGTCCGTATAGTTGCGCGCGTACGTTACGTCATAACCCTCTTTCTTCAAATATTTACGCATAATATCGTAAATCAACGCCTGGTAGCCGTGACCGATATGCGCTTCCCCCGACACCGTAATACCGCAAGCGTACATCTTGACACGGTTGCCTTCCAAGGGAGTAAATTCTTCTTTTCTCTTTGTGTAGGAGTTATAAATTTTCATATCAATACCTCAATAATATTGTGTTTATCCTTGTTAAACGCATACCTGGTATGCTCATTCTTGTTCGTTAGCTGCTTTTTCCGCTTCATGCGCCTCGTGGGAAAGGGCTACCGTTGCGATAATCCCCGTATGTGTTTTATCCCCCTCTTCCTCGGGATTGCGGATACGCACGATACGTGCAGGAACACCAACCACCGTTGCGTAGGGAGGCACTTCTTTTAACACCACCGCGCCTGCGCCGATCTTCGCGCCCTTACCAACGGTAAAGCCACCCAAAACCTTTGCGCCTGCGGAGATTACCACGTCCTCCATAATGGTGGGGTGACGCTTTCCCTTTTCTTTACCCGTACCGCCCAAGGTTGCGCCTTGGTAAATGACCGTACCGCGATGCACCTCGGCCGTCTCGCCGATTACCACGCCCATACCATGGTCAATAAACACGCCGCCCTCGATTTTTGCCGCAGGGTGAATTTCAATCCCCGTAAAAAATCTTGCCAGCTGGCTGATGATACGCGCCAAAAGCTTTAACTTGATTTTATGAAAGAAATGCGCTACACGGTGCCATGACAACGCATGCACACCCGCATAGGTGAGCCACACTTCAAACGAATTGCGCGCCGCAGGGTCGTTTGCCTTTGCCGCTTTTATATCGTCGCGTAAATTCTTAAACCACATATTCCACCTCGTCCACAAAAAAGACGCCTTTACAACACTGTAAAGGCGTCTTAACGCTGTTCCACTTTACTTCAGGAAACCTTGGTTTCCCCTCTTTGCCTGATAACGGAGTCCGCCGCAGAGGATTAGTCTGTCCTAATAACGCGAAAACGCACTTTCCCAAGCCCTTACCCGTGTCACGCTTTCAGCCGCTGGCGCTCCTCTCTGTTGAGGGTAAAAATGCGAGGTACTCTTTTCTCGCTCGGTATTCATTTTTAACATTATATCATATGCAAACGCAAAATGCAAGCGTGCATACGCCCTATTTTTTACTTTATGAACAAATTCGCTACTTTATATTCCGCCAACGCCGCGTCAATCATACCGCGGTTGTACACCTTTTGCTGCAAAAGATAGCTGATTACCACGTCTTTTACGTCGGTAAAGCTAAACCCGTATCCGCACAAATCCATCAACGCGCAAGTGTCGTCGTAAGAAAGCTGCGCCGTCAAAGCAATGGAATAGATAAGGTTTTTCGTAGGATCGAAACGCCCTTTCAAAATCCCCTTCCACACCTCTTCCGCAACGTCAAGGTTCTCCAACACCTCTTGCTCGGAAAGACCGTATTTTTTCAGCATCTCTTTGAAGTTTTTGTTAAACGCATGCTTGGAAAAAGAATTTTTTATCTTTTCAAAAAAGCCATACGGACGGAAAGAAAAGGAAAAGGTAATATCCGTCATACGCTTTTTCAATTCGGCAAGGATCTCCGCCTTTTTCTCTTGCGTAGCAAGACGCATCGTGCTTGCGGGAAGGGTGTATGCGTAGGTTCTACCGTCCTCGCGCACCTCCGAACGTTGCATAACGGGCATTACGTATCCAGGTAAAATGCAAAGCTTGTCGTAGTTTGCGTAGGCCTCGCAAAAATACCCGTCTAAATCAGCAATAAAATCGTACATGTCTTTTTCCTCTCGCCTTTACTACCTCTATTATACCATATATACCCCAAAAATCGCAAGCAAAAACAACCGACTTTAATAAAGGAGGTTGTTTATGACTTTTTTAGACATTTTTCGACTTTTTGTGGAAAAAATTTTGTGAAATTTGTGAATTTGCTTGCAATTATTACATTTTTATGATAAAATATAACACATCTAAAGAAAATATTATGATAAGGAGCGCAACAAATGAAAAGAGAACGCATCAGCGAAATCGCGGAAATTTTAGACAAACGCGGCAAATTGACGCTGGAACAGTTGGAAGAATATTTCCCTAACGTATCCCAAATGACCTTGCGCAGAGACCTTTTCCAGCTTGAGGAAGAAGGCAAAATTATCCGTGTACGCGGCGGCGCAATGTCCGTCCGTGAGGTACAAAAGACCTCTGGTGAGCCCTACACCAAAAAGACCACCATGCATACGGACGAAAAAATCGTTATCGCGCAAAAAGCGGCGGAATTGATCGATGAAGGCGCGTCCCTTTTCTTGGACGGCGGTACTACGGCGTTGTATCTCGCCAAGGAAATGTCCGACGTTTACTGTAACGTGTTCACCAACGGGCTTGCCGTTGCAACCGAGCTTGCGAAAAAGAAAAACGTAATGGTACACCTTTTAGGCGGTCAGTTGATTAAGGAAAATCTTGCCACCGCATCGGCTTTCTCTTCCTTGTATTTCACCGATACGAATTTTGAAATCGCCATCATCTCCGCATCCGCATTTACCTTGGAAAATGGTTTCTCTTGCAGTACGCAGGTGGAAGCGGAATTACTCCGCGTTGTATGTAAGAAGGCAAAATTCTTGTATATGATGCTCGACAGCTCAAAAATCGGTAAAATCAAGCCCTACACCTTCGCGCACGCCGAGGATATCAACGTGCTGATTACCGACCAGGATTTTCCCGACAGCTTGAAAGACAAGTTCAAGGAAATCAACATCGTCGTTATCTAACGATACCAAAAAAAGGAGGGTCATCCCTCCTTTTTCTTTGTAAAAAATTACCGCCCTTCCGATTTGGAGGGGCGGTTTGTTTTTAAGTGCTTGGTTTTAAGTACCAGGCATGAAGGGGAATTCCGGCATTTCACCTACGTTGTCCTGCTCATCATTTGTATTAAACGAAGTACGAATCACGTCCTCTTCTTGGAAAAAAAGAATATTCATCAAGATATTTTCATATTGTTTCATTTTCTTTTCTCCTTATTGCAGGCAAAGCACCGCTTGACCAGGCGCCAAGGTTACGCTGCCCGAAACAACCTGATAAGGTTGTGCCTCCGTGCCTACGCCATAACCAATCAAGTAGCATACACTACCGCTTGCCGTTACGGTTACAGAGCCCTTCATCTTATCCACGTCCGCATTTACATACATCGTTGCCGTCTTACTGCCGTTAGAAAGAGTCGTGGTCAACAAGTTGTTGCTATCGTTGTGACTTCTCGTCTTCCATTCGTAGCCATTGAGCCAACCCTGAATGAGTTCATACTGATAACCAGCCGTCTTTGCCGCGTTGTAGAAACACTTGCCCGTTTCAACGCTATTGCCGATACCATTACCATAACCATTGCCGTCAAAGCCAACCATAGAGCCAGCCAACTCACCAGAAATCGGGAAGTAACAGAACCAGGAATAACCTGCTACGTTGTGCGCCGCCGCGTACAACAAGGACATGTACATATCCTGTTCAAGCAATACACCGTCATTTTGCGTGTGCGCTGTGATTGCCTGGTGGAATTCATACTTGCCGCCCAAGTAACCGGAATCGTAAACAACCTCAAACGAAGTGTTATAACGGTTGGTCGGCTGATCCATTGCATGTTGCGTGTAAATATCTACGTAGAGGTATTTTCCGTCAACGCCGCCGATTGCCAACCACTTTTCGTAGTATTCTTCCAAGCTGCTTTGCGTTAAGTACAATTCTTTACCCAACTCGCCGCCTTGTGCCTGGAACAAGCAAGCAAGGTAGAAAGGATCTTCTACGCCAAGCTTTTTACAAGCGTCGTCCAACGCGGAAATGGTATAGCTCATCGCGCTGATGTACTTGCCGTAAGGTTCATCGTCTAACGAGAAACCATAGAATGCAGGGTGCGTTACGTATTCCGCAAAGCCAACACGGTTGTTGATTGCATTCGTTACCTGCGCTTTGCTCGTTGCTGCCGAACTAGAACCGTCACTCATCGAGAACGCATAGAACACTTCGTCACAAACAAGTACCTTCATACCCATTGACCAAGCCGTATCCATGATATATTTCAAACGGCTGGTTTCAAACGAAATTTCATTGTCCGCATACATAGCATTCGAATCATGCGCAATCATAATGATGTTATTGCCCATATCCTTCAATCTCTGTGCGTGCGCAGGGAAATATTTAGGAGAAGTCCAGTCGGTTGCCATCGTAGGATAAGGGGTCCAACCACCAAGCTCCGTGCTATAATACGCGAAATATTTACTGTCACTGCTATCGTAGTAGTAACCCGAGGTCGAAATACCCATCTTACTCATTTGCGAGGAGCTGAACTTATACAAACCGTCGCTCATCGACTTGTAGCTGAATACAGGCTTCACCTCAGGGGTAGTAAGCGTGTTCGACTTCGGCGAGCTGTTGTATGCCGTGTAGTAAGAATGCGCTACAACGTAAACGTTGTGATTACCAACAACCTCTACTTTGTAGGAAAGGGTATCCCCTGCCATTACCACCGTATAAGCATCGTTGTCATTATCGTCATATACGTAGTAGTAGTCCGCATTTGCAACCGCATTCCAAACCACCGTATAACCAAGACCTGCCGTCAAAACGGGCGCCTCCAAGGTCACCTTGCTGGTCGAATTCGACACCATTTCCGCCGCGGTCTTAATGTCTGCCAAACCGAAACCGTCTCTTACTTCGCTGAGATATTCGTTGTATTTTTCCCAACCCTTGCCAGATTCATTCCAACCAGCATCCGCATTCGATTCCGCAACGATTTGGTCAACAAGCGCTTTGTTTTCCTTGTTGTAATCGTTACGCTTACCGTATGCGTTGATGAGGTTCTTGTAATAATCGTTGCCGAGTTCTTTTTCAGGCTTCGTCAAATTGATATCAAAGGTAATCGTAAGGCCGTCACTGCTCAAATCGTAATTTTCAACGAGATATTCGTTTGTGCCAACCAAAACCTTTGTTGCATAGCCCATAATGAGCTGAACGCCGTTTACGGATACGCCTTTTACCTCCGAAGAAAGCTTAATGGTAAAGGTGCTGCCGTCCTGCGTTGCGCTCGTCAAAGTATAACTACCCTTTGCGCCCGCCTCTTTGCTTACGTTGCCATTTGCATCCACCTTAAGGTCCGCAATGTTGCCTACGTATTCTTCAATCGCTTTCACGCCTTGATAATCGTTGTATGCAAGGGTTGCAACCTGATAAATACTTCTCGAATGGTTTTCTTCATCATAAGCGGTATAGATATAGCCCTCGCCCGAGGTGTACTGAATCTTCATATACCCTCTTGCCGAGAAATATCTATCGTACTGGTCGTAGCCAACGTTTACAAACGCCGCCGTGTATACTTTCATGCCGTTTACCGACTTTTGCCATACGTCCGTCTTGCGTTCTACGTAGTAGCCTGCGCCCAAATCTTCATGGGTAAAGCCCCTAAACTGCAAGTAGTCGCTTGCCGTCAACAAAGTACCGATTTCTTTAATAAGACCTTTCGATACGCCTACGTTATATGCATCTTCGTTTACCGTCGTGGTGAAACGAATACCGCTGCTGTTTTCAACCGTACGAACACCTGCGCCGTCTACTAATGCAAATTGAATCCATACTGCGTACAGCTTGGTTTCCGCGGTCAATTCCATTTCATAGCCAACGGGGTACAATTTGCTGAGATTTGCCGTATCCGTCGTCCAACCAACCAAAACGCAACCTGCTTTGTTGTATTCCACAGGATTCAAGGTAGGTAAAGTAAAGGTGCTTTCGCTCGTTTCAAACACCAAGGTGTCGTCGCTGAAAAGCTGTACCTTCTTCACGTCCTCTACCTTTTCAGGCATCTTGCCAGGATCGGAAACGGTCACCTTACCGTTCGAGCCCAACATATTTACGTTCATCGTCAAGCTGTTCAAATAGGAAGCGAAGTTCACAAAATCGCCGCCCAAAACAAAGGTGCTCGTGGTGCTGTATGCGTTCAACGCGGTAAATACCTCTACCTCGCCCGTTGTCGCATCCACCAAACGATAGCCGAGCGTAACGTTGTACACCTTACCCTCTTCCAAAGCCGCCGAGCCGAGCGTCTTGTTCGTGATGTTACCAGCATAGGTACTTTGATTTGCAAAGTATTCTACGCAGAAGTTGGGGGTAACGCCATCTTCGTTGCTACCTCTCAACAAGTACAAACGCCAACCGAAGTGGTATTTGCTACCGCCGTGACCTTCCACGCCGAGCTGCACGTTCAACGTATGATAGTAGCTTGCGCCTTCAAATTTCATATCAAAGGAAAGGATAAACGACTGGCCGGGTTCCACATAACCATAGCGATACGCCGCTTCCGAACGAGCATCGTCCTTAGGATCAAATTCCGAGGTCGTCAATTCTTCCACGCCGTCCTTGAAGTAGATCGTCTTACCGTAACCTACCTTTGCAAGGTCGGACAATACGTAATGGTTTTGATAATCGGGAAGTTCCAAATCCGCATTTTCCGAGGTGATCGTGAATGCCGATTCGCCGCCCGCGTTATATACGCCGATGTAATCCGCATCTACCACGTAACAGCTGGTTTCGCCGTTCGGGTTCTTCCAGAATGCGTAGGAAGGAATTTCACAGCCCTTCTTAATTACAATTTCCATCGAATCGCTCAATTTCGTTTCCAAACCCAAGCCCGCGCGGGTGAATTTGTTGATTGCCATACTGCTTACGCCAAGTTCTCTCAACGTCTTACCATTGATGGTCACGTAGTCGAGCGTGTTGAACTTTTGCAAATGTGAAACGTCTAAACCAAGGTTCCAGTTCACTTCTATATTTTCAGGGTAGTCATGGTTAGAAGGCAAAATGATAAGGAGGTTCGAGTTGTTGTCAATACGACGCAATTGCGAAATAGACGTCTTACCCAACGAAGTAGCGTTCTTGGTGTATACTGCATTTACGGTGATATTGCCGTTTGCGGTATAGCTTTCCCAAGCACCACGGTAGCCGTCCTTTTCAGGTACTTCGGGTGCGGTAAAGCCTTGCGATGCTACGTATTCTACTACGTCAACTACGTTGCCGTCCACCTTAAAGGTTGCGCGGTACTGTCTTTCCCAAACGCCGTTGGATGCGCCAACGTTGACGAAGGTTACTTCTTCTTCCGTTACGTAGTATGCTTCTATGCCTTGCGTAACGTATGCATACGAAGGGAATTGCGCGCCTGCCTTAATGGTTACCTTTTGCGCGCCGTTCAACGCGCCTGCGCAACCAGGGATACGGATACCAAGACAATCCGCTTCCCAAAGGTTAATTTTTGCCGCGGTTTCGGGATCGCCGTTCTTTGCAATTCTATTTCTTAAAGTAAAACCGTCTACAACGATTTTGTCGTACAAGTTCAAAGCGGCGATTTGCGCTTCCGTTGCCTGTACGTTTGCTTCTTTGGTAGGACCGGGATAATCTTTACTTGTCAAAGTAAACATCATCCAGTTGGTTTGATTGTCACGAGCATAGGTAACACCCTTTACGCCCGTTTTATATTCGCCAGCTTTCGGTTTTTGGGTAAATACCGCTTCTAACGTAGTGTTTTGGTTAACAGGCGTCGAGAAATTATACTCTACTCCATTCAAATACCAACCATCAAACACGTATTCATACATTTCCGTCGAAGCTTTTGTGGGGTTTGCAGGAGGGGTAGCATAACCGCCTTTTTCTACCTTTTGCGTATCATAGGCTGTTCCTTCCACGTTAAATACAACGTTGTAGCTGCCGTCATCCTTTACCCAGTTACCACTGCCGTCCTTGATAAACGTAACGTCTTCCGTCGTTACGTACACTTCCTTTTCACCCGTGCGCAATGCCCTATAGGTGGGGAATTGACAACCTGCCAAAACGGTGATTTCCGTAGCGGTGTTGTTACCGGGACGGAAGGTGAAATACCCCATATTGCCCCATACGTTGAGGAATGCTTCACCAGGGGTGCTCAATGCCTTATCATCAATCAAGATATGGGAGAGGAAGTTTGCGCTTTGCGCGAAGGATTTAGCCGTTTTCACCTCACCTGGATAGGTGCCAGGTGCGCCTGCATAGTCGCTGCCTGCAAGCTTAATACCTGCGAAGGCATCGCTTGCATCACCGAAAATTTTTGCCTCGACAATGCTGGTTTCAATCTTGTTCACTTGTTCTACCCAAGCACCGTCTTCGAAATTCCACTGGATATCTTTCGTTACTTCGTACTTGATATTCGTCGAGGTATCTACTACGTAGAAGCCCTTTTTAATGGCAATCGTCTTATGATTATCCGCCGCCGTACCGCTGCCCGAGGGGTACTTGCTGGGGACTTGCACTTTAATCGAGTCACCCATTTCCTGAGGGGTCAAGAAGGCAAGGATAGGCGCGTATTTACTACCGCTTGCAATATTGCCCTGCGTTGCACCGTAGGAGCCGTTATCCCCTGCGTTGATATCATAAAGAGGAGTGCCGTTAAATTCGATGTAGGACATTTGTACAGCGCCGCCCTGTAAGGTAACGTTTGCTTGCCCTTTCCATTCCTTTTCATTGATTGCGTATGCGCCCGTAGAATCATACTGCTGCGCCCAGTACTTCACGTTGTTGGTATGCAAGTAATACAACATCGTGCCATCGGTAGCGGTACGATCCTGCGCGATGATCTTGAATGCATCGGAAATATCCACCGTATCCGATATTTTGCTAAACGTACTGCCCGACTTTACGTATTCCACGTCCTTCGAAACGTAATACAAGGTATCCCCTTGAAGGTTTGCAAAGCCCTTGGCTACCTTAAAGGAGCTAACGTCCGAAATATACCCCGTAGGAATCCAAACCTGCGAAAGACTGCCATATCCCGAAGTATAAGCGGAGTTCGACACGAAAATGGGTGCGTAATCCCCTTTATTATTCGAAATTGTACCGTGTTGCGAGCCATATGTGATATCGGTAATATCCCCTGCCTCCAACGCCGCATGCGCTTGCTTGTTCCATTCCTTAACACTCACACCGTTGATGTAGAGCATATTCAAGAACGCACCGCCGCCTTCGTTGGCTGTAACGGGAGTTGCCGACCAATAATTATTTTCCGACGTCGCAATCAAAATGGAGCGAGTACCCGCCATTTGAATCCCTTGGTCCTGCATGGTAATCGCATTAGAAATATCCACCACGTTTGCCTTGGGAATATACCTCCATTGGCTCGAATCAGAGCCCCATTTATTTTGCTCGTGTGCAAAGTAAAGATCGGTATCAATGGTATAGGTGCCGGTAGAATCCGTATGCGACCAACCTGCCTTCACTACCACGGTACCAACGTCTTTCATGGTAAACCCTGCAATTTCCGAGTTAATGTTAACACGATAAAAGCTACCGATATTGCCATCTGCGGGTTGCAAGGTAACGGTGATTGCGCCCGGCTTCTCCGCATTGATTTCCGTCAACGTTTTACCGTTGATTTCCGTATAATCAAGCATGCTTGCCGTCGTTACGAAATTCGTATTGCCTCCCCAATATTTAGTACCGTTTTGAACACGAAACGTAGTTTCGCCTTCCAATGCCAACGTCCAATTTTCTGTTGCCAAAGAAGCCGCATCCGCGGTCTTTGTAGGTACGGAAAATACCATACCAAGACACAACGTCAACGCCGCAATCACACTCAAAATGGCGGTCGCAAATAATTTTTTAATTTTGCTCATTTTATTTTCCCTAATCTTATTTATTTTGTCGAGCTAATTTTTAATCTTCTTTGCGTTTCTTTACGCAAAGAGCCGCGCCGAGCGCAATCGTCAATGCCATTACCCCCGAAACGCCTACTACGGATGCACAACCGAACTGTGCAAGCAAGTTGTTCATCGCGCCGCTGTTGTCAGCGTCAGGCGTGGTGGAATCGTTGTTATCCGTATCCACAGCTTCCGTTTGAGGAACTTTCTTGATTTCCGTTTCAAACGCCGCAACTGCAGCCTCGATTTCCGACGAGCTTAATGCGTCTTCTACCAAATCTTTCGCAGTCTTGTAAAGGTTGTTAATCTTCGCTTGGTTTTCAGCGGAATACTTGGTGTAATCTACGCTTGCCTTGATTTCGTTGATCTTTTCAAGCGCTTCTTCCTTTTCGCCAGCCAACACTTTGTCAGCCGCATCCTTTTCTTCAGCCGTCAATTCCGCATCCGTCTTTAATGCGTCGATTGCCGTAATAGCCGCCGCTGCCGTTTCTTCCACAGCCGCCTGCGTGGTTGCCTCTTCAATCGTTGCGATTGCATTTGCGATAATGGTTGCGCGTTCGGTTTCCTGCGCTTCACGATAGAGGCCTTCTTCTGCCTTATAACCGTTCAATTCCGCCTTGATAGGGTCAATGATTGCCGCTTTGGTTTCCAACACGTCTACTGCCGTTTTTACGCCTTCTACAGCCGCCGCAATTTCTTCCGCGTCCTTTGCTGCTGCAACTGCCTCAAGACCAGCTTCGATTGCCGCAGCGCGTACCGTTGCTTGTTCTTCAAGATAGATTTCTTCCGCTTTATAACCGTTGATGGTTTCTCTTGCCGTCGCCTTATCACCAGCAAGTTCTTCGTCCGCATACTGCGCAGCCGTCTTCAATGCATCGATTTCTGCCTTAGCCTCTGCCACAGCAGTTTCGATTGCCGTTTTCGTGGTTGCGTTGTCAAGCGTTTCTTTTGCTTCCGCAACGAGGTTGTCACGGGTTGCTTTTTCTTCTGCACGGTAGAAGCCCTCTTCCGCCTTATAAGCGTCCAAATCCGCCTCCGCCGCCGCGATGGTTTCCGCCTTGGTCAATACAACGTCAAATACTGCCTTTACAGCCGTATAAGCTGCATCCACTTCTTCAATCGTGGTAGCCGCCGCCAAAGCCGTTTCCGCCGTCGTATATGCTTCGTTCAAAGCAGCCTCATCTTCAGCAAAGCAGTCCGCAATCTTCGTATTGTAGGTTTCCGTTACTTCTTGCTTAATGCTTTCCGAATATGCATAGAAGGAAAGGTATTTACCGTCTTCCGTGCGGTAGAAGGTTTGCGTGGTTTGCGTTCTATATACGATAAGGGGATAACCATAAACGCCGCTAGGCAAAAGGTTCTTTTTAGGCAAATTATCCAAACCCTTTGCAGGGAACAACGTGCCTGCAGGAATGGTGATGGTGTTCAACTCGCCTTCAGGGATTGAGGTTTGGAAGGAATAGTAACCTTTACCTGCTTCCCCTAAGTTGTACAAGCCGTAATAACCTGCTTGATCTTTCAAACCGTTCAACTCGATCGTAGCGATAAAGCTTGTATATTGATGTTTATAATCCTGGTTGATTTCTACCTGTACGCCGTCGCCGAGGTAGTCGTCGCCAAACAAGGAAACACCGAGATAACCGTTGGCGCCGTCGTGACCTTGTACGTATTCCATGGATTCGATGTCCGTTTCACCGTAAGAGGTTATACCGTAGTTTGCGGTAGAAGCGGTCGTCACAAATTCACAGCCAGCACGGTAAAGCTTTGCATCTTCCTCCCCGTTCAAGTATGCATAACCGGGGAACAAGCTGCCTTCCGCCACCGTTACGTCGCTGGAAAAGCTCCATTCGCCGTTATTATACGCCGTTTCCCAAGTCGTAGGGTCCGCATGGCAGTAGAAACGAATATGGTTGTGAGGAACTTCTTCAGTAGGCTTTTCATTAAAGCCAAGACCGGTATTATCATAAAAACCCGTACAGCCCCATTCTCTCAAGGTTTTTTCACCGATTTTTATGTTATCAAAAAAACCAAGGTTGTTGAGCGTAGCCGCCATATCAATGCCAAACTCTACTCTGCTTCCTTCCTTACCGCCCATATCCAACTCGGGGATAAGGATATATAAGCTGAAGTTACCGTTGGAGATAGACTCATTTTTAATAGTAGCCATAATAGCGGTGTCTACCGTTTCGTATTCGGTTGCAACTGCTGCGCTAGCGGTGGTTACCTCTTGGTTGCCCTGCAAAGTAGCTACGCCTGCAAATGCACACGTTACGCACAATGCCGATAAAATCCATTTCTTCAAATTTTTCATTTTTTTTACCTCTTATTAGTAGTTGGGCCAGCCCATCGTTTCTTCATTTGCAAGATGAGCGTTGGTGAGAATGTTTTCTTCCTTCAACTGCTTGAACGCCGTACCCATTTCATCGGTATCGCCGACAAACAACGCATACGAATATTCAAGGGGAACAAACTGAATCATTCTACGGTGTAATGCAGGGTTGATATAGCTGTAATTGAATACTGCGTAGCTGGGAATAAGCTGTTCTTCTTCAAACTGGAAGAAATGATCGTAGTAAATGCTGTTGCCTTCTTCCGAGAAGTAGTTGTTCGATTTTCTACCGCGCGATGCAACGTATTTATCCGCGTTGGGCATGTAGATACCTACACCGAACTTGTTTTCGTTTACGAATGCGCACCAACCGTTCTTTACCGTCTTTGCGCTCAATTCGTAGATGTAATCGCCGTCAACCGCGTGCGTCTTACCCGTCTTGGATTTCGATCTGCCGTTTTGTTCGCCAACGTTCTTATCGAAAATAACACCCTGCTTCGTTTCGCAATAGAAGTAGTTCAAAGGATATACAAAGTAGGTTGCAGGGGTTTCTTGCAAATGCATAGGAACGTCCATTTCATTGATGAACTGCGAGAAATCCATGTAACGATTGTCTACCATAACCGAACCATTTTTATCAAAGTAATAGGTTACTTCGATATAGCCGTTTGCCTGAATGTTGGTGTAGAAGAACCATTCCTGCGCCTTCATCTTGATGTACAAACGATCGCTTTGGTAGTTAAAGTCGATGATTTGAGGGCTGTGGTTACCGAAGTCACCGCATTGAATGGGGTTGTAGATAGGTTTCCCCGACAAGCCCTGATAATAGGAATCCTTATCTTCGGGATCGTAATCGGGATCGTAACCGTTTTCAATGCCTACGCCCGAGTAGTACGAGGGCTGAATTTCACGACCAAGGTCCATGATATTAACGAAGTTTACCTTATCGGTGGTAACCTGATCTACCCAGTCAGGGTCCACATCACGGTCGATACAGATATTACCGTCGCTGTCCATGTATTCGTAAACGTCTTGTTCTAACTTTTCAAGGTAGGTGATACAACCGCCGTAGAATGCGGAGGTACCAAGCACCGTCGAGCCGTCGCTGATATACATATATTCTTTGGTATTGATGCTGCGGTCGTTGATGCCCAACGATTTGAATTTGAATACACCCGCTTTCGTTGCGTCTACGTTTTTGAAGGTAATCTTCGTGATCGTCTTTTCATACGCGCCGTTTGCACCGTCACGGAAGGCGTCAAGGAAGGTTACAAATTCGGTACTGCCTGCCTCTACGAAAAATCTTTCCGCGTGTTTTTGCGATTTATCCGCGTTGTTTTGGTAATGGATATACCCTACCACGTCTACGTCGGTGGACAATTCTAACTTCAAGTAGTTGTTGTTACCGATGTTGCTGTAAACGTCATAGCTTACGTCGTAGTTTTCATCGTCCGAGGTGATTACCTTGGTGTTGTCGTATTGAGGCAACGACTTTTCATCACCGTCCGTGAAGACGGTGGTGAAGTCATAGCTCGCTAACGTGTAGTTGGGGGTTTCTTCTTTCGGCTCTTCCGTCGAGCTGGTCTTACCGCCAAAGTTGCAAGCCGTTGCGCCTAAACCAAGCAACCCTGCTAACAACAAACAAGCCGTTTTCTTAAAGCGATTTGCATTAAACATATCTTCAACCTCCTTTACTCTTCAATCGAGATAGCACGGATTGCCAACTCGCTGCCTGCAAAGCTCATATTCACCTTTGCAAGATACGTATTTACGTACATGGTAGGCACCTCAATCGTCAAGGTCGACCATTCGTATTCAGCCATGTTGCAGTCGATTTCCCATTCTACGTTTTCACCCAAAATAGGATATTCCGTACCTGCTGCGCTTTCGCTGGTGCCGATATCCGACTTCGCGAATTGTACGCGTACAAACATGGTATTCACGTCTGTTTTGTTTTGATATACAAGCTTCACCTTCGTCGTTTCCGTTACGGGTACGCTGTACGTCGTATGAGGAACGTTCAAATGTCCGATATTTCTCGAGTAACCGATATAGATCGAAAGCGAAGATCTTGCATTGTTTTTACCCTTCGTCAACAAGGATGCCTTCAAGGTTGCATCATAGGTGTAGAAGTCGCCTTGCCCGAGCCAGTCGGTCGTACCGTAAACGGTTTCGTAGGATTTGTAGAAAGGCAAGCTGGTATCGTTTACGGTGTAATCAATACCCTGAATGATAATCTTACCCGTACCGATGAAGGTAAACTTCAAGCCCTGTACAATGCCGCGTTCTTCCGGTTTGAAGGGCAAGGTTACCGCATTTTCTTTACCTTTGTTTTCCAAATTCAATACGTATTCGTACTCGCTCGTGAATGCACCGTTAATCTTGTACTGAACAAGCACTTTCGTGATTTCAGAATTTCTATCAAGGATATATTTCAAGGTTGCGTTGCCGTAGCCGTCCGTCGTTGCCTCATAGGTCTTGTCTGCGGTGGTTACGCTTGCGCCGCTTTCCGCTACGTCAAATCTCGTACCGTTACGATCGCTAACGAAATCAATGGCAATCTTATCCGTAGAGGTAAAGCCGTATGCGTATTTATCGTTGAGGTTGATACCTACGGTATCGTAAGGCATGAATTCTTCAAAGGTAATTTCTTCAAAGCGGATCATGTTGTCTACACCCAAAGAGGTGTAATCAATTTCCACCTTCTTCAAGGTACCGCCCATACCAAACACACCGTAAAGGTTTGCCACGTAGGTCTTACTTTCCAACATTCTCGGTGCAATGCTAAATTCCGCTTTCACCGCTACGTTGTCTTGGTTATATACGTACACAATCAAGTTTTCTGCATAACCGTAGTTTTGCAAGGTCAAGCTCAAGGTCGTATTTTCGTCAAGGTTTACTTCTTTCCCTGCGGGAGCGGTAATGGTAAAGCCGCCGCTCTTTTCACCCGTTTCGCGGGCAACCACTTCGTTGTCAGCACGGAAAAGCAAGCCGTTTACGTCGTTTACTACCTCCGCGTTGCTCGTAACGCTCGTTACGTTGTCGTAATCTTTAGGGAATACGAAACCGTTCGGGTTTGCGATTTGTTCGTTTGCGGCATTTTCCAAAATCTCCGTATCCAAACCGATTGCGGTGTCAAGGGTGTTGCGAACTTCTTCGCTGTCCTCTACTACTACGTCGCAGGGAACACCTTCAATTGCCTTAATCAAGAATACGTTCGAGAAATCCTTTTCGTCAGCGCTTGCTTTGTAGTTTGCCTGCAAACGCAACGCGCCCAAATAAGGGGAAGTACCCCAAATCGAATAACCGTTTTTGGTGATTTCGTAAAGGTTGAATTCAAGGCAAGCCCATTCGTCCGTTTCGCTCATGTTCGTTTGACAATTCAATACCGCGCCGTCGTTACCGATGTAGTTGGGGTAACAGAAGTTTTGCGAGTAGTTCATGCCCGTTTCCGAATATACGTTGTTTTCAGGATCCATCAAGGTCGTGAAATACATACACATACTGCCTGCATTACCCAAATTCTTGTACCAAATACGGATGATTTGCGATTGCGTAATGTCAAAGCTGCGGCAAAGTTCGATATAGCCGTCCCCTACCGTCGGGGTGTAACCAAAGTTTACGTAGGTGCATTTTTCTTCTACGGTACCCGTTTCATATTCCGTTTGTACCGTATATTCTTCTACCCAGCCCTCTTCGTCCTTTTCGCCGTACGTACCGAGGTAGGATACAACGTTTTCCGTCAAGGTGGTGGAAGCAAGCTCCCCGTCTTCCGTACAGTCGCTAAGGTAAATACCTTCCGAGCGTTTTACATAGACGTCCGTTTCCCCTGTGATGGGTGTCGTGAAATCCCATTTCGTGGTGTGCGCTTCATCCACGTAGGTGCCGTAATACTTAAAGCCCTCTACGATGGTTGCGTCTTCCGTCAATACGTCGCCCTTGAATACGTTTTCCGTCTTGTTGAGTTTACCGTTTACGTAGTAGTTTACGTCGTACAATTCCACCCATTTTGCATAGAGGGTCATATCCCCTTCTACACGGCCCTTTTTGAAATCCCACTCTTCGGTGAAATCGGGCGAGGTGTACCAACCGTATACCTGAAGGTTGGTAGGATTGTCCTCCATAATAACCGCCGTCGGCTTCGACACACGTTTGCCGAGGGTAACGGTTTTGTCTTTGATCGTGTTCGTTTTTAAGGTGGTGTTTACCTCGAAACGTACCACCGCCGTCGTCTTTTCAACGCTGCTTTCCGTGTTACCGCCAAAGTTAAGGCAAGCCGTAGCCATGCCCGCGGTACCAACAAGCATTAACGAGGAAAAGAGAATCGCTAATAACTTTTTCTTCATGGTTTTACCTCCAATTACAGTTTTAAGCCAGCGGCAAATTCACCGCTCTTGAAATACTTCATAGAAATGATAACCGTGATAATCAACGGGAAGGAGGAAATGACGTACATTGCGTAGGTCGCGCCGTATTTAACGGTATTGTTTTCCACCACCGCATACATTATGTTGGTTAAGGTTTGGCTGTTTTCCAAAATCAAACTTGCCCACAAATATTCGTTGTAGATACCCGAGAAGCTGCCGACGAAGTGATACAAAATAATCGGCAATGCAAGGGGTACGGTGATCTTCGCCAAAATAACCGCGTCGTTTGCGCCGTCTAAGCGCGCACTTTCGTACAACGATTTGGGTTGCTGACTGAAGAAGGTCTTAAACAGGAACATACCCGTTACCTGACCGCCGCCCACAATAGGCATCAAGTAACCAAGGTGGGTGTCCCCCAAATCAAAGGTATCGCGAATCAACGGTACCAAGATCGGGTAGCCGATAATCGAAGGTACAAGCAATACCGCGATGAACAGCATAAAGACGAAATCCTTAAAGTAGAAATCCTTAAAGGAAAGGATATACGCCAACACAGCGCTTAAAAGGGTTTGACCTACCGCGCCGCAAAGCGCAACCAAAATCGTGGAGAAGTAATAAGGTCCGATTGCCTCCCAAGCCGTTGCGAAGTTGCCTTTCGCCGCTTCAAAGATCGTGGATAACTGCGGCAAGCTGAAGGCGTTTACCTTTACCTGCTCTTCCGTCTTTACCGAGTTTACAATCGTCAAGAACAAGGGCATGAACGAGAAAACCAAACAGAAGATTACCACGAAAAGGATAACCGCTTGCACACCGTTTTTCTCGTACGACATACGGAGCTTGCTCTTT
This sequence comes from Candidatus Scatosoma sp., assembly GCA_045612895.1. Classification (GTDB taxonomy): domain Bacteria; phylum Bacillota; class Clostridia; order Christensenellales; family Borkfalkiaceae; genus Scatosoma. The sequence goes on along the minus strand of JAZKZY010000088.1, from coordinate 10,443 downwards.
CTTGCTTTAGGTTGAATTTGCATATTTTGTTGTTGTACAGCTTCCATGTTACAAATCCTCCCCCATTGTGTCTTTTCTTTGCATCTTGAAGTTCGCGGCTACCGCAACGAACAAGAAGATGAAGATGATGGTTGCATACGCACTCGCCATACCGTAATCCGCTTGCGAGCCCGTCATGATTCGATACATGTTCTCAACCGGTGTAATCGTACCCGCCGAGCCCAAGATATAGGTTCTTGCATAGTTTTGTACCGAACTGATAAAGGTCATAATGAATATGTATTTAATCTGTGGTACAATCAACGGAATATCGATGAGGAAGAAACGCTTTACAACGCCCAAGCCTTCCAACCAGCCTGCCTCGTGATATTCGTGAGGAATGTTCATCATACCGCCGTAGAAGATGAGGTACCCGCCTACGAAGGGGAAGCCCATCATCAACAACGACCAACGCGCGTAGTCGGTATTTTGCAAGAACGCAATCGGTTCTTTCCCGAACAACGCCAAGATTTGGTTCATAACACCGTCCGCGCCGTAGATACCTTCACGCCAAATCAACATCGTTGCCATGCTGGGGATGATACCAGGGATGAACATCAACGAACGGATCCAGTTGGATGCCGTTTTGTTTCTGATCAAAATCAGCAAGAATGCGAAAATAACGGGAGGGATGATACAGAAGATCAAGTCGGTTACCAAGAAGAACAACATATTGCCGACCGACAACAAGAAGTCGTCTTGGTTGAAGATACGCAGGTAGTTACCGAAGTTGTTCCAAATCCAAGCCGGTTTCTCACGCGTATATCCGAAGAAGGACATGGAGATTGCACCGATTGCCTCGTAGTAACAGAACAAACCGAGCAACAGCACGAAGAAACTCAACCCCAAGTACACGAAACGATTTTTCTTGAAATCTTTTTGGATCAGCTTAATGCGATACAACGTGCCGTCGTTTTTCGTTGCCACGAAGAACCAAATGCAAACACCCAACGAGATAGCCGCAAGACCCAACGAGATGACGAACGCCCAAATGGTTGCCGTCTTGTTGGCAAATTTTTCCGGTTGATAGGTGCTTGCGTACAACTGTACTCTCGTAACACCGTCCATACCAACCGCGGAAACCTGATGCAAGATGTGGGTTACCGAGTTGTCCTTGTCGCCGCTGATACTAAACATATCGAATGCGCCCACGAAGGTGTACGCGATTTCATAATTCTCTTTATCGTTGATATCTACGATGGATAAGGTGCGTTCGTTTTCAAACTTCAAATACAACGTATTTGCGAACTTGTTGTAGCTCAAACCGTTGCCGAAGCTGCTGAACTGCTTATCCCCGATGTTAATAGATTCAATCTTCTTTGCGGTATCACTCAAGAAAGAGCCGATTGCCGCATTGTCAATGTCCGCTTTTTCCACTACGTACAAATATCCATCTGCCGCGTTGGTGAAATAAGCCGCTTGATTTTTCTTGGAGTAAATAATACCGTTAATCGTATTGTTACCCGAATAAATAACGGAGTAATATGCAGGGTCTAAATATTCTTCCTTAACAACAATACTGCCCTTTTCCGCATCGTATTCCTTAAACCAAGGATTTGCGTCCTTCAAAGCATTGCTTGCCGCTTTCGCCGCCGCCGTGTTCGCATCCTTGTTCATTTGAGGCGTAATCTTACCGCCAATATCCTTGAAGTATTCCTTCAACTGCTCCGCGGTTGCGGCATGCAGCGTTTCATCGGGATACTTCGCTTTATCCTCGTCCGATACCGTGTTCAGCTTTGCAAGCATTTTATCCATCCAGAACTGCTTATACGATTCGTCGTAACGGATTTGGTATTGCGTAGTTACACGGTCAAAGATATTGATCTTTTCGCCGTCGATTTCGCAATCCGCCAAGTCACGGCTAAGCTTTACAATACTGCCGCCCGTACGGAACAAGTAAATCATGTCCTCGGTTGCGTCCAAGCCCAAAATACCCGTCGTCGATTGCATGGGCGCGAGCTTTTTGTAACCTACCTGAGGATCGGACAAATCCAAATCCCAGATGATCTTCGATTGCGAAATACCGCTCTTCAAATCGGTCACGGACGCCTTTTGTACGTAGGAAAGGTTGTTGATTTGCGCGAGCAAATACAAATCCCCTTTCACATTGTCACAACCCTTGATCACCATATCCGTTTTCGTCAGGTAGTAGTCGTCGCAAAGGGTTAAATTTACCCCGTCGTCCTTGGCGCGGAAAATATTACCGCAAGCGTCGTAGATCAAGAAATAGGTTTCTTCCATATCCGCGATACACTTTACGCTCCATTGCTTCAAGCTACCGCTGATACATTCTTCATATCTCCCGTCCGCCTGCAATTTTTTCGTAATGGTATTCAAGGAAAAGGTGGAAATTTCCTCTCCCGTCAAAGAATCGTAACGATACATGGTGTCTTCCGTCATCAGGAAATAATCACTACCGTCCACACCCTCGACTTGAGAAAGAATCTTTTTCCCGTCGCCCAATGCCTTAATCTCTTTCGATTGAGGAATCAATACCCCGAACACGATTGCAAGGCAAAGGAAAACCGCCAATAACGCCGCAAATACAATGCAGGTCGTCTTGGCTGTTTTTTTGTCTTTGTTGGTTATGTTCAAACTCATAATATACCCCGTTGAATGATATATTTGTATAAAACGCCTTTCAGCGCAGCCGATAAGGGCTGCGCCAAAATAAGGTCAAGTATAAATTTTTATCCAAAGGATAATTAGCCTAATTTGTAGCTAGGATCCTTCCAGAAGTTTTCGGGCCAACCGTTGAATGCAATCAAATCAGCCGCGTCTTTGTTTACAGCCGTTTCCCACTTGGTTGCAAAACCGATAGGCGTCAACTGCTGATCAGCGGAAAGACCAGTCATCAAAAGGTTTCTCCAAGATTGACGGATAATCTTTTGCGTTTCGGTGTAACCGTTTACGTATCTTACGCCCCAGCTCAAGAAGGGGTTCGCGTCTACGTCACCGTTGAAGGTGATCGTTTCATTGCTTTCAGCAAAGAATTCCTTCCATTCGTTAGGGATTACTACGAGGTTGTTCTTAACCGAGGACAAGCCCTTAGGTACTTCGCCTGCTGCTGCCAAGCCCTTGTAGTAAATCGTCTGACCGTAAGGGGACATAACGAACTTGATGAAGTCCTTGTTGAGTTCGTTCTGCGCTTTATCGGTATGGCTGATTACGGACAAGAAACCGCCGTTACCACCGATGTCACGGGTGATCGTGTTTTCGTTGTCAACGATGTCTTCGCCTTCAAATTCACCCTTCGTGTATTTGCCTGCGATCATCTGAGGATAATCGAAGTAGCCAAGCTCGATTTTGCTCGATTTTTCGTAGTTGATACCAAAGCCTTGGTAGTCAAGGATAATCTGAGGGGAGGATTTGCCGTCACTCTGCGTTTCGAACTGGTCACGAAGCGCGCCGAATTCGGTGGATTCGGTATCCTTCATAAGGTAACCCTTCATCTTTGCAAGGTTGCCAACGAAATCGAGATATACTTCACTGGTCATACCTGCATAGCCCGTACCGATCTTACATTCTTTATCGAACATAATGTTCAAAAGCTTCGCCCATTGTACACCGTAGGTGGATTTCCCTTCAAGTACGGTTGCAGCAGCGTCGTAATCCGACCATTTAGCGCCTACTTCGCCTGCCATGATGTATTCGTAGAATTGACGGTAGTAGTAGTCACCGTATACACGAAGCAACCAGGTGAATTGCAAGGATTCGATACTTGCGTCGCAAAGGGTGATACCCAAGGGGTTCGAATACCCTGCATCCTTCATTGCTTTACAAAGGTTAATCAAATCGTCCCAAGTAACAGGGTAAGCCGCTTCGCCGTTTGCATTCAAGTAGCCCTGTTTAGCAGCCGCATCAAACGCTTCGTCGTTGATGAACCAGCAGGTCTGCATGATTTCGGAGTTCATGATGTAGCTTTCACCGCTGTTGTCAGCTTCCTTCGTCTTGTATGCAGCCGATTCCAAAACGCTCGACCACATCGTTTGTTCACCGCAGTAAGGGTTGTAGGAAGAAATAGCGGGATACATGTCCACACAACGTTTACGCGTGGAGCCGTAACCAAGGTTACCTTCTACGATATCCCATTCCGTTTTGGGGTTGGTCAATTCGTTGTTCAAACGGTTGGTGTAGGTAGAACCAGAGTAGGTCGTGATAACGTTGATGTCAACGCTGCCGCCCTGCAAACGTTCATATTCCTTTTCCAAGGCTTCCCAGCCCTTTACCGTACCTTCAAAGTCGAGTGCGATGTCCACTCTACCAGAATATTGCTTGATGGATGCTTTATCGGGGAGATATGCTTCGTTAAAGCCCTCGCCAAGCTCTGCAACCGTCAAAGGGTTTGCCGTAATGGTCGAACCGTTTGCCGAGTCACCGCTTTCCGAGCCGCCGCCGAAATTACATGCAGTTACGCTGAATAAAGACGTAAAGCAGGTCATCAATGCAATTGCACTTAAAAATTTTTTCTTCATATAAGCCTCCTGTGGGGTTTATTTATTTCTTTTTTCCGTTGCTGAAAAACAGACAACTTACGCCTCTTATTTTATAAGAAAACACTATCTATGTCAATAGCAATTCTTATCACAAATGTAACAATTCTTGTCATTTTTTGTGACATTTTTTTAAAATAATTACTCTTTTTGCCCTCCTGCTTATGACCATATATAATATATCTAAAACGAAAACGCCGCTTTTTTTGCAATTATGTATTGACAAATATTGACACATATGCTATACTGCCTGTATGAAAAACGAAACGAAACAATTAAACACGCTGAACTACATCCACGAAACGCAATCGGACGAGCCGTTTTACCTGTTTTTGGAAACGGCGACCTATTTGTTGGAAATTCCGCACTATCACGACAGTTTCGAGCTCGTCTATCTTATCAATGGGAAATCCGCGGCGCACGTAGGAAACAAAACCTACCCTTTTGAGGCGGGGGATATCTTTATCGTAAATTCCCAACAGGTGCATTTTTACGAAAATCCGCCCGAGGATAAGCTTGCGCTCATCGTTGTATTCGGCAGTAAATACTTGCACAGCTTTAAGCAACTACACCAAGGAAATCCCTTCCCGTCGTTGCTGAAGAATAAAGAGTATAACGACGAGATTTACGAATTGCTGTTGACTTGGCTCGGTTTCGAGGAAAAAACCTTCTTGTCAAATTGCGCGTTTGCCAACCTGCTTTTGGATAAAATCATTAAGCTGTACGGGTTTGGCAATCCAAACAACCAAGACCCCGTACATACCTTGGCGACAAAATTTATCAACTATATCAACGATAACTACGGGCAACCTTTAACGCTTGAGTCCACGGCGCAAAAATTTGGATATTCTAAAGAATATTTTTCAAAGCTGTTTAAGAGGACGGTGGGGAAGAACTTTTTATCCTTCGTCAATTCCGTTCGAGCACAAAAAGCCCTTGAATTCATGAACGATCCCCTCAAAAAACACAGCGTGCAAGAAATTTGCGCCGCCTGCGGTTTTAACAATGCCGTTAGCTTGTACCGAAACCTTAAAAAAGTGCATTAAACGCGTACCTGCTACCCCCATTTCATAGAATTCGATAAGATAATATGCACCCCGAAAGTCAGTCGACTTTCGGGGTGCATCTCTATTATTTAGCACTTATTTATAATCCCATTTCGTTTGCGTTTTGTTTCGCCACGCCATTCCGTTAGACCAAAAGAATATCCATGGCGAGCATTAAGCAAAAGCCGACCAACAGGGCATAGGTTGCCCCGCGCTGCTCACCGTGGGCGTGCGTTTCGGGGATCATTTCATCGCTGATTACGTACAGCATCGTTCCGCCTGCAAACGCCAACGCGAACGGCAAAATCACCGATGCGATACTTACCGCAAAATACCCGATTAAGGTGCCGACCACTTCCACTAAACCCGTCGCCATCGCAATCGCAAGCGTTTTCTTTTTGGATACCCCTGCCGCCAACATCGGCGCGATAATCACCATGCCTTCGGGGATATTTTGCAGGCCCATTCCGCCCGCGATAATCAACGCCTGCGCCGTATTGCCCGAGCCAAAGCCAACCCCTGCCGCAATCCCTTCGGGCAGGTTGTGGATTGCAATCGCCAACACAAATAACAGCACTTTGTTCAGGTTGGCGTTGTTATGCGCCTCCCCGTCCGCACCGATCATTTGGTGTAAATGGGGTACGAGCTTATCTACCAAATTCAAACACACCGCGCCTGCAAAAATACCTAAAATGGTGATCAAAAGCCCCCATTTTCCGCCATATTCCAAGGACGGCAACACCAAACCGACGATTGCCGCCGCCAACATAACGCCTGCCGCAAAGGACAATACGATGTCCGAAAATTTATGCGATACGTTCTTAAACAGGAACCCGATTATAGCCCCGACAATTGTTGCGCCGCCTACGCCAAGCGCCGTCAATAATACCATTTCCATAGAGTTTTCCCCTTTTGTATTTCCTTTTATACGCACCTGCCTATACCTTTTAGAAATTTCCCTTGAAAATCCTGCCTAAAAAATATGGCTTGTTTCACATGAAACATATTTGGCGCGCTATTACATTTTATTCAAAACACTACGGCTTTCGTGACAACAAAAATAGATGATTTGCCTTGTTTCCGACAATTCACGGACAAGCCCCGCGGTGCGTTTGAGGTGTTCTTCGTCCAAATGTACAAACGGATCGTCCATCACGATAAACGGCTGTTCGCCCGGGTACATATTGTCAATCAACGCAAGGCGCAAACACAAGGCGCAAAGCATACGCTCGCCAGCGCTCAAATGTTTGTCGCTACGATTTTCGCCGCCTCTTTCAAAGGTTACGCGGTAATCGCTGTCCATCGTCACCTTTTCACCTAAAACACGCTCTAACGCCTCCGCATAGATGAAGAATTTGTCCTTAATCGGCGCGATATACTTATCCTTCAAGGTCTTATCCGCACCGTTCAAGGCATCCATTGTTTCCGTCAGCAATTCCAACTTTTCCTTGTAAAGCTTCAAAGTCTCTTCCGCGCGCTCCAACTCGCTTTGCACGTCAGGGATTCGTTCCGCTTCACGCTCCGTTTCCGCAATTCGTTTGTCGCAATCGGAAAGCTCCCTTCTCAATTTAGAAAGCTCGCCACGTAACGCGTCTTTATCTATATACTCGTCCGCAGGGCGCTCGGTCAAGCCGTTTTCTGCTTTGTAATTTGCCAAGTTGTTTTCTAACCTTATCAACTCCGCTTTTGCCGTTTTCCAGCCGTTTGCATCCATTTCCAAGGTGTTCAACCCGTACATGGTACCTACATTTTCCTGTAAACCGTATTTTTGTAAAAGCTCCGATACAATATTTTTATATTGTGAAATGCGCGCGCTGGCATCGCTTGCCTTACCGCTTACCGCCGCTTTATCCGCCTGCAAGGACGCATATTGCCCCGCCATGGAAAGCAGTCGGTTTAATCCGTTGTGCAGGTCGGCGCCGCTTTCACCGTATTGTTGTAAAAATGCCTGCGTATCCGCAGTAATGCGTTCCATTTCACCAAGCAACGCTATTGCTTTTTGCTCGTTTTCCTGCGCCAATGCGAGCTGTGCGCGATAGGCGCGCACGTCATCCTCCAAGGTCGCAAAATCGTACACCACACCTGCGGTACTGTAATAGCTGTACCCCACGGTATATGTGCGGATTTTCTCTTCCAACATCTTCAAATCACTTTGCAATTTGGCGATTTGCAACGTGATTTCCGAAGCTTGCGCCACGCCGCCCGTTTGTTTTTTCGACATCATAGCGACACTTGCAATCAAGCCAACAACACCTACTGCCAACGCCGCAATCCCTACGGGAATTAACTGTAAGGCGAACAAGATAATCCCTGCGATGAAACACACAACGGACAAGCCCGCAACCGCCGTACCCTTTCCCTTGCCCGTCTGGGCAGGTTGCGTAGGCGCGGTATGAACGGGGGCCGCGTACAGTTCTTTTAACTGCATTTCCTTTTGTTTGTATTCTTCAACCAAAAGTCCCTTTTGCGACAATTCTTCCTCGCTTGGAAGTTTGTCCGAAAAACGTTTTTCCAAATCTTTTTCACGCGCCGTTTTTTCCGCGTTTTGCAATTTTGCATACTCCGCTTTTACCGCCGCAAGATAGGTCAAATTTTGTTGCTTTTGCGCGATATCCTCATCCATGGGTGCTCCATTTTGGAATTTTGCCGCCAAATCCGAGAGGGCTTTTTCCTTATCCGCGCCAAAGCTTACCGCCTGCAACGAGCCGGTTAAGCGGTTTTCCTCCTGGATGCAGGTGCGCATTTTTTCAAGCTCTTCCGCCGTCGGTAAACCGCCCGGATATTGCGTTTCGTACCCCTTTAACTGCAGGGTTTTTTCTTCCGCTTGCGCCGTCAAATCGTCTAAGGTTTTCCACTTTTGCAAGATTACCTCTCGCTCGTTGGCAAGCCCCTCCTCTTTATCCATTTGCGCGATTTGTTTCGTCAAGCGCTCGCGCTCGATATATTCTTCCGTTAAGCCGTCACTCATCGCGTTGAGATTTTTAAGGCGTTCATTCAACCTCAACACCTCCGTGTTGGTTTGATTGATCAAATCGTTAACACCTCGTCCTGCTTTCAAACGCTTTTTCGCTTTTTCCAGGATCTCCATGGCGTTTTCAAAATCAATGTCGTCGCCCCCTTCCACGTCGCGGTTTAACTTTTCGTTAATGCTGTGGGTGGATTCTATCTCAATTTCGTCCGCCGTAATAAACACCGTCTTTTTGAAGGCTTCCTCGTCCACTTCAAAAACTGCCTTGCCGATATTCTCGCCAAAGCCCGTGAACAACGCGCCATCACAATACACCTTTACCTCGTCACCCTTTCCGCTCTTTTTATCAAAGAAACGTTCGATCTTGTAGGTTTTTCCCTGCCATTCAAAGGTAATATTCCCACCGAACTTTCCATTGTTAAACGGGTAAAAGTGCTGTCTATCGTCAAACGCTTTCGTACTCTTGGTGTAACTGGGCAAACCGTAAAACATCGCGCGGATAAAGGACGCGAGGGTGGTTTTACCGTAACCGTTCTTTTCGCAAAACTCCGTTACCCCTTCGCCAAACTGTCCGTCCTGGTTTTGGATTTTACCGTAATTTTCAATATGATAGGAAATCAACCTCATACGTCCACCTCCTGCCCAGCAAGAACTTTTAAACCGAGCGTGATAATTTCACGCTTTCTCGCATCGTCCATGTTTGCCTTGGCGAGCACCATGCGCACAAACTCCCCACGCAAAGAGGTATCCCCCTCGTATGCCTTGGGGTCAATTTTTCTCACCGTGCGGTTTTTTACGGAAATAAAGTAACACTCGGTCGCCAACAAATTTTCCACGTCCTCCGCAAGCGTTTCTCCCTCGTAACCAACCTCGCCCGTCAAAAGAATACGGTAAAGGTCGGCAGGGTTAAATTTCACCTGATCTTTCACCGTTTGATACGCCTCATAGCCGTTTTTCGTGTCCGATACGTCCACCGAAACCTCGTGAATTGTACGTTGCGCAAAGGGGATAAAGGTGGATTTTACCTCATCGTCAATTTCTAAAAGCACAAAGCCTTTTTCCCCGATTTCATCAAAGCCACGTCCCTCTAAACAACCGCTGAACGCATACCTGCCCCTATCGTCCAGCTTTTTCTCGCCGTATTTATGGATATGCCCAAGGGCAAGATAATCAATGTTTTTATCCGCAAGCTTGCCAACGTGTACCTTGTCCACGCCCGTGGTTGATTCCACGTTGCCATGGAGCATAACCAGGTTTTTCTTATCCTTGTCAAGCTTTAAGGTGCTGTAAAGGGATTGCGCATTTTCACGCGCAATTTCCAAACCGCAAATATATACGCCGTCATAATCATACCCCGTCCATTCGGTGGAAAAAGTCTTTAAGTTTTCCAACCCCTCTTCGGTGTACGATTCCTTACCGTCGTGATTACCGCGAAGATATAAGAAATCTACGTCGGGATTTCCTTTCACGACGTTATAGAAAAATTCTTTATCTCTTTTGATCGGTCTATCGCTGTCAAAAACGTCACCCGACAGCAAAATTGCGCGCACCCCTTTCTCTTTGGCATATTCTACCATACGAAGAAAGGTTTTACGCACCTCCGCGCGGCGTTCATCCGCCTTGTCTTTCGACAATTTTGATTCCATTTTTGAGCCAAGATGTATATCGGCGCAATGGATAAACTTTTGCATAATTCACTCCTTTTCGGAAATTTCACTTCGTAAAAATAGTTAAACGCATACCTGGTATGCCCGTTTTAGTCAATACCGCCGTCCCAACGCTCATTTCTCCAAAGAAATTTGTCGGGAATTTTCTCCACATACGGGCTAGGGAATACCCTCTCTCGCCCATTCCATACGGCGCGGGTCAAAACCAAACGTTTCTTTGCGCGTGTGAT
>JAZKZY010000087.1:0-6698 GCA_045612895.1 Candidatus Scatosoma sp. | reverse complement strand
GTATGCGACAAATACCGAGATATATGACTATGTGACGGCTTATGAAAGTTTAGACTTTTCAGCAGACGGTACGAAGGTGTATAACCCTACGCCCATTGATATTTATTTTGAGTTTAATAGAAAGAATTATAAAGTAAAATCAGGCGAGACTTTGATAATCGAACGATAGGTGCTGTATGATTTTAACAGAATTATGGGGAAGGTTGGATTGCATTACCATCCAAACGGACGAAGACACTCGAATATTTAAAACTCAAAACGCTCAGTCGAGCGTTTGTTTTCGTGATATAACGTTAGAATGGCAAGCGGGGAAGATTTTTTTATCAGCGTTTGAGAGTGCTGTTCGAAAGATTGAATTTCATTTCATGCAAACATTTCCCAAAGAAGCAGAAGTTTTAGGAGATGCGTGGGAACGTAGCTATGGGGATTTGCGTTTCGTTAAGATTTGCGAATGTCAAGGAAAGGTTTTGCCTTGGTATTGTATCGTAAATACAGGGGCGGAAAGAATTGGCTACGGAGTAAAAGTGCGTCCAAATGCTTTTTGTGGCTGGAAATTTGATAAAGAAGGCATTTCGTTGATTGTAAACGTTTGTTGTGGTAAAGACGGCGTAAGGCTTAATGGACGAAAATTAAAAGTGGTAGAAACAGTATACAGTAGAAGCGAACAAGAAACATTTTCATTTGGGCAGGATTTTTGCCGCCGAATGACGGATAGTGCATTAATTCCAACTCAAAAGATTTATGGAATGAATAACTGGCTGTACGCATATGGGAATATTTCAGAGGAAAGTGTTTTGCAGGATGCGGAATATGCTTCTGAACTTACTTCGTCGATACAAGAACGTCCGTATATGGTCATCGACGATGGGTGGCAGGTTAATCAAACTGCAGGTCCGTGGCACATTTTGAAGAATACTTTTCAAGATATGGGGCGTCTTGCGACAGATATGAAAGAGAAAGGGGTCAAACCTGGTTTGTGGATACGCCCCTTGTATTACGATAAATATCCAGTACCTGAAGAATGGATTTTATGGAAAGGTGCCGGGCAAGATTTTGCCATTGATATCACAGTTCCCGAAGCAGAGCAATTTGTTTTAGAAAATTTTGCGAGAATACGGAACTGGGGCTATCAACTAATAAAATACGATTTCTCGTTCGTGGATTTGCTTGGATACTGGGGACATCAATTCGATATTGAAAAAGACGGTGGTATATACTCATTTTCCGATAAGTCTAGAACCTCGGCTGAAATTATTGTCAAATTTTATCAGGATATAAAATCGACCGTCGGCAAAGACGTTATGTTAATTGGATGTAATACGGCATCGCATTTATCAGTGGGAAGCATAGAAATTTCTAGAACGGGTGACGATACGCATGGTGAGGTATGGGAACGTACCAAAACAATGGGTGTTAATACGATTGCATATCGATTAATGCAGCATAACGTCTTTTATTTGATAGATGGCGATTGTGTGGGTTTAACGGATCAATCGTTGTGGGATAAACAAATAGAATGGATGAGATTTTTGTCTGTTAGCGGAACACCGCTGTTTGTATCCAGTAAAAAAGGGTTTGCAGATAAAGCTCAGCAAACAATCATATCTAAAGCATTCGAAACCAATCAAATGAACAATCATATGCAACCTATATATGACGGAACAATAACTCCAAACGCGTATATTGTGAACGGTGATAAAGTTAAGTTTAAATGGTAATTTAGGAGAATGGTTATGTTAAAAATAGCAATTATTGGCTTAGGTGGGCGCGGACAAAATCTTTATAGAGATGCAATCAAAGGCAGAAAAAATGTTAATGTTGTAGCTTTATGTGATGATGATACGGATTTTTGGGGAAAACCTGAACTGATTGCGGAAATCAAGGAAGAAATTGGGTTTGAGCCTCGTTTATACACAGATTATAAAGAATGTATAGATAAAGAAGAGTTAGATGCTGTTATTATTGCAACAGGCTGGCGTCAGCATATTGAAATTTCCATGTATGCAATGGAGAAAGGTGTGGCGGTTGGATGTGAAGTCGGTGGGGCTTATAGTTTGGAGAGCTTGTGGGATTTGGTTCGTTGCTATGAAAGAACCAAGACGCCTATTATGATGTTGGAAAATTGTTGTTATGGTCGTCTTGAATTGTTGGCATTGAACATGAAGCGTTTGGGATTGTTGGGGCGTATTGTGCATTGTGAGGGTGGCTATCACCACGATCTTCGTTGGATGGCAACCTTTCCTAAAACCTATCGTACCTATGAGTATATTCATAGAAACAGTGAGTGTTATCCTACGCATGAAATAGGACCGATTGCTAAAATATTGGATATCAACTGCGGCAATCGCTTCGTTTCGCTTACCTCTGTTGGCACGGGGGCGTTCGGCATGGAAGAATATATCCAAAAGCAAAATATTGAAGCGTTTAAAGGTGAAAAATTCAATCAATCGGACGTTGTTACCACCATATTAAAGTGTGCTAATGGAGAAACGGTTACAATTACGTTGGATACTTGTTTGCCGAGATATTATTCGCGTGGATTTATGGTGCAGGGTACGAAAGGCTTAATTGTGGAAGAAAATAGTTCCGTGCATTTGGAAGGTGACAAGGAAGAACCGTGGAATGAGTTTTATAATAACGTAAATAGCTATTATGAAAAGTATGAGCACCCCATTTGGAAGGGGTATAAACCTGGAGAAGGTGGACACGGTGGTATGGACGTCTTACTGTTAAATGCGTTTTTTGGGGCAGTAGAAAAGAAAGAACCTATGCCCTTGGACGTGTATGATATGGCGACGTGGATGGCGATTACCATTTTATCCGAAGAATCTATGATAACAGGGAGAACGGTATTTTTCCCTGATTTCACCAACGGAAAATGGATATCTAATAAAAATAATTTCGCAAAATAAAGGAGAAATGAATTATGAAAATTGGTGTTGTTAGAGGAACTCTTGGTGCGGATTTCGTATCGACTGTTAAATTGATGGCTACGGCAAACGTAGAAGGCATACAACCTTATGCAAATATTTATCGCGATGTAGAAGATTTGAATACGCAGTTAACTCCGTCTAAAATTGCGGAATATAAACGCATTTTAGAAGGTGAGAATATTCAAATTTCGGCGCTCTGTGGGGATTTGGGCTGTGATATGTTTTATACCAACGATAGAAAAATTATCGACTTGGAAAAACGCATTATGGAAGTTGCAAAAGAGTTTGGAACGAAAATCGTAACGACGCATATTGGGGTTGTACCCGAAGATAAGAATTGTAAGCAATATGAAAGTATGCACAATGTTTGTTATGAATTGGCGAAATTTGCGGACGAAATCGGCGGTAGATTTGCATTGGAAACGGGACCCGAAAAGGCAAGCTTGTTAAAGGAATTTTTGGATGGATTAGATAGCCGTGGCGTAAGCGTAAACTTGGATCCTGCCAACTTAGTTATGTGTGCTGGTGATGATCCTGTGCAAGCGGTATATACCTTAAAAGATTATATTGTACATACGCACGCAAAGGATGGGAAACAGCTTGTACCCGTAGACACCAGAAGATTGTATGCGCCTCAATATTATGGAGTTGAACCTGCAGCATTTGAAGATTATATTATCGAACTTCCTTTGGGTGAAGGGAATGTGGATTGGGTTCGTTATTTGAAAGCGTTGAAAGATATTGGTTACGATGGTTATTTGACGATTGAACGCGAATACGGAGCCGATCCTGTAAAAGATATTAAAATGGCAGTTGGCTTTTTGAAAGAAAAATTGGAAAAAATATAATAAAAGGAAGGATATTATTATGAAAACATTAAAAGTTGCAATTGTTGGTTGCGGTTCTATGGCAGGATTCCATATGGGCGCCTATAAAAAGAATCCTAATGTTGAAGTATATGCGTTATGTGATACCAATGAAAACCTTTTAAAGAAGAGAGGCGAACAGTGGAATTGTCAACGTTTATATACAGATGAAGCAACTATGTTGGCTGAACTTCCTGAAATTGACGTGGTAGACGTCGTTACGTCGAATGATTGCCATGCGGAATGTTCTATTATGGCATTAAATGCAGGCAAGGATGTTTTCTGTGAAAAGCCGATGGCGACAAACAGTAAGGACGCAAAACGCATGTTGGAAGCGGCAAAGGCAAACGGCAGAAAATTGATGATAGGTTTTGTCCGCCGTTTTGGTAAAGATGCCGTTGTTGCAAAAGAGTTGATTGATAAGGATGACCTTGGTGAAATCTATTATGCTAAAGCTTCCTATTTGCGTAGACATGGTTGCCCTGGTGGTTGGTTTTGTGATAAAAAGCGTTCGGGCGGCGGACCTTTGATTGATATCGGTATTCACGTAATTGACCTTGCGCGTTACCTTATGGGCAATCCTAAACCTGTTTCTGTTAGTGCGTCCACATTCTCCAAATTAGGGGCACGCTCTCAATTAAAAGCTTCTATTTCGTATACCTCCGTTGGTAGACAGGAAGAAGAGTATAACGATGTTGAAGATCTCGCCGTTGGTATGATTAAATTCGAAAATGGAGCAACGCTCTTTGCTGAAACAAGTTATAGCCTTAATATTAAAGGCGACTACAATGCGGTGGAGCTTTGTGGCACGAAAGGCGGTATTTCTATCAATCCCAGCGTGCATTTCTATACGAATTTGCATAATTATATGAGCGATATCGATTTTGTAGGTACGACGCAATTTGACGACGATGGGATTGTAGATGAATTAAGATACTTTATCGATGCTCTTTTGGGTAAAGTGGAATTTGGAACGACAGCGGAAGATGGCGTTGTTATGATGCAGATTTTGGATGCAATGTATGAATCTGCTAAAACAGGCAAAGAAGTGGTAATCGGAGAGCAAGCATGAATAAATTGCGCATAGGCGTGATCGGTTGCGGCAGAATTTCCGTCATGCATTTGGGTTCGATAGCCCTTTTTGAGGACGTAGAACTTATTGCCTGCTGTGATATAAAATCGGACCGTGCGGAAAACGCCGCGAAAAAATACGGAGTAAAAGCATACACCTCATACGAAGATATGCTGGACAACGAAAGGTTGGATGCCGTGCATATTTGTTTGCCTCACTACTTGCATAGCAAGGTGGCTTGCTACGCTTTTAAAAAGGGGGTAAACGTGCTGACGGAAAAACCGATGGATATTGATTTGATAAGCGCGGAAAACGCCGTAAAAATGGCAAAAGAACGGGGCGTTTTATTCGGCGTCGTTTCTCAATGTCGTTATAACAATTCAGCACAGCTTGTCAAAAAGGCGGTGGATAGCGGAAAGCTTGGTAAAATTATTTCCGCCCGTTCCACACTCACCTGGTCGCGCTCGGACGAATATTACGGGGAAAGTGACTGGAAAGGTACTTGGGATAAAGAAGGCGGTGGTGTGGTTATTGACCAAGCTATTCACTCCATTGACCTCGTCAACTGGATTGTAAACAGCGAAGTGGAAAGAGTATCCTGTTCTATGGCAAACCGTGGACATAGAATTGTCAAGGTAGAAGATAGTGCAGAAGGTCTTATTTTCTACAAAAACGGCGTAAAATACGGCTTTTACTGTATGAACAACTACGGCTGTGACGAACCAATTGAAATCCGTTTATTCTGCGAAAATGGCAAGGTTGTTTTCGGCTATGACGACGCGTTTATAGACTATAACGATGGAACGCACGAGGAAGCGCATCAAGATGAAAACCCGACGGAATTTGAGGGTGGCAAGGATTATTGGGGGTTTCAGCACGCTAGGCAAATACGACAATTTTACGATGCTGTTTTAGGTATTGCGCCCCTTGAAATTAGTGGCGAGGAAGCTTTAAAAACGCACCGCTTGATTATGGAAATTTATAAAACTGGTAAAACAAACATTTAAAGGCAAGATAAAAATAATGGAAACAGTAAAGCAAAAAGACGAGTATAAAATCAGCCGACTCTTATACATTTTAGAGGCGGCTTTGGAATATTTTGTTTCGATTGCGGTCGGGACGGTGTATTTGGCAAGACTAACGGCTTATATAGGTATTTCCGACAGTATAACGGGGATATTGAGCGCATTTGTTTCTTTGGGATGCGGTTTCCAAATCCTTGCAATTTTCTTGGCGAATAAACGCCCGGTAAAACGTTGGGTTACAGCAGGACATATATTCAGTCAAGCATTATTTGCGTTGTTGTATTTTATACCGTTACTCTCGTTATCAAGAGAACTGAAAACCATTATTTTTATTTGTTCGCTTTTGATTGCACATATCATACATAACATAATCAATTCGCCAAAAATCAATTGGTATATGTCTCTTGTGGAAGATAAAAAGCGGGGACGTTTTACGGCAAACAAAGAAATAGTATCTTTGTTAGGCGGTATGGCGTTTTCGTACGGGCTTGGTTTAATAATGGATCATTTTGAGTCGAACGGAGCTATTCGTACAGCATTTATAGTATGTGGAATAGGATTATTTGCCTTAATGCTCTTTCATAGCGCAACGTTAATTTTTGCGCGGAAAAAGCAGGAAATAGTTGAAAAAACGTCGGTAAAAAAGACATTGTCAAGTTTATTTCAAAATAAGGCGTTGTTTAAGATATTGGTTATTCCCATTCTTTGGAATGTTGCAAATTATGCAGTTATTTCGTTTAGCGGCACGTATCAAACGAAAGAATTGGCTTTTTCTACAACGTTTGCCTCGATTGTGATTATT
>JAZKZY010000086.1:0-1695 GCA_045612895.1 Candidatus Scatosoma sp. | reverse complement strand
AGGGATATCCATTTCCGCTACCGTTTGATAGGAAACCGTGTTTGCGGTACGCACCAAAATCGGCCGCCCCTCTTTTACCGCCTGCACGAGCGCCGCTTCGCCTCGCTTCGTCAAATCATTCTTCTCTACGCCAAGACCTATTACCGTAATCATGTTTTTGCCGTCCTTTTTCTTCGTGTGATATATACATTATACAATAAATCGAGAAGAAAAGCAACCGCATACGCGATATTCGTCGCATATACCAACCCAAAAACCGAAACGGACGGATCGCGCAGCCAAAAAACGTACAAACCCGTTTTTACCAGCATCGCAATCAGCATGGAAAGTGCGGCGTACTGCGGTTTCCCTTGCGCTGTTAAACACGCCGACAGTGTTTGCACGCACGATAAGGTAAAAGCGCTGACCGCAAACGCCTTAATGAGCTGTATGAGTATGTTTAGCTCTTCCCCCGCCAAGCTACGAAAGAGGATTTTTGCCGCAGGTCCTGCAAAAAGGTAAAGTCCCACCGCGCTTGCGCCACCCACCAACGCGGTTATACCAAGGGAAAAGAAAATGCGCTTTCGAGGGCTTGCATTTTTCTTTTCCACCGCCATCGCAACACGGGGCACACTCGCCGCCGCAAGACCGTAGCAAACGGATACAGGCAGGTTGATGACCGTCACCGCACCGCCCGAAAACAACCCGAATAAAGTTACCGCGTCCGCGGTGTAAGCCCCCAACAGCCGAGGGGCAAGCACGCTGTCTAAAAGGCCCGACAAAGGCAACAGCATTGCGCTGAAGGTAACGGGGATGCTTAACCGTAAAACATCTTTCATCGCAACCCTGCCCCCTCCATTTTGTGTTTTTAACCGCTTTTTAGAACGTTTATACAGCCACCACATCACGAGCAAAGTGACAAGCTCTGACACCGAAACCGCCAACAAAAGAAAAACAACTGCCTTGGGGATATTCTCTCGGAACAGATAGGCAAAGCCCACCCCCAGCGCCACCTTGACCGCCTGCTCCACCACCTCGGATAAGGCGGTTGGAAACATACGGTTACACCCCTGAAACCACCCACGAAAAACGGAGATTGCGGACACCAACAAGACGGACGGCGCGAGGGCGTAATACCCCCACAACACCTCTTCACTCCCCTGCGCCCTTGCTAAAAAAGGGGCAACCACCGCCATAAACAGCGCCCCGACCAACCCGATCAGGATAAACAACTTCATCGCAGTCTTAAATACCCCTTTAGAATCCTTTCCTTGGGCAATCCTCTCCGCCGTAAGCTTGGCAATCGAGGAGGGAATCCCCGTCGCGGAAACGGTCAATAAAAGGCAATAAATGGGATATACCAACTGGTATAAGCCAAGCCCTTTCCCACCGATTAAGTTGGTCAGCGGAATGCGGTACAACGCGCCGATAACCTTTGCCGTAAATCCCCCTACCGCTATCCATACTGCGCCTTTCAAAAATGCACCCTTTCCCTCTCGCTTTTTTACCCTTGAACGCATACCTGCCCCCGCTCTTTTGCGTTTAGTTTGTGGAAAAATCGGGAAAAGTATTTGCCCCGCGCCTATTGACTTTTACATGAAAATATGTTAAACTAAATGCAAGATTATCCACAAAAGGAGCTTGTTATGTTAAAGAATATTCCTAAAATTGTTAGTCCTCAGCTTTTGAAAGTGCTTTGTGAAATGGGTCACGGTG
>JAZKZY010000085.1:0-5255 GCA_045612895.1 Candidatus Scatosoma sp. | reverse complement strand
AAAAATAACATAACAATTCCACCGCCTTTTTTGGGCGGTGTTTTTGTATAAAAATCAACGGGGGCGTTGTAAAACACCTATTCCAAAATATCGTGAACGCAACCACGTAAAAAGCGTAAAGAGAGGGATTTATTATGAATTTGCAGGAACTTTTAAAGGCGAAAGGTTTAGACGATGAACTGATTAAGGGTATTCAAGAGGATATGAAAGCGAATAAGCTTTATATCACGAACGAAGAAAACCTTGATATCCGTTATAACAAGCTGAAAACCGACCATGACAATTTGACGGCACAGCATGGCGAAAGCACTAAACTTATTGAGCAATTTAAAGCAAGCGCAAAAGACAACGAAGCATTGCAAGGCAAAATCACAACCTACGAAACAACCATTGCGGATTTATCGAAACAGTTGAAAGATGCGAAAATTGATGCCGCTATGGATAGGAAACTTATTTCGGCAGGTGCGAAACCGTCTGATTTGGGATATTTAAAATTCAAATGGCGTGAAAAAGGCGATATCGACCTTGACGAACACGAAGAAATTAAGGGCGGTGATGATGCTGTTGCAGGGCTTAAAACACAGTGTGCGGCGCAGTTTAACAGCGAAAACGGCGGTAAAGAAGTCGTAGAACAACGCTTACCAACGAGCGACGACAGACAACACGCTCCCGTAAATCTTGCGGAAGCTATTCAACAGAAATACGAAAATAAATAAAAATTGTGAGGTAATCTATTATGGCAGTAACTTTGTTAGAAATGAAAGTAGGCATGCAGGACAAAATCGCACAGCAGGTAGTTGATACCTTTGTACGTGAATCTGAAATCCTTGAACTTTTACCTTTTGATAACAGCGTTTCCCCTTCGGGTGGTAGCACGTTGTCGTATGGCTACGTTCAGAAAAAGACCCCTTCCGCAACGGCTTTCCGTGCGATTAATACGGAATATGCGGCAAGTCAAGCAACGGTGGAAAAGAAACACGTTGATTTGAAAGTATTCGGCGGTGCATTCGAACTTGACCGTGTTATTAAACAGGCAGAAGGTATGTATAATAACATGGCTTTCCAAGTGGAAGAAAAAATTAAGTCGGCAGTTGGTACGTTCCATAACGCTATGATTAACGGCGATTCGTCCGTAGATGCTGACAGCTTCGACGGTTTGGATAAATTCCTTGTTGGTCAATCCACGGAATACAACACCGACGGCGTTATTGACCTTTCCACTATGGCGAAGCTTAAAGAAAATGCTGACGTATTCTATGAAGCATTGTTGAAGCTTATCAACAGCACGGGCGCACAGGCGATCATGTGTAACGAGGGTATGAAAACGAAAATTCAGACGGTTGCTCGTATTCTTGGTTACAAGACCGAAAGCGAAGAAGCGTTTGGCAGAACGATTACAAAGATTGGCGAAAACGGCGTAAGAATTATCGACTTGAAGAATGTTGTTACGGTTGAAGAAGGCGGCGCGGACGACGGTTCGGATTTGGCAGTTGAAAAGCCTATTATTGACGTTAAAACGCGCGGTAGCAATACGGGTGTAACCGATATTTACGCGGTTAAATTCGGCGTAATGGACGGCTTCCACGGCGTAACGCTTACGGGTGATAGCGGTATTAGTCAGTATTTGCCCGACTTTAACACCGCAGGCGCAGTAAAGCGTGGTGAAGTTGAAATGGTTGCTTGCGTAGCGTTGAAGAACGTAAAATCCGCAGGTGTATTGCGTAACGTTAAGATTGCGTAAGAAAGGGGGATTTAACAATGGCTGAAACGAAAAAGGTAGAAAAGGCTGAAAAGAAGGTATATATCGTTGAAACGCCCGTTAAGGATTTTTGCGGAATTGGTGCGGCAGGTATTCACTTCGCAAACGGTAAAGCAGAAGTATGCGAGGGTTGGGTTCTTGAATGGTTCAAAGAACACGGCTACAAGGTAAAAGAAAAAAAGTAAATGGCGGTAATTCCTTATGATAATTTCGGTTGAAGATTTAAAAAAGCGTATTGATTGCGGCACGGCAACGGACGAATTAATAGAAGCACGTTTAAAGGCGATTGAAGCTGTCGTAAGGAAATACACCAACAACAATTTCCAAAAGCGTGCTATTCGTTTTGAGGGGTATTCGGACGGGCTACGTGTGTACGGAACGCCGCAATTCTTTAATATTGATGATACCGTGCAAATTAGTCAATCGGGCGTAAATGACGGTTTATATCAAGTAACAAATATAAGCGAAGATTTTATCGAAGTTGACGAATATTTGTTGTCGGCAAAGCGCAACGTGGTAACGAAGATTGAATACCCCGCGGACGTTATCCAATGCGCGGTTGATTTGTACGAATGGAAGCAGAAACACGGCGATAAAGTAGGGGTAAAATCCGAAACAATCAGCCGTCATTCCGTTACGTACGAAGACAGCGCAACGTTGTTTATGGGCTATCCTACGGGCATTTTAAACGGTTTAGCGTTATACCGAAAGGCAAGGTGTTAAAATGATTGGTGGAAATATTGAGGTAATTATACAGAAGAAAGCAGGGTCAACAAAAAACGCTTTGGGTGAACGTATTCACGAATGGGAAAACGTTATAACCTTAAAGGGCTTTTTGGACTTATCCAATGGGGATTCCAATTATAAGTATGATACCAAAATGAAAGATTCCACGCACATTTTCATTTGCGATTATACCCCCATTGATAGGGATACAAAAGATAAACGTATGCTTGTCAATGGGGTAGTATATGAAATCAAGTTTATTGATAACCCTATGGAATTAAACGAACAGCTTGAAATCTACTTGAAATATTTAGGGTGATGAAATGGCTGACGTTGAATTTAAAGACCATTCGATAGAGGTTAAAAGCAAACTTGAAAGCCTTGCTATTGCGGCGTTGGAAGAAGCGGCGGGCGAATTGGAATCGCAAGTCAAACGAAATACGGCGGTTAAAACAGGACAGCTAAAAAATAGTTGGCAGCATCGTGTTGAAACGAACGGCGACGTACACACGGCGGTTATCGGTTCACCGTTAGAAAATGCGATATGGGAAGAATTCGGCACGGGCGAATATGCGTTGAACGGAAACGGACGAAAAGGCGGTTGGTTTTATGAAGACGAAAAAGGCGACGGGCATTTTACGCATGGTAAACACCCCCGCCGCGCATTTCACAAAGCATACACCGCAAAGAAAAACGTTTGCATTCGACTTATTCAAAATAAACTCAAAGGCGGTTTAAAATGACGATTATTGAAACGATTGAACAAGAATTTAATAATTTATCTATCACCTACGAGTTTATGCAGTGGACGGGCGATTTAGAGTATCCGTATTTTGTCGGTGAGTATTTAGAAACGCCAACGGACACGGAAGACGGGTACGAAGAAACGGAATTTATTTTGACGGGTACGACACGCGGCGCATGGCTTGAATTGGAAAATTGCAAAAAGAAGATAAAAGACCACTTCCCCAACCCCCACGGATTGAGAAAATCCACGGCAGACGGGGCGGTGGTTATTTATTATGACAATAGCTTTCCCGTAAAAACGGGTGAGGACGATTTGAAACGTATTCAAATCAATTTAAAGGTTAAAAAATGGAGAGGTAATTAGTTATGAATACTAAACACGGTATTACGGAAAATACCCCTAAAAATATTCTTTTGGGCGCAGGTACGTATTTTCGCGGCTTGAAATATGAGAGTAACGCGTGGACGGGTTCGCCTTTGGGCGCAACTTCGGGCGGCGGTAAAATCAGCATTAAAGGCGAATTGATTGATTTAGACCTTGACGGCGCGCTTGTAAAATTCAAGGGGCAGACCGTTAAACAGGGCGGTGCGGCAGCGGCAGAAGTGAGTTTTGCTGAATTGACGAACGAAACCTTGAAAATGGGTACGCTTTTCAAAGAGGGCGAAAGCAACGTTACGGGCTTTACTATGTTGGAAGATAAGCCGCATATTGAAGAAGGCGATTATGTTGATAACTTCGGCTTTGTTGGTGAAACGGTAGGCGGCAAACAGATTATCGTAATCTTTGAAAGCGCATTGTGTACGAGTGGGCTTGAACTCGAACCTAAGAACAAAACGCAGAGCATTATTAAACTTACGCTTGAAGCGTATGCGGAAAATTCGGGCGATCTTGACACGCTTCCCGTTAAGATTTACTATCCCGACGTAGCGACGGTATAAGGGGGTAAATATGAAAGTAAAAGTTTTAATCCCTTTCCGTGATAAATACACGGGCAAGGTTTATAAAAAAGGCGAAGTTATCGAAGTAACCGCCGCACGTTTTAACGAAATCACGGCAAAAGGCAAGTATATTGAGCTTGTCGTTGAAGAAGCAAAACAGAACAAAGCATAAAAAAGGAGTAATTTTTAATGAATAAAGAAACCATTGAAAAGAATGTTGAAGAAGTACAGGAAAGCGTAGAAAAGGTTTACACTTTCCGCAAATTGCAAAGTACGGATATGTTTTTAATGTTTAAGATTTTATCCAAAATCGGCATTAACGAATTTACAGAAAAATTCGGGCAGGAAAACATTAATAAACTTGTCGTATCGTTTTTCAAAAACAAGAAAGACAACGGCGAACAGCCCGAAAAGACCGACAACGGCGAACAAGGCGCAAATGTCAAAGGCGTGTTTGTTGACGTTGCGGCGGGTGTATCGGGTGTTTTGGGGATTGTTGACACGCTTTTGTGTAATCTTTCAAAATGCGAAAATGAAGTATTTGAAATGCTTGCTAATACGTCAAATTTGGACGTAGAACAGGTTAAAACGCTTGACTTCGTAACATTCACGGAAATGGTGATTGACTTCGTTAAAAAGGACGAATTTAAGGGTTTTATCAAGGTTGTTTTGAAATCGTTCAAGCAGGGGAATTAAAGTTTATGGACAGGCTATTTAAACGGTATGCCTGTCCTTTTTCTTTAATGGACGGATATATTCAGACGGCACGTTTTCGTGAGTTTATCCATGCTTTTGTTGATGAAATGAAAGAAGACGAAAAGTGGGAATTTTACCTGCATAGGGTTTGGGATAAATCGTATGATGAATTCCGTGAAGCCTTGCACACTACCCAAAAAGAGCAGGCTTTAACTGATGATGAAATTGAAACAACCGTGAAAAAATCCATGAGCATTTTGTGGAACTTCAATCCCAACAAGGGAGAGGAGAATATGTAAATGGAATTATTTGAATTAAACGGTCGCGTTGTCGTTGACTTGGCAGATGCGCTAAAAGCGTTTGATAAAATCCAACAGGAAGGACAACA
>JAZKZY010000084.1:0-25613 GCA_045612895.1 Candidatus Scatosoma sp. | reverse complement strand
TTTACAGCCGAAGAGCCATAACCGCCCAACAATTTATTCGGGTTAGCTGAATATATACACTGGAAGTCGCTAACTTCCTCTACGACCTCATCCGATACAACAACCGTCACCGTTTTCGTGGTTTCACCGCCGTAGCTATCTACCGCCTTTAACGTCAAGGCATACTCGCCAACCTGCGTAGGGGTGCCTTTTGCATTCAATTCCACTCCGTTTTCCCAAATGTACTGCAGTTCCAAGGGATTGCCAGCCGCATCCATCGCCGTAGCGGATACTTCTAACTCTTTACCAAGCGCAACGGAAATCGTTTCACTGCCCGTATAATTGATGATGGGTTTCTTAAATACGAAACTGATACCGTCAATATAGAAGTCAATGCTCGCTTTCGAACGCACAGCCAACTCAAATTTGCTCAAAATACCATTTTCGCCAAGCGAGACAAAATTTGATTTTGTGCTAGGCACGGTAACCGTCGTCCATTCTCCCGTGGGAGTAGCTACACCCTCTTGAAACACCCAACTATCAGGTGTAAACGGTTTTGGAATACGGATTTGCGGATAAGCGCCCGTATTTCCATCAGCCGTACTTAAATATACGCGGAATTGTATAGCATCTATCAAATCAAAAGGAATATTTTGTTCGGTAAAATCCAACAAAATCCCACGGCTCTGAGGTCCAACAACCTCAAGCACTTCATTTTCATAACCTGCAGGAATTCCTTTTGCCGCCGCCTCTTCCGCGGTGTAGGTATTTACAGCCGTTGAACCATAGTACACGTAATCGCTGTCAGCCTTTGCTACTGCCGCGTATTGACAGTTAAAATCATTCGTTTCTGCAGTTGCAGACGCGTTCCCTAGGCAAAGCCCTATCGAGCTACAAGCGAGGGCCGCTATTAATAATAATTTCTTTAAGCCTCTCATTTCTTTAAGCTCCTCATTATTCTGTTACTTTTTCCAAAAGAGTATTGCGAATGGAATCTACTTCCGCCTGCGTAATACCGAGGTATTCTTTTACAAATCTTTCCGTACTCGCCATCAAGCTGTCAGCAGGATACTGCGTGGTAAGGAAGGTTGCCAACGTATTCAGCGAAGGGATCAACTGATCAATTTGACCTGCGCCCTGCTTAGCATCCGCAAAACCGGTGATGGAGAAGAACGAGGTTTCATAATCACGCTGCAAATCGATAAGCTCTACACCCACAAGCGCACTAATTAAATACGCAAGCGTACCTGCGCGGTCGCGACCGAGCGAACAGTGGAGATAGATAGGATAATTTTCAGGGTTTGCAAACGTACGGATTTCCGTCGTCAAAGCCTCTTTGTAGGATTTGCTGTTAATCGTAGCACCCGAGTCTTTTTCTTTATAGCCAGGATCTGCATAATAAGGGCCGCTTACGCCTACGTAATTTAACGAAGGATCGATAGGCGATTGCGTAAACGACTTACCACGCAAGTCAATGTCCGTCTTAATACCAAGGATGTCTACCATGATGTGCTTACCTTCTTCGGTAATGGTACCCCACTTCAATGCATTCGAGCCGGAAGGGTCAACCTCCGCACCGCGGTAAACCATACCCTGTTTTACCTGATATGTACCGCCAAGTACGTATCTACCGCCGATATCACGGGTGTTACTTACGTTAGGAATGCTAACGGTACGAGGGGTATCAGCCGTGTAGAAATCAAAGATTTGCGATTTTACCACTTCGTTATTTTCGTAGTGCGCGTAAATCTGATAATAGTAATGCTTTGCTACGAACAAGTAATCGATATCAATCGTGGTATCGTTTACAAGATATTCCTGTGCATCGGAAAGATCGCTCTTCAAACCGACGCGTACCGTGTAATACATTGCGCCGTTACGGGTGTTTTCCCAGCTAATCGTTGCGGGCTTCGGAGCAAAACGGTCCACCATCAATTGTTCCTGCGTAAACGTTTTATCCGCATATTTTTTCGCGCTTCCTTGCCCGTCCTTTTTATAATTCAAAGCAAATTGAGCAATATCACCGTCCAACAAAACAATCGTTTCACCTTGCATTTCCGACTTGATCGTCATTTCATACCCTCCTACAGGCGTATCCGCCATTGCTTGACTGCCCGCGCAGCCCACCATACCCAAAGCCATACCGCAAGCCATGATGAACGCGCATAATTTTTTTGCTTTTGCCATACATTTTCTCCTTTATAAATGAAATTTATTTTGTTCTATATATTTCCCACGGTTTGCCATAGCAAAGTGGAATTTTACAAGTTAGGGTAAATCGGCGTAAAGCATTTTCTACGCCGATTTTTTTGTTATATTAGTCTTCCTTCTTTTTCAAAAGCGCAACCGCCGCAATGCCAAGCGCAACCATACCGCTTGCTACACCGCCAACTACGCCACCGCAACCGCCAAGCAACGAAACAATGCCGCCCTGCTGGGTGGTATCGCTTTGCTGTGCATCGCCTTGCTGATCGGAAGAGCCAGGCGTTTCCGAGGTGGTAGGCGCTTCCGCCTCAATCTCTACCTCGCGCCACTTCGCAACCAAGTTGGTGTTATACGTAACCGTATTCGTGTCAAAGTTCCATTCCGTATTGCCATAGTACCAGCCGATAAACTCGTAGGTATGGGTTGCCGTTGCTTCCTTGGTAGGATCAGCAGGCTTTGTAACCTTACCGCCGTATTCGCATTCCTGTGCGTTAGCGCCGTCAAACGTTACGGTGTACTTACGGGTAACCGTCTTGTATTTTGCAACCAAAGCTGTAACACCCGTTACTACGTCCGTTTCAAAATCCCACTTTTCATCGCCCAAATACCAGCCTTCGAATACGTATTCTCTTGCAAGGGTAGCATCCTTTTGAGGATCTTCGGGGATCATAGAGGCAGGGATCAAACTGCCGTATTCTACGTTCTTGCCCGTGCTCTTACCGTCAAAGGTTACTTTGTACGAGCGTTTTTCTACGTTCCACTTCGATTGAATATCCAAATCGCTGGTGATTGCATTGTTTTCAAAATCCCATTCCTCTTCGCCAACGTACCAGCCAAGGAAGGTGTATCTTGCTTCCGCCGTCGTTTCTCTTACGGGGTCAGCAGGTCTTACCACCTTAAAGCCATAAGGCACCGCGATCGGGTTTTGTCCGTCAAAGGTTACGATACATACGCCAAGCTCCGAGCTTTCGTCAATCACCGAAGTGTAAGCAGGTTCATTTTCCGTTACCACAAAACGTACCGTTTTCGTTGTCTTGTTGCCCGATACGTCTTCCGCCTCGATTGTCCACGTATGCGTACCTACCGTTAAGTTACCGCGTTTATCAAGCGCACCGTCCGACCAAGTCTTGGTTACCTCTACAATGCCACTGTTGTCCGTTGCTTTTACGTTAAACATCGGTTTTGCGCCAGCCATCGCTTTTACTTCATTCAAGTTCAAGTAAATCACAGGCGCTTCGCCATCGCTTTCAATCACCGTTACGGTGAGCGCTTTGGTTGCTTCGTGACCGAAGAAGTCAACAACCTTCAAGGTCAAATTGTAGGTACCTACCTGCGTAGGGGTGCCGTTTTCATTCAATTCAACACCATCTTCCCAAATGTATTGCAATTGCAAATCCGTTTCCTGCGTATCCGTTACTGTTACAGGCAATTCCAACGCGCCGCCCAACTTCACCGCAATCGCATCTTCGCCCGTGTAATTGATTACAGGTGCTTTACCATCGTCTTTCAAAATATATTTCGCGCTGTCCACGTAGAAAGCGGTAGGTTCATTCGTACGCAAGGATAACTCAAACGCCGTCAAATTACCATTTGCACTAATACTCTCAAACGAGCTCTTATAGGGTATGGTTACTGTAACCCATTCACCCATTGCAACCGCTTGGTTTACTTGGTAAACCCAGTTGCCCGTTCCATCGGGAGTAGGAATACGGATTTGGGGATAATTCGTCCCTGTATTCTTCGCTGCTGTGCCGATATATACGCGGAACTGCAAGCTTTCAATTAATCCAAGAGGTATATTTTTATTCGTATAATCCAACGAAACGCCGCAATTCCCAAGCGAGTTGGAGGCAAGAGGAGCAACGCTCAATACCGTACCTTCATAACCAGCAGGGATACCAGTCGCAGCCGCTTCTTCCGCCGTATAAGCCGTTACAGTGGAAGAACCGTAACCGCCGTACAATTTATCGGGGTTTGCCGCATAGGCGCAAGGGAAGTCATTTTCCACCGCCGTTTTTGCTTTGTATGCTTTTACACGGGATGCGGATTTCTTCACTGCGGAATTGTCCACTCTCGTGCCGTCCGTTTCTTCCCAAAGACATTCGCGAATGGTGTCAATTTCTTCCTGCGTAATGCCAAGATAACTCTTCATCCATTCCGCCGTGCTCTCCATCAAGGTATTTGCAGGATAGTCGTTCTTGATACGATCAATCGTAACTGTTAAATCGTACATCAAACTGCTATGGTTGCCTTGCGACTGCGCCGCATCCTTCAAGCCAACCCTGGATAAGAAGCTCATTTCATAGTCGCGATATATATCGATTTCTTCCACGCCGATGAGCGCGCTGAGAAGCGCAGACAACGTACCTGCGCGGTCACGACCTACCGAGCAGTGAAGATAAATGGGATAATTGTCCGGGTTTGCAAAGGTACGGATTTCCGTCGTGAACGCTTCCTTATAGGACGCAGCGAATACGTGGCTGTACCAAGGCGCTTCTAAATGCACGTAATTAAGACTATCATCGATGGGCGAAGTGCCAGTAGCATTTTGTACGTCACCGCCACGGATATCCAAATCCGTCTTAATACCAAGGTCGTAGAGCATTACTCGTTTGCCCTCTTCGGTAATTGCGCCCAGCTCTCTATTCACTTCCGCGCCGCGATATACCATACCTTGCTTAATTTGGTATTGACCGCCCATAATATATCTACCGCCGATATCGCGGGTGTTGGTTACCCCTTCGATGTACACAGTACGAGGGGTATCTGCGGTATAGAAATCGAATACCTGCGATTTTACCACCTCATCGTTATCGTAATGCGCATATACTTGGTAGTAGTAATGCTTTGCCGTAAACAAATAATCGATATCCGCCGTCGTTTCGGAAACGAGGTAACTATTCGCATCGGAAAGATCCTCTTTCAACCCCACCTTCAACGTATAATACAATGCATCTTCACGGCTGTTTTCCCAAGAAATCGTAGCCGCTTTCGGCACGTAACGGTCGGTCGCAACCCCATCCGCAGGCGCATAATTAATTGCGGAACCCTTCGTGTAGTTTAACGCAAATTTTGCAACCTCATCATGCAACAATACAAGGGTTCCCCCCTGCATGTCAGAGGTAAGAGTCGGCTGATAATTATCCTTCGCCGCATTCGCTTGAATCGTGGCATAACCAGCGCCCAACGTCAACCCGAACGCCAAAGCAAGAACGCCTATCATTCCCTTCTTTTTCATATAATCTACCTACCTTATATAATCTAGTATAGACATTGTAACATAGTATATAGGATAATTCTACTCATTATTTCTTCCTTTTTCCTCATTATTTCGGATGAGAAACATAACTTCTCCCTTTTTTCGTCATTTCTTTTGAAAAAAGCCTATAATAAAAGTCAAGCGGCAAAAGTACCGCCTGACTTGTATTCGTGCTATTCGTATTAGTGATATTCGGGCAACCAGTCGCCGTGCGCTTCGATCAAATCGTCGCAAAGATTTTTGATTTCATCAAAGGTAAGCTGATCGCGGGTATGAGGATCGAGATATGCCGCCATGTAGATGTATTTTTTCTCCAAGGTAGCCGCCGCCTTAATCGTCATATTATGTACCGCAATATGGGTCATGTTCAACCCTGCAAGCTGGTCGGGTATATCCCCTACAACGCAAGGATTGAGACCGTTTTCGTCCACCATAATGGGAACTTCTACGCAGGCATTTGCAGGCAAGTTGGTGATCAAGCCGTCGTTTTGTACGTTGCCGTAAATTTTACAAGGCTTACCAGTTTCACACGCCTCGATGATGTGAGAACCATACTCGCGGGAGCGTTCGTGCTTCACGTTTTCGGGTTTCATAATCTCCTCGCGCAAGTTTTTCCAACCTTGGATTTGGTTGATACAACGGGTGATATATTCGTCCAAAGGAATACGGAAACGTTCGATGAGTTCAGGGTGGTTATCCTTGATAAAGTAGGGATGATATTCCGCCGTATGCTCACTGCTTTCGGTGTTGTAGTAGCCGAAACGATTCATGATTTCAAGGCGCACCAAGTCACGCTCGGGTTTCACTTCATTAAACTTTTCCTTGAACAAGGGATAGAGGTCGTTTCCGTCCTTATCTTCCAAGCTCAACAGCCAACACATATGGTTGATACCTGCAAGGGTAAAGCGCGCATCCTCTAATTCGGGCAACTGCAAATGCTCGTTAATTTGAGAAACCACAACTTGACAGCTATGGCAAAGCCCTACCGTTTTTACCTTGGTGTATTGTTGCATATACCCCGTCAAAATACTCATCGGGTTGGTGTAGTTGAGGAAAAGCGCGTTGGGACATACTTTTTCCATGATATCCGCGTATTTTTTCATAACGGGAATAGTACGCAAACCACGGAAGATGCCGCCGATACCAAGGGTGTCGGCAATCGTCTGGCGAAGGCCGTATTTTTTAGGAATTTCAAAGTCGGTGATCGTACAAGGATCGTAACCGCCCACCTGAATGGCGTTGATGACGTAGCTTGCGCCTGCAAACGCCTCTTCCGTCTGCGCATCGTCCGTCGCAAGATATTTTTTCACCGTTACGGCAGGTTTGTATTTGTCACGCAATTTGGAAATGAGTACAAACGAATCTTCCAAACGTTCTGCATCAATGTCTAAAAGCGCAATTTCAAAGCAGGGCAAATTTTCCGCCAAAAGGCAATCGCCCAACACGTTTTTCGCAAAAACAGTACTGCCTGCACCAAGAAAGGTAATTTTCATTTTTTGTTCGTTCTCCTGTTGATTTTTTTATGAATATATGCTATAATACCCTCAGTTTTTTATCGAGGTGTATTATGTCAATCGAGCAACAACCGACTTTCCGTTATCTTTTCGGGCTGTTTCAGCCAACCGATCCCATTCGGGTATTTGAAATCGGACACCAAAAAACGCCCCCCTCACACGCGTTCGGCCCTGCCGTCCGCCCCTATTTTTTGTTGCATTTTATTGAAAACGGCGAGGGGTATATTGAACGAAACGGTGTAAAACGCCACCTCACCGCAGGCAACGCTTTTTTAATCCGCCCCGACGAAGTTACCTTATATTGTTCCGATGCAAACAACCCTTGGGAATACGTGTGGATTGCCTTTGACGGCGAGTTTGCAAAAACGTTGATGGAGCGCGCCACCGCAGATCTTTGTATGGAATACCATAAAAGCGGTTTAATCGCCATAAAAAACGCATTACACGATAAAAATCTGGATTGTTTTAGCTGTCTAAATACTCTTTTTACGGTGTTAAACGCAATCAAAACCGATGCGCCGTTTGCGGAAACGGACGAAATCGCCAACGCCTTACACTATCTGGAAAACAATTACTTTAACCACATTGATTTGACAACCTTGGCATCGCAATTTGGGTTTTCCCGCGCGTATTTCTCCACGTTATTTACCAAACGCACAGGGGAAACACCCTACGACTATTTGACAAAAATCCGCATCGAGCGCGCCAAAGAATATCTCAAACAAGGACGGCATTCCGTAGAGGAAATCGCCTATTCGGTCGGGTTTAGTTCCCTCCAGCGTTTCTCCGAAGCCTTCAAAAAACGGGTGGGGCTTTCCCCTTTGCAATATCGAAAGTCAATTACAGTATAACATATCCGCCCTTATTTAACAATACCTATTTGTTTTCATTTTTTAATGTTTTGTTTGATTTTATCTTTCTTAATGTAAAGAAAAAATATCGTAAATTATTTTTTCATCCCCTTCTTTTGTTGACACAATGCGCAAAAGAATATATAATAGAAAAGACTTCACGTAAGAAGGTATTTTTATGGACACTTTGCAACCTATTCAAGAGGAAGCGCAGTCGACGAAAAAAGATGTAAAAAGCCTTGTAAAAACCTGGGTATGGGATATCCTTACCGCTTGTATTGCAGGCATTATCGTCGGCACGGCATATTTCTTTTTCCAAAACAGCAACGGTTTTGCACCTGGCGGCGTAGGCGGTTTGGCAACCATTACCCACCACTTGCTTGAATTAAATCATATCCCCTCAAACTGGGCATTTTGGATGGTGGTGTTTAACCTTCCTATCTTTATCCTGGTGAGCATCTTCGTAAACCGTCGTTTGGGTATTATCTTGATTGTTTATATCGTGGTACAATCCCTCTCGGCTGAAGTGTGCGAAATGTTAAAATTCACACCGTACAGCGCAGAAAACAACGGCACCGATTTTGAAATCGTGTTCGCGTGTATCGCAACGGGCGTTGTATCTGGATGCGGTTTCTCGATTATGTTCAAGCGTTTCGGGGCAAGCGGCGGCACGTATGCCATTTCCGCCTTGATTAAAAAGACCAAACCCGACACCAACGTAGCGTACGTTTCGTTTTGTTTGGATGCAAGCGTCGTTGCCATCGCGTTCTTTGTGTATGGCATGCGCGTAACCCCTGTAATTTGTACCCTTTTGAACTTGTTTATCGCAAACATCGTTGTCGACTCCGCTTTGGCTGGTTTGAAAAACGGCTTCAAGTTTGAAATCGTTACCGATAAACCCGAAGAATTGTCGGCGGAATTGATTAAAAAGCTTCATCACAGCGTTACTGAAATCCGTGTGGTTGGTATGTATTCCCACACCGACAAATATATGTTGGTATGTATTATCCGTAAAAAGCAAGTGGGCGAGATGATGAAAATCATTCAACGCTACCCTGGTAGCTTCGCAAGCTTCTCCAAGGTCAACGAAGTCTTTGGCAGATTTAAGCCGTAACCCCTATGAAAAAACAAAACGCCCCATGGTTCAACCGAGCCATGGGGTGCTTCTTTTATGTTTTAGGTCATTGCGTAAGGGTCAAGAACTTTTCTCAATTCCTCCTCGTCCATCAAGCCGTCGCGCAGGACAAGGTCTTGCACGCTCTTATCACTGGCAAGCGCTTCTTTCGCAATCGCCGCCGCCTTTTTATACCCGATATACGGGCAAAGCGCGGTTACCATGCCAACGCTGTGATACACTTCCTCTTCGTCGTGTTTCTTGTTTGCCATAATCCCTACGATACAATTTTCCGTCAAGGTATTCATCGCATTCGTAAGGCAGGTAAACGATTCGAACAATTTATAGAAAATAATCGGTTCAAAGGCGTTCAATTCCAACTGTCCAGCTTCCGCCGCCATGGTAATCGTCATATCGTTGCCGATTACCGCAAAGGCAACCTGCGATACTACTTCGGGGATAACGGGGTTAATCTTACCAGGCATAATCGACGAGCCGTTTTGTTTTGCAGGCAACACAATTTCCGCCAAACCCGTCTTAGGGCCGCTCGACATCAAACGCAAATCGTTCGACATCTTGGACAAATTGATCGCACACGCTTTCAATGCGCCCGATACCACCGCAAAACAATCCACGTTTTGCGTGCCGTCAATCAAATCCTCCGCCTGCTGCAAATCGTAGCCGGTTACTTTAGAAAGAGTAGGCACTACCTGTAAAACGTACTCTTTTTTCGCATTGACACAAGTACCGATTGCCGTACCGCCAAGGTTGACCACCTGCATTTCCTGCAAAGCCGTGCGAATACGCTTATAATCGCGCTTCAACGCCGAGGCATAGGCGTGAAATTCCTGCCCCAAACGAATGGGTACCGCATCTTGCAATTGTGTTCTGCCCATTTTGATAACGCCGTCAAATTCCTGCGCCTTATCCGTCAATGCCGCAATCAAGTTTTCCAACGCCTCCAAAAGGGGTTTGGAAAGATCCAAAACGGTCAATTTCCCTGCTGTGGGGATAACGTCGTTGGTCGATTGCGCCTTGTTTACGTGATCGTTGGGGTGGCAAAGGTATTCCCCCTTTTCACCGCCTAAAATCTCCGTCGCGCGGTTGGCAATTACTTCGTTCACGTTCATGTTGACCGAAGTACCTGCGCCGCCTTGAATGGCGTCCGTAATAAATTCCTTCGCATATTTCCCCGATAAAATCTCATCGCAGGTCATTACAATCGCCTGCATCACTTCGGGTGTGATTTCACCGCATACTTCGTTGGTCAACGCCGCCGCCTTTTTGATAAGGGTGATGTTTTTGATGAAGGTCGGATGCATTTTTACGCCGCTGATACGGAAATTGTTATAACCGCGCAACGATTGTACACCGTAATACGCCTTCTGCGGCACATCTAACGTACCAACAGAATCGCTCTCTTGTCTTTTCATTTTATCCACTGTGGATACCTCAACTTTTATTCATATCCAAACGATAAACCGTTTTACGCGGATATTATAACACTTTTTTTTCACTTTTGCAATAATTATCATATTTTTTCATATAAATAATTCCACAATCAACAAAATAAATTGTTTCTATTCGCTTTTTAGATTTTTTCGTACATGGTATGGGGTAATTTGAATTTTTTCACCCATAAAATGCAGGGAATATATCCATGTAAAAATTTTTTAAGAGAAATTTGAAAAAGTGTATAAAAACGCTTGCCAAAAGGAAAAAAGTTTGATAAAATAACGCAAGTAAAAGGAACGTGAGTTCTACATAATGGGGCGTCGCCAAGCGGTAAGGCAACGGACTCTGACTCCGTCATTCGGGTGTTCGAATCACTTCGCCCCAGCCAAAAAACACAGGATACCAAACGGTATCCTGTGTTTTTTCGTCTTCGACGGATACGAAGTGATTCGAGGGTGGGAGCCGTTTTGCGAGAGCAAATCGCTTTGCCTTACGGCGCAAGAATAAATGCAAGCTCGTTGGCAAAGGACGACGTTAATAACGTCGGAGCGGGGCGCGCCGCTAAAGGCGAGAATCACTTCGCCCCAGCCAACATTCTCCGCTAAAGGCGCGAATCACTTCGCCCCACAAAAACTTTAACCAAACCCCTTGACAATAAAAATGGTAATGCAAGAAGGTAAAATATTATAAACAATGAAACAGCCTCAAAAAAAGAGAAGCTCGCCGCTTCTCTTTTTTTTACTTCCGCCAAATTTCGACAACATCTCCCTATCTTTCCCCTTTTTTCCTATTCTTAACTATGCTAAAATAGGCAAAAGGAGTTTTTTATGAAATTAAGTGACCTCACAGAAAAAAATATATATACCAACAAAAATTTTCAAGGCGTATGCCGCGGCGTAGGCTTGTCCTTAAAATCGCAAGCCGTGCGGTATCTTCTTTGCGCCAGCGCTCCCACCCAAACCAGCACCGATTTTTCAGTGGGAATCAACGCCGTTGCGGACATCCGCGATTGCATACTGCTTTCCCGTTTGCGCCCTGCCAGCCCAAAGGGTTGCGCAAAAATCGCCATCGGGTTGCCCGTCTATTCGTTTGAGGGTGGATTTTTAGGCAGAGTAACCGATCTCGACCTGACCGACTTCACCGCCACAACCCTTTATACCGACCGTGGCGAACGTTTCCCCGTCACCTCGATTTTCGCCTGCTCCGACGCGGTAATTTTACGCAAGGAACAGCCCTATCCACTCGGTCAACGCATACCTGCCCCCTTACTTTCACTCGTCACCGAAAAAAATGACGGGGTGGTAACCAAACCCATTTTACGTACTGCCATAGAAAAAAGCGCGCTGGTAAAGCTCACACTCGCTCTGCCCCCTTTTCAGTTTGAGCTGCCCCAACGTTCACACAGTGTATTTCGCCGATAATTTCAAAAGCGCCGCACACAAATCGTTCAAGCCACGCAATTCTTCCACCGTCCACGCCTCTTTCCCACGATAGAGGGTAAACACTTTGCCCATTTCTTCGATTTGCAACCGCTCCGCAACCGTCAAGGGCGCGCCCTTCACCTTACTCAACAACACACGCGCATAGCCAAGGCGCACACGCGCCCACTTCCCCTCTTCCTCCGTTTTCTCCACACGCAACGCACTTTGCAAGCGCATGCGCACGTACTCGTTTTCACTTTGCGGTAAAGTGTATTGCATCCGCTTTTCCTGCGCCGTCCGTCGCGCCCTTTCCCTGCGTTTTCTTTTCCCATACGCAAGCGCCGCGCGGATGATCCCTATCGTCATATACACCGCAAGAAACAAGGTCACCCACGTCAAAACCAACGCAAGGGGCACCATGCTAGTCGTTATTTCTTCCCAAAAATTATATACGTGTTGCATAAAAAATCCTCCGTAAGGCATATTCCCTATACGGAGGTTTTCTTTTTCGTTATTTTTGTCGAAAATCGTTTACTTTTGTCAAAATCAATCCATTTCCACCTGGAAACCGTGGTTGATGTTGACGATCGTACAACGAATCTTTTCCTCGGCAATCCCTAAAATCTTTGCCGTTGCTTGACGGTAAAGTTTCAACTGCGTTGCATAATGCGCCGTCAAATACTCGGCACCGCCTTTGGAGAATTTATAATCAATGATTTGCGTTTCTCCGTCCTCACCAACGGCAAGTAAGTCGATTGCGCCTTGGAAAATCACCGTTTCACCCTTGCTCTCGCCCCACGCCGGGTTTGCGCCTTCCACTTTCGCAAAGGTATCTTCCACAGGCAATGCCACCAAGAATTTTTGTTCCTTGTACAAGCGTTTCCCAAGCAGTTGTTTGAATACAGAGTTTGATAAAATCTCAAACAATTTTTCCTCGGAAAGCAAATTCACCGCATACCTGCCCTCGTCCTTTGCCTTTTGACAGGTTTCGGCAATAATTTCCTTTAACCGCGTTTGCTCAACAAATTCCCCTTGCTCGTCATACAAAAGCCCAAAGTCAAAATCTTCCAAGAACGCGTGATACGCCACACCGATTTCCTTGCCCGTAGCCGTTTCATCCGCATCAAACGTTTTGTTCAATCCGCCGTCCTCGGCCTCTACCAGCACAGCTTGTTCATGCGCCCTCATCAAACCCGTCGCCGAACTCTTCACAGGCAGGTTTTCCAACCCGGCAAAGCCGTATTTCCACAAGAACGCCTCTTTGATTTCCCCTGCGAGCTTTTCGTCGGGACGGAACACCAAAGCGGTGCGCTCCTGCTTGGGCATATCGTACAAAGTATCTTCCACCACGTATTGTTGCCAAACGGAGAAATCGGTAAATTCCGCAAAGGAACGGGCATATTTCACGTCCGCCATCGCCGTCGGCGCGGTAAACAACATATGCAAACCGTATTTTGCGCGCGTCAACGCAACGTAATAGAGGTTAAGACCGTCGGCAAGCGAGCTTTCTGCCTCTTTAATCTCATGCAAACGGCGCAACACCGTGCCTCGTTTCACCATCGTATCCGCATTAAACGCACGGGGCGCGAGCCCGTAGGTTTCCTCCACGAACACCTCGTCGTGATCCACCCCACGGAAGTTTTCGCTGAGGTTGTCAAGGATAACGATGGGATATTCTAACCCCTTAGACGAGTGCATCGTCAGTACCTTCACCGAATCCTCACCGCCGTTTTCGCTGTATTCGATCTTGTAATCCATATCGCGCAAACGGTCTAAAAATTCGTGTACGCAAAGCGGCTCGGGCGAGGTTGTTTCCTCAATAAAACGGTTCATACGGCGAAGGGCCGAAACCCCATTCGGACGGGACAAAAGATCCGCCTCCATACGCGTTTCAGAAATAATTTTTGTCAGCAACTCCCCTGCGTCCAAAACGCGGGAGAGGTTGCGGATTTCCTCATAATATCTGTAAAAGTTTTGCAACTTTTTCGCCAAAGCATCCTGTTGTTCCGCAGCATACCGCTGACACGCCTGACGGAAGAAATGTTCGTTACGATAGGTCAAACGAATGGTTGCCAGATCATCCACCGTCAAGCCCCCCACCGCCGATAATAACACGCTGCAAAGAGGGATATCCTGCGCCGCATTGTCAATCAAGGACAAGAGGTCGATCAGCATTTTCACCTCGGAAAAGTCGCAAATGTTTACGGCCGCCGCCGCAGTCACAGGCACCCCTTCCGCCGACAACGCCTCTACCGTGCGCGCAATTTGCCCCTGCTTTTTACGGGAAAGCACCGCAATATCCGAATAGCGCACCTCACGATATTCCTTGACATCAGGATCATAAAAGGTCTTACCGCGCTCCTCGTCAATGATTTGCCGAATGGTTTTTGCAAGCAAGCTCATCTCTTGTTCTTCACGGTTTGCCTGCTGCTTCACCGAGTACACACCCCGTTCTAACAGCTTGGTTTTTTCGGGCTTGCCGAGGAAGTGAATACACACTCTACCGCTGTTCACCTCGTACCTGCCCCCCTTCTCCATGTACGAACCGCGGGCATAATCCACGTCGCACACCTTCTTTGTCATCGCCAAAGTGAATTGCGAATTAACCGCGTCTAACACCTGATCAGAGCTACGGAAATTGCGCGACATAAACAAATTTGCGCCGCCGTTTTCTTCAAACTCCGCTTGCTTTTCCACGAAGAAACGAGATTTACTGCCACGGAAACCATAGATTGCCTGCTTCACGTCCCCTACGAGGAAAAGATTTTCACCGCTCATGCGTGCAATCAACGCTTCCTGCACGGGGTTTACGTCTTGATATTCGTCCACAAACACAAAACGATATTTTTGGCGCATCTCCGCCACAACCTCTTCATCTTCCAAGAGCTTGAGCGCCTTGTGTTCCAAATCGTTGTAGTCCAACACGCCGCGTTCCAACTTCAACTGCTCATATTTCTCGTCAAAGCGCAACAAGTATTCCGCCAAGATCGCCGCCGTCTTACCCGACTGTAAGAAGTCCGCAAGCTCTACTTCGCGCGAAAGGTGTTTGGTCAATTCCTCATCCACAATTTTCGTCACGCGGTCTTTCAAGAAAGAGAGCTTTTCACGGTAACGCACACGTTCCTCGCTATCCTTTTTCGTGCCGCGGTTGACGGAGAATTTCGGCTTTTCCACCTTGCACGCCGCAAAATAATCCCCTGCGTACATCAGCTTGTCAAAAAGTTCCAACAGCTCGTCGCAAAGGGAAAGCTGCGCGCTGGCTCCGTCATCCAAGAAATAGGCGCGCACGTCCTCCACAAGCTCGTAATAATACCGACACTTTTCCTCTAACTTTTTGTACAAATCCGCGCAAACAGCATCAAACGTTTCCTCGGTGTATCCCTTGGAATTTTCAAGATAGGTGCGATAATCTGCGCGATTGCGCAACTGCTCATAGGTCTTTAAGAAAATATCACGCAACGCGCGGTCACTCTTTTTTCTCCAGTACAAGGACAAAAGGTAGGCAAAATCTTCTTCCTTTTGCTCGTACCCCTCTTCCAGTAAATCGTCCAGCGCCGCATTTTTCAACGCCGTCCCTTCTGCATCATCGCCGCCGATTACACGAAAACCACTGTCCACGCCTGCCACGTAAAAATGGGATCGGAGCATCTTCGCGCAAAACGAGTGAATGGTAGAAATGTCCGCCCCAGGCACCTCGGACAACTGTTTTTTCAACAGGTCACGGCGTTCGGGCGTGGTGGTATCGCGGTTGATTTCCTCAATCAACTCCTTGCACAATTTCTCTTTCATCTGCGCCGCCGCTTTCTTGGTAAAGGTGACGGCAAGGATTTCTCCAACCCCCGTACCGTCTTTGATAAGACGGATAATTTTTTCAATCATAACGGTGGTCTTACCGCTGCCTGCGGAAGCGGAAACGATGGTTTTGCCCTGCGACTCAATCGCGCGCAACTGTTCTTGTGTAAAGTTTGCCATGCGTTAATCCTCCCCTTCCCGTTTTTTCTTTGCGATTTTTGCAATCATGCCCGTATCGACCGCCGGTTCCTTTCTCGGTTGCGCGCAATCCTTGTTAAATCCGCACATACCGCCATATTTACAATAGGTACAGCTCCCCTCATAAGGTGAAGCCGCTACGTAGCCCTCTCTCAATTCCTGACAGCCCTGACGAGCCACGTGTACTGAATAATCGAGGAAGTCACGGAAGGTTTCCTCGTCCATAACGCGCTTTGCCAGCGCGCTGTTTTTCAATGCCGCAGGGAAATACTCACTCTTTGCGGTTTCCTCCCCGTTCGCGAGGTTTTTATCACCGCAAAGCAACGCCTCTTCCGTACCGTTCATGAATCCGCGCATGCGGAAACGCCCCTCGTCATCCGTCGCATAATTGACGGACGCAGGGAAGTAAAAGACCCCGGCAGGTACGCGTTCACCCTTCAATTCCGACATATAAAGCTGTAACTGAATTTTTTGTCCTGTGTAATAGGACGTAGCCGAATCGTCAATTTCACCCGTCTTGTAATCGATGATGCGGACGTACTTACCCGTACCGTCCACACGGTCCACTTTACCTTGGAAACTTTCCGTACTAATGGACTTTTCCGTTTGCTCCACAAGGAAATCAGACCCTTTGATTTGGCGGTATGCCGCCGCCGCAACGTCCACACCCTCATTGAGCAATTTATCGGAGAATACCGTCCCCGATGCAGTGTCTTGTTGCATGGTATAAATGGAATTTTGCAGGAGTTTTGCGCCCTCTTCCTTGGCGAATGCACGCATTTCCTCTTCCGTTTCAAAACGCGCGGCATGTTTTGCCGTCACTTGCAACAATTCGTGAATAAAGTTCCCCGTATCCACCGCAAGTACCGTTGCCTCTTCACGTTCTTTCAAGCGTAAACCACGCTCCGCAAAGTTCTTAAACGGGCAGTTAAAGTAGCTTTCCAGCCCCGTCGGAGAGATTTTTCCGCCATGGAAAAACAGCTCTTCCCCTCGTTGAACGCATACCTGCCCCCCCCGTTCTTTCAAATAATCGTCCTTTTCCGTCACACTGAGCTTATCAAGCGCCGTATACAAGGAAGAATATTGCAAACGAGTATCTTCGCGCTTTGCCTCGTACTCACTCTTTTCAATCAAGAGCTGACGAATAGCAGGCGCAACCGCCGAACACTTATATGCAAAGTCACTCTCCGTCAACTTTTTACGGCGAGGCAACTTTCCGCCATTCACCGAAACAAACAATCTATCAATATAGCGGAACACATCGCTCAAAGCAGGCTCGCTGCCGTCCGCCGCCAAGGGATAGCTAAGATGCAAGGTGTCGGTGAATGCGCAAAGGTTTAAGCATACGCTTTCACGGGCGCGCAGGTTGACCTCCGCCACCGTCGGTTCCATCATCGCCTTTACCTCGGCAAGACGGGCAATTTCCTTATCGGAAACAATTGCCGTATCCGCCGATGCCCTCGGCACGTTTTCCGTCATACCCATTGCAAACAGCACGCTCGCCTTTTCAATGCGGCTGTCCGTAATATCCCCGATAAACACCGCATCTGCCTTTACGGGGATAAGGGAAATTTCCGTTGCTTCAAGGCCGTTTTTCAGCACCGCCTCAAATTCCGCAACCGTCATTTCTTTTTCGCCCGTCAAAAGTCTTGCTTCTGCAAGCACGCCGTCCAAGGCTTTGTCAATTTGCGCAAGATATCCTTTTTGCGCGAGGTCGTCAATATTATCTTGAAGATTTTTTAATCCCTTTTCAAGGTCAAAATTCTTGCGGATTTCATCCACCGCAAAGCAATAATCTCGACCATGCCCGCTTGCTTTTATGTTTTTTGTTGCCAACAACAACCTTTCGCGCGCGTTTTCAAGCGCCTCGCGATTGTAACCCTTCAGCGCGTCACCCTCCTTAATCGAACGTTTTGCGCCACCGCGGTAGTTGGCAAATTTATACAAATAATTGCGGTATTCGTCACTCTCCCCAAACAACACGTTTTGTGTCAAGGACTGCACAGCCGTCGGAGAAAACCGTTCACGCACCACGCGGAAACAATCGAGCAAAAACCGACTAACTGGGTGTCTTCTCAAAGACTTTTTCTCGTCGATAAAGTAAGGGATACCAAATTCTGATAACGCCTTTTTCAAGGGCAAAGCATAGGATGCAACGTCAGGCACTAACACCGAAATATCACGATAGTGAAGTCCCTCTTTCTCGGACATTGCACGGCGAATTTTGGTGGCAACGTATTCCGCCTCCGCCGTTTTATCATCCGCCTCAAACAAGCAAAGCTTGTCTGTTTCCACCTTAACACTGGCGCGCATAGGGTTAAACAGCCCTTTGCGTAAAATTTCCGCCTCGCCGTTTAAGGGCTTGCCAAGCTCTCGCACCTGCAATTTACCATATTCCGAGCAAACGCCCGCAAACGATTGCGCCGCGCGGTTGGCATAAAGCTCCTCTTCACCGCAACAAAAGATACCGATGACGTTTTCCGCCGTTTCCACTACTGCGCGGATTGCTTCACGCGCCTGCGCCGTAAAGGAATTGTAACCTAAAAAGAATACGTTTACCCCTTTCAGCACCCCTTCCTTGCGGATTTTGGCAGGCAGTAAGGACAAATACTTACTCTCGTCAATCAAACTGCTTTCTCGTAAAAATGCCGTATAGCCCTCATAAATAAGCGCAAGGTCGGACACCTTTTTCTTCAGCATATCCTCGGGCAAGAGTGTAGCGCTTTCCTGTAAACATTCGGGGGTGATTTCCGATGCAGACAACTGCGCCAACGTTTCATAGATACAGCGCGCGTTGTTGCCGATTCCCGTAGTAGAGGTAAAACATTGCAACGCATCCGCACGTTGCAAACGGGTCATTACTTCCCCCACCGCCATAACCGAGCCCTCTTTGGAAAGAGTATGTTCTTCCGTTTTCAAAAAGCGCGCAAAGGTCGCCACGTGCGAACGGAAAGTACCGCCCAAACGTTTTAACAACGCGCGTTCGGCAAGCAAGGTCAATCTATCCTCGCAAAAAATGAGGTTGACGCCGCCGCGTTCCTCATAAGCTGCACTATATTCCGCCATGATTTCCATACATTGCGATAACGTGTAGGCCTTCAAAATTGCGTTCATTGCTTACCTCCTTGATACCTTTTCATTATTATACCATATTTCATGGCAAAATTTCAGCTTTTTTTCACAATAAATTTACGGAAATCTCTATTTTGTTTTTACAAATTTGAAATAATGTGGTATAATAATAGAAAATGAATGATTTTTTACGGAAATCTAACCGTTTTCCGTATGGGAGTATCTATGAAAAGGAAAAAACTTTCCACCCTGCTTGCCCTTGTTTTGGGGTTAACCGCCCTCAGCGGTTGTACGAACGCCGACCAAAAAGTGAGCTTCGGCGCTTACTGGAATAAAGACGCGCTCAGCAACACCGAACAAATCCACGAAACCTTGGCTTACGACGTTAGCTTTGAAGCGAACGACACCACCCTTGTGGAATATACGCTGAATTATAAAGACGGTAGCTATACCACCACCTTGACGAGCGCGATGGAAAACGAGAAACTCGTTTACACCTACACCACGCAGTTAAACATCACGGCGGAATACAGCTTTAACGGTAAAACAGACGTTTGCAACGATACCGTTACCTCCACGGTGAAGTTCTACGCCGCGCCTTACGGGTTGCAACCCATTTCTTCGGAAAAGGACATCAATGCAAGCTCTCCCACGGCAGTCACGAGTGATGACGTGAGCGATTGTTACCAGGTCTTCCACTATTCCACCAAAACCGTTTACAATGCGGATTGCTCGGAAGGTACGACGACCGTAACCTATCACCCCACCGAAGGAGAAGCGCAGTCGGAAGA
Organism: Candidatus Scatosoma sp.; assembly: GCA_045612895.1. Classification (GTDB taxonomy): domain Bacteria; phylum Bacillota; class Clostridia; order Christensenellales; family Borkfalkiaceae; genus Scatosoma. The sequence goes on along the minus strand of JAZKZY010000084.1, from coordinate 5,962 downwards.
GGATACCTTTAGCATTGATCAAAAGAAGTACAGCTATCTCGACAACGAAGAGCTTTTGCTTGCTTTACGTGCCGTAAAAAACAGCACCTCGTCCGCGACCTTGAACGTTTACAGTCCTTTCGCAAAGAAAGTGCAAGAGGTTTCTTGGAAGTTTGATACTGAAGCGAGTGCTGAATTCTCTTTCTTCAAAAATGGTGGCGAATCCAAGGAAACAAGCACGATCACCTATCGTCCCGTAAGCATTGCATTGAACGAGAAAAACCCTGGCGCAACGCAAACGGCGTGGATTGCGAAAAAACCCGAAACAGCGAGTGAAAGCAACAAAAACCGCAACGTAATGTTGCGTTTGGAAACCCCTTTGTCCTATGGCTTAGGTACGTTGATTTACACCTTAAAATCGGTAGCTTATCAAGAAGTATAAAAAATAAAAACAGCTTGCAAAATCGCAAGCTGTTTTTTGTTGCCTAAAAGACTTTACTTTTCATACACCCAACGGCTGAGAATGCCCACGTAAGGTAGGTCGCGGTATTTTTCAGCATAATCCAAACCGTAGCCGATCACAAACTCGTCCTCGATTTCAAAGCAGGTATAATCCGCATTGATATCCATAACGCGGCGAGCGGGCTTATCCAACAAGGTAACGATGCGGATGCTGGCAGGGTTTCTCGTCTTTAACATATCCTTCAACGCGTACATGGTATTGCCGGAGTCGATAATATCCTCTACAATCAACACGTCTTTCCCCTCAATATTAGAAAGTAAATCCAACCCTACGGACAATTTACCGCTGCTGCTTGTACCAAAGCCGTAGGAAGAAACCTTCATAAATTCTACGTTGACGGGTGTTTTCATCGCGCGGATTAAATCAGCAAAAAAGATCACACTGCCCTTCAAAATGCAAACGGCAATTACCTCTTTCCCCTGATACTCCTCGTCAATCTTCTTCGCAACTTCTTTCACGCGCTCCGCAATTTGCGTTTCGGACAGCAATACTCTTTCAATTTCCGATTGTTGTGTTTTCATACGTATATCTCCTGCCTTATTTTTTTTGTATTGATATATAGAGCGGCATTTTCGTATCCGCCGTGACCTTTACTTTTTCCGATATTTCCACACCGCACACCACGTAAACCTCACCGTTTTCTTCGGCAATCAACGGTAAATATTCACGCTCGGCAACGGGCGTTTTTTCTTCGTTAAAAAACTTCTTCAAGGTCTTTTTTCCACCGCCAAAGCGTTGGATATAATCTCCCTCTGCACGGAAACGGTAAACTGCCGTATCGGGGATTTTATCCCCATCCACCTGCAATACGCGCCACCCGTCTTGCATTTCTGTCTGGGTAAAGGAAATCGTAACCTCGTACCTGCCCCCGTCAAATCCACTTTGGGTAAAGCTTTTCATCGGGACTTTCTCGATAAAAGTTTCTTCTTTCTGCACGTAAAAGCGAACGCCTTTTTCCGTCTTTTCCGCCTCAACGCCCTTGGGGAAAGACAAACGCGCACCGCGTTCTAACCCCTGCAAGCCATAGGCGTTTTCCAAATGCAAAGCGGTATAATCGCGCTCTACCCCCAACCCTTTCAGGGCAAGCAAGCACGCCCGACGAAACAACGGTTTTTTATCGCAAAAAGCAATCGTAACCCCTTCCTCGCCTTCGGTCAACAGTTCTTTCGCATATTCATACAGCAAGCCGTCGTCCTCTAACGCAAGCTGGGAAAAACGCACCAGGTTTTCAATCGTCCCAGGCACTGCCTCTTCCATCAAAGGCAGTACGTTTAAGCGCAACTTGTTACGCGTTGCGTCCAGTTCAAAATTTGTACAATCTTCACGATAGGCAAGTCCGTTTTCCTTGGCGTACCGCTCAATCTCCGCCCTTGTCCACGAAAGGAAGGGACGAATGACGTTTCCATTCACCTCAACCATGCCCCCTACGCCCGTGAGAGAAGTACCTCTCATCAAGCGGAAAAGCACCGTTTCCGCATCATCGTTTTTGTGGTGCGCCGTGGCAATGAAATCCGCTTTATCTTCCGAAAGCAACTTTGCAAAACATTCCTTACGAAAGTTCCTTGCCGCTGTTTCCAAGCTTTGTTTATCCTGTTTTGCGCGCGCAGGACAATCCGCCGAAAAAGAATACAAAGGCACCCCTTGTTGCAGGCAAAATGCCTCCACAAAACGCGCGTCCGCGATACTCTCTTCTCCGCGAATCCCATGCTCACAATGTACAGCGCAAAGGGTAAAGCCGCATCCCTTTTCCTGCCCTTTCAAATAATGCAAGAGGGAAACTGAATCCACGCCGCCGCTAATTGCCACACATATACGTTGTCCCGAAAAGTTTTTCAGACAAATCATACAAACAGTATAAACCGCTTCTCCTTTTAATAAACTACTTCTACCCCGTTAGGCGCATCCACGGTAGTTTTTACCTCGCCGTTTGCCTGCAGGATATGTTCCACCTTCACCACGCCATACGCCGTAGGGAAGTTCACCTTTACGTGTTTCAAACCGCTCAAATGGGGCTTAATCGTAACTCGACGCATACCTGCCCCCTCGGTTTTAATACCAGCCACCGTTTCCACAAGGTAAGGAATCACCCCTGCCGACCAAGCGTGACAGAAGCTGTGACGGAAACTCTTGTAACAGAATTTACCGTAATCGCCGTGAATATCCTTTTTCCCTTCTTGGGGCATTTCATCCAAGCGGGTGCAATTATCCAACCATTCGAGGTCAAAATCTTCCCAGAAGGTCGTTGCGCCAACGGACAACATACCACCGTAATATTCTTTCATCATGGAAAGGGCCGCCTCGTATTCGCCATAGCTTGCAACCGCCGTCAAAATGGGATAAGACTGGAAGGTGGAAAGCCCTTGCGCGCCGCCTCGAAGTAAGGTTTCCTTGATACTCTCGTTGCCCAAATCAGCCCAAACGCCAAGCGCGGCGATTTGTTTATAGATATGGATGTCATAATTCTTTTTCGCAATTCTTTGCAATACGTCGTCACACAAGGATACGTCTTCACCAAACGCCAAAAGCAATTCTTTCAACGCCAAAACTGCCACCTTGGTCAAATAAGCAACGCCTGCAAAACGTTCCGTTTCACGTTCTTCATGTCTATCCTCGCCCGCTTGATTGCAGGAAGGCCAGTCAATATAATTGAAGGAATAGGACACCTTACCGTCCTCCGCCACGCAGGGGGAAACGATTTGTTCCAAAATGCCTTTCGCATAGGGCAGGTATTTGACGATTGCCTCTTTATCCCCGCTTGCGTAGTATGCCTCACGCAAGTTGATAAGCCACCAAAGGGAATAGGTGGGCATGTTGTTGATATACTTAGGTAACGGCGATTGCTCCATGGAGAACTCCAAGCAGTTCAATGTTTCAGGGATATCCCCGAACAAGCAGTTTGCCGCGCGCACCTCGGGATAAAGGTCACCGATCCACACCAAGCGGTCACGCTTGATACCGTCCCAAAGATAACCGTTTTGTAAGCAAAGGCGCAAGGTGTAAGCCGCCGTCGTCCAAATTTCATTGACGAGTGAATCGTCACATTCAAACGAGCCGATTTCTTCACGCGTGTCGGTATCCACCGCCGCAACCACCCCTTTCAAGCCGATTGCCGAATCCTCCCCAAGCGTATCAATACGCAAGAAGCGGAAACCCGTTTGACCAAAGGTCATATCCGAATAGTTTCTAAGTTCCATGGTGAAATCACGCAAGGAGTGGTCGTTAGTCGCGCCATAGCCCTCTTCACCGTTCTTCAACTCCGCGCAAATTTCCCCGACCGATTCGCCAAAGCGCAGGCGCACGGTATTATTGCCACGCGCATAATAGGTCAAAATTCTTGCGCCGCCCGAAAGCTCCTTACCGAAATCCAAAATAACGTACGATTTCCCTTGCATTTCACAAAGGTTGGGCTCGTTCAAGCCGATTTGCAAGGGCTTTTCTTGCAACAAACCCTCTACGTTTTTCACGTTGCCTTGGGTAGCAATCACTTTTACCGCATAGCTATATTTCATAATTTCTTCTCCTAATTTTACACTTTTTTAACCTTAAACGAACGGATTTGGAAAGGTCTAAAGGTCAGCTCGGTTGCGCCCTCGCCCATTTTTTCTTCCAACAAATCCACTTCACAATCCATACGGTATCCCGTAGGCAGGGTGAGGATCGTTTTCGCCTCTTTCCCCGTACGTTCGAACATACGCACCACGTAGCCGTCCCCATCGTAGGTGGGCTTAAACGCGGTAATTTCTACCTGCGCATTGTCCACCGTGGGCATCGTCAACACCTTATCCCCGTACAAGCCGCGCGCGTTAAATTCTTTCGCTCTCTCGTCCAAAGCAATGGAGTCAAAGCCGCCGTCGTGGGGATAGAACGCATACGCGTAGCTGACGTTGTCACTCTCAATCGAGGGATATTCGGTAGAACGGACAAGATTGACAGAGATAATGTTTTGCTTCGCCATAAACCCGTTCTTCGTATTGTTCAAAACCGCCAAGCCCTGCGTTTCGTTGGATACGTCAAACCATTGCTGACAGCACATTTCAAACTGCGCCGCGTTGTGTTCCGTATCGTCCGTTGTCGGTCTGCCAAGATAACCGAACTGAATATCGCTGTTCACCACGTCATTCCAAGCCGTGGGAAGGGTTTCCGAACGAATCATATACCCGTCGTCCACCAAATTCACGTCGTGTTTGATTTGAATGGTGGGTTCGTTCTTGTGCATCAAAATCGTTTGGACAAGCTTCGAATTTTTATATTCGTAATGCTGTACCACTTCCACCAAATCGCCAAAATCACGCGCCTTGGTCGATACCAAATTCATATACAATTCCGGCTGATCGCGGTAATCGTCCTCAAAATCCCAGGAATCGCCCTTGTCGATAAACACACGCAGCTTGTTGGCATTCGTTGCCGCCACTCTACCGTCGTTTAACGTAATTTTCTTGAACGAGCCGTCCGTGTCAAAGGTTACGGTGTAATAATCCGTTTCCACCTTATCTACGCCCTCTAACAGGGTTGCATTTTCATATACCACAGGGGCAATCAAATCCCCTTGCCCTTTATAATAGAGGTAACCGTCACCGCATTTTTCTATCTTTGCCACGGAATTCTTTGCCATATTGACAAATTTTTTCCCCTTGTCCGCCACAAAGGAAACACCCTTTTCTTGGACAAGCTGTTCTAACTTTTCCCGAATTGCCGCATACGCAATGTCCGTTTCTTTATAAACGCGCTGAATGGACGAGCCGGGCAGGATATCGTGGAATTGATAAAGGAGAACTTCTTTCCAAAGCTCGTCAATCGTCTTTTTATCCCCTTGTTCGCCCAAGCAGGAAAGCAACGCTTCATATGCAATCAGCTTGCTTTCACAATCGCGGTTAAAGTTCTTATTATTCGACTGCGACGTGTAGGTCGCGCGGTGTTTTTCAAGATACATTTCCCCGTTGTAGGTGGGGAATTCTCTCCCAACCAAGCCGTCAAAATAGCTGTGCGCAGGGGCCTGCTTTACCTTGGGCAGGTATGCAACGTTTTCCATACGGTTCAAACGTTCCATCATCTTCACAGACGGACCGCCGCCACCGTTACCGATGCCATAAACCATCAAGAAATCTTCCTTTTGGTCAATGTCGCGCAAATTCGCCTTGCCTGCCAGCAATGCGCGAGGCCCTGCATAGGAATTGTACGAGCCTTCGGGGGGCATATGTACGAGTACGCTGGTCCCGTCAAGCCCTGCCCAGTTGAAGGTGTGGAAAGGGAACAAGGTACGATTTGACCAAGAAATTTTAATGGTCATAAAGTAGTCCTGCTGGGACAATTTTAAGATTTGCGGCATGCCTGCGCTGTAACCGAAGGTATCGGGCAGCCAACGTAATTTTACGTAATGGCCAAACTCCTCTTTCCAGAACTTTTGCCCGTACAATTCTTGACGGACAAGCGATTCTTCGCAAGGCACGTTGGTATCGTTTT
>JAZKZY010000083.1:0-4032 GCA_045612895.1 Candidatus Scatosoma sp. | reverse complement strand
TGCAAACACCGAATGTGAAGAACGTATCGGTCAGGTTTACGTGCTCCGTGGTAAGAAGATGGAAGCCGTTGACCAGTTGTCGGCAGGCGATATCGGCGCGGTAAATAAACTCAGCAACACCAACACGGGCGACACCCTTTGCGATCCTTCCGCAAAAGTACGCTTCACCCCTATCCATTTCCCCAAACCCACCTTGTTCATGTCCGTTGCGGCTGAAAAGAAGGGCGAAGAAGATAAGGTTTTCGCAGGTCTTGCTAAATTGAAGGAAGAAGATTACACCTTCTCGATTGAAAAGAATGCTGAAACGGGCGAAATGGTTATCGGCGGTCAGGGTGACGTACAGCTTGAAATGCTCGCTAAGAAAGTAAAAGCTCGTTATGGCGTTGACATGAAGTTGTCCGAACCGAAGATTGCTTATCGTGAAACCATTCGCGGCTCGGCAGAAGCGGAAGGCAAACACAAGAAACAATCGGGCGGTCACGGTCAGTACGGTCATTGTAAGATTCGTTTCTCCCCTAGCGAAGAAGAATTCGTATTTGAAGAAGAAGTTGTTGGCGGCGCAGTACCCAAGAACTACTTCCCTGCAGTTGAAAAGGGTCTCCGTGAATCTATGGAACACGGTCCTCTCGCTGGTTACCCTGTAACGGGCTTGAAAGCGGTACTTTACGATGGTAGTTACCATGACGTAGACTCTAATGAACTTTCCTTCAAGATGGCGGCTTCGATCGCGTTTAAGGAAGGCTTGAAGAATGCGAAACCCGTTCTCCTCGAACCCATTTACAGCTTGAAGATCGCTATCCCCGCTGATTACCTCGGCGACGTAATGGGCGACATCAACAAACGCCGCGGCCGTATCATGGGTACGGATACCGAAGGCGATAAGGCGATTATCTCCGCGGAAGTTCCCCTTGCGGAAATCAAGACCTACACGATGGAACTTCGTTCCTTGACCCGTGGTAGCGGTAAATTCGTATCCGAATTCCTCGGCTATGAAGACGTACCTCCTATGTTCGTAGACAAGATCGTTGCAGAAGCGCAAAAAGATAAAGAATAATCTTTAACAAAAGAAAACCTACGGATCCCCCTCCGTAGGTTTTTTATTGCGCCGATTTATGGCGGCGGCAGGCGGCATTTTTATGATGCCTTGTGGAAATGCTCGAAAATGCTTGTATTCCCGCCTGCTTTATGGTATACTGTTTGTATGAAATACGACTACGTGGCACTTTACAACAAAAACGCGGCGTTTTACAACGCCCACCCCACCGCAAAGCGCGCACTGAAACTGGGTAACGTCATCCTCACCTGGTTCTTTTTTGTGTGCTATGGGGTATTGTTGCTGTACGCCTTTTACGTAGAGCCGTTTGAAACAATGGATTTGATAAAAATCCTCTTCATCCCTCTCATGGCTTTGTTGACGGTCAGCGTTATGCGCCTTGCAATCGATCGTCCTCGCCCTTATGCCGAAGACGGCGCAGGAATTACCCCTTTGGTGGAAAAAAAGGTGGACAATAAATCCTTCCCCAGCCGCCACCTTGCCTGCGCGGCGGTGATTGCGATGAGTTTTTTACCCTATTACCCGATTGTAGGGGCGTTTTTGTTGAGCGGAAGCGCAGTGCTGGGGTATATCCGTTTTGCGTTGGGGCTGCATTATCCATCTGATTTGGTTGCTGGAATGGGCTTAGGCATTGCGCTTGGCAGTTTGATTTTTTTATTGTAAAAAAGATAGAAAAATTTTTTGAAAGTTGGATAAAATGAGTTGACAAACTTTTTATATTGATATATAATGGATGTCGTTAACGCGGTCGTGGCGGAACTGGCAGACGCGCAAGACTAAGGATCTTGTGGGTAACTCCATGCAGGTTCAATTCCTGTCGACCGCACCACGAAAAAGGAAATCTCTTCGAGGTTTCCTTTTTTGTTTTGTCGTAGATAGTTGCGAGAATCTCATAATTGCATGCAGCTGACGCTTCGTTTCACTGCGCTATTCCGTCGCATAGCTCCTTACACGCGAGAAATACGGCTTGCGAAGATTCATTTTTTCCGAAAAAAACGTCCCGTATTTCGAGGCCCTGCCGAGACTCCGCTTGCGGAAACGGCAGATTCCTGTCGACCGCACCAAACAAACGAGCACCCTCCTCGGGTGCTTTTTTGTTTGCTATGATGCGGGTATATCGACAGGAATTGAGGGTGGGAGCCATTTTGCGAAAGCAAAATGCTTTGCCCTACGAGGCTTGGACTATGGCAAACCCGTTGGCAAAGGACGACGTTAATAACGTCGGAGTGGGGCGCGCCGCTAAAGGCGCAATTCCTGTCTCCCGTATCACGCTGCTCTGCCCTATAAGGGCAGATTCCTGGACGCTCGTTCCTCGCTATTCCGTCGCTTCGCTCCTTGCGACCGCACCACAAAGAACCTAAATTGAACCATTGTGTTCGGTTTAGGCTCTTTGTTTTATTACGCGCATATCAAAATTAAAAATAAGGGCTTTAATACACCCCATGTACGCGTTTAATTTCTTTTTCGGGTTCTAATCCGTCAATATAAAATCAAGCGAAAATACAAAAAATAAGAGTTGGACAAAAGCCAACTCTTATTTTTTTATCCGTTATTTTCCCATTATACTTTCACATTTACGCGGAGGTCCAATCTTCATTTTAATTGAAACTTCGCCACGCGCACAACGCCACTTTTACCATAAGGGAAGGGTTTTGCTTTAAAGCTTTGGTTATCATTTAATTGAACTTCCGTTCCATCGTCCAACCAAACAGCATTTGTAATCGCCTTATCGGTATGAAGCTTTATCATTTGATTGTCTTCGGGCCTTGCAACGTTAACGTTTGCCGCCATCGGAACCTTACGAATCGCCGCATAATAATATTCACCATTGACAAAAATATCCGCATTTTCCGCTGTGATATCCGCAGGAACGGCGTCGTAAACGATCTCCTGATTTTCCTGCACCCAAAGCCCGATATGCTTCAAAATTTCCGTTTCCATTGCCGTCAACGTTCCGTCCGCCGTCGGACCTGCGTTGAGCAACAGGTTGCAATTATACTTTCTGCAATCAAGTAAGGTTTCAATCAACTGTGGTATGGATTTAAAGCGTAAATCCCCTGCCGCATACCCCCAATGATCGGTAATACCTTCACACATTTCACCCGCGATGGGTTTTTTACTGGTATCTACATGCGTAGGTTTACCGCGCTCAAACGTAACGCTGTCAATTTCGGGATGCCCCACTTCGCCAAGCGCATTTAACCCCGTATTGTTGATAATCATCGCTTCGGGCTGATATTTACGAATGGTCGCATACAAGCGGTCAAATTGCCAATCAGCATTAGGCTTATTCCAAAATCCATCAAACCAAAGCCCGCCTATTTGGCCATAATTTTTGCAAAGAATTTCCACGCTCTTTACCAAGTAATCGATATACTCGGGGAAGTTCCCCTCATATTCGGGATGGTACCAATCAAGCAAGGTGTGATAGAAAAATGGTACGATGCCTTCGGCGTTACACGCATCGACAAACTCGCGAACCAAATCCCTACCGCACGCCGAATGCGGCGCGTCAAAATCATTCAATCCACAGGTATCATACAAGGAAAATCCTTCATGATGACGAGTCGTAAGCGTAATATACTTACAGCCTGCGCTTTTTGCCGTTGCCACCAGCTTTTTCGCCCAAGCAGGATCAATGTTAAAGCTTTGTATTTGCTTGTTATATTCCACCGCGTCCAACGAATGTGTACATAAAGCCCATTCACCTCTTCCAAGCACGCTGTACAAGCCAAAGTGACAAAACAGCCCAAAGCCCAATTTTTTAAAATTTTGTATATATTGCCATTTTTCCATAATCTTCCCTACTCCCTATCAACTATGCTACCGTAAAATCCTTCACCGTTAAACCAAACAGTCATCATCCGTTTATCTGAAAGCCATTTTTTTCCGCAAGACTGATAATCAGTCAGCAACAAGCTATCACCATCCGCAAACGTACACACTATACGCACAATTTCCCCTTTTTCTATTGGTTG
>JAZKZY010000082.1:0-2713 GCA_045612895.1 Candidatus Scatosoma sp. | reverse complement strand
TCAAATTAAGCAAGGGTAGTATTTGCAACGCCGGATAAATTATACTTTACCGGCCATGATTATATAAAAAACCCCGTATTTCACACAGAAACACGGGGTTTTGTAATTTTCAAATCAATCCCTGAAGGTAACGCCACCTTCAACGGTCATGCTCTCCACAACGGCAAGTGAGTAAAGGTCAACGCCTTCGGCACGCGGTAGCGCGCCGTCAGCTTCTCCGCCAAAGCAAGGCACTCGGGGGTGAGCGCAGGCAATTCGTCCGAGGACGGCAACACTTTTTTCAATTTTTCCACTGGCCAGTCGGACGTTTCCTTTATCCGCATTACAAACCCTGGCACGGTTTTACCGCCAAAGGGCGCGCGAACACGACTGCCAACAACCACACTGTCGTCGCAGATATAATCGTATATTCTGTCCGTTTCACTCGCCGCGATGTCGACGATGACTTCCGCAATCATAAAAGTCCCCCTATCAGGTAAAATGCCTCGGCTATATCACCGAGGCAGCTAAAATTAGTCCTTTGCAACGATTACTTTGCCGTCCGCAATATCCTTGCAAGCGGTCAACAATTCCTTGTCTTTACCGGTTACGTCACGTACGCCAAGGTTCTTTTCCGTTTCGATGATTTGACGAGCGCGCTTTGCCGCGATCGTGCAAAGTGCGTAACGGCTAATCGGATCCTCCTCCGTACCAAGCTTTCTGATCATTACGTCAACAGAAGGTTCATTAATCATATTTTTCTACACTCCTTTTTGTGTTTTATTTTTTTATTTTATTGCGCTTACTCACCGTCGATAATCTTGCATACTTCCGCAATCGCGGTTTCAAGATCGTCATTGACGATGACGTAATCGTATTTGTCCTTTTGAGAAATTTCATATTCAAGACGGGAAAGACGGTTTTCAATTTCCTCTTTACCCTCCGTACCTCTACCGATGAGGCGTTTTTTCAACTCCTCAAGCGACGGGGGTACAATCATCACCAGCACGCATTCGGGAAAAACCTTTTTCGCATTCAGCGAACCCACCACGTCGATTTCCATGATGACCGACTTGGTTTTTAAGGTTTCCGCCACAAACGATTTGGGCGTACCGTAGTAGTTGCCAAAATGCTCGTCATATTCCAAGAAATCATCCTCTTCGATACGGCGCTGAAATTCTTCATGCGAAAGGAAGAAGTAGTGTTTTCCGTGGATTTCACCCTCACGCGGCGCGCGCGTAGTGCAAGACACGGATTCCACCACGTCCTCGCGGCGCTGTAATATCGTTTTTACAATCGTGCCCTTACCAACGCCCGAAGGCCCGGACACAGCCATTAAAACATGCTTTTTCATACTGCTCCTTTCGTAAAAATACAATTCCTGCGTGAATGCGCGTAGCTATCTATCAACACGAACGCTAAGACACCTTACTGCATCCAAAGTCAGTTTGGTGAATGCGCGTAGCTACCTACAAACACGGTTTAATACGGGTATGCGCGTAGCTATCTACAAACACGAACGATAAGACACCTTACAGCGTGCAACGTCAGGTTGCTTATTCGAGGTTTTGCACCTGTTCGCGGATTTTTTCAATTTCATTCTTAAGCGCCAAGCCCGCGCGCGTAATCGTTACGTCATTGCTCTTCGAACAGGTCGTATTCGCTTCGCGGTTAAACTCCTGCACCAAGAAATCGAGCTTTCTACCCACAATGCCTTCCTCGGCAATGCTTCTAAACTGTTCAATGTGCGATTTCAATCTCGTCAACTCTTCATCGATATTGCTCTTGTCGGTGAAAACGGCAACCTCGGTCAACAAACGCCCTTCGTCCACTTTCACGTCCGCAAGATATTCCTGCACCTTCGCCGTCAGCTTTTCACGGTACTCCGCCGCCACCAACGGTGCGCGCGCAGCCACCTCCGCAACCAAGCCCTCAATCGTTTCCACCCTCGCAAGCATATCCGCCTTGAGCTTTTCACCCTCTACCAAACGCATTTCGTTCAGCTTATCAAGGGCGACGTTGAGCGCGATATCGAGCGCCTTGGTCATTTCCTCATCCAAGGTAACGGTGTCTTCCTGCTTCAATACCTCGGGGTAACGCAATACGGACGATAAGGTCACGTCGTTGGGCAAATCGGGGAACGCCTCTCTCAACGCCTTTGCCGCCGCCACGTAGGATGCCGCAAGGTTCAAATCGGGCGCAAGCGCCGTTTCGCGTTCGCGCTTATCTTTCAAGGAAATGAACACGTCAGCGTGTCCGCGCGTTAACTTTTTACGAATCGTCGTTCGAATCACGTCTTCGTACGCCGCAAAAATGCGAGGCGCCTTAATCGACACGTCCAAATAACGGTTGTTCACCGTCTTGATTTCGCAGGTCAATTCTAACCCGCCTTCTGCATATTCACCTTTACCATAACCCGTCATACTGAGCATAGGGATACCACCTCTTTTGTTATAGCAAACATTATAGCAAACTTTTTTAAAAATTTCAAGTACCCACTGCCATCTTTTTTTAACTTTTTTCGTAATTTTTATAATAAATTATAAAAGAGCCGACAAAATCGGCTCCTTTGAGGGCATATTTGTACTTTTTTGCCTTACATTTCAAGCATGGCCTTGAATTCCGCTTCATCAATGATTTTTATCCCCAGCTTTTGCGCCTTGGCAAGCTTACTGCCTGCCTCCTCGCCAGCCAAAACCAAGGTCGTTTTCGCCGTTACGGACGATTGACAAAC
>JAZKZY010000081.1:0-8940 GCA_045612895.1 Candidatus Scatosoma sp. | reverse complement strand
ACTAACGTATTTCCAAACGGACACCAAAAAGCATGGTGGAAATGTCAAAATGGCCATCCCTCTTGGCTGGCAAAAATTACTAATAGAAACAATGGGCGTGGTTGCCCCGAATGCGCCAAACAAAAAAAATCTAATTTATATAAAAGCAATAACCCCCCCAAAAGACAAATGTCTTCCGGGGGCTTTATACTTTATTTACGATCTTGTTGAATGCACGAGGCTTACAGCCAAAAGTGTGCGCCTAGACACTACCGCTGCGTGCAACGTCAGGTTGCCTGCTTACTTTTTCCAAGTAGCAGGATTCAACAAAATCAACATCGGGAACAATTCTAAACGTCCTGCCAACATATTGAAAATAAACACAATTTTCGAGAACACGCCATAGAATGCAAAGTTCCCTGCAGGGCCAACCGCATCCAAGCCCGGCCCGATATTATTCAACGTCGCAATCACCGCCGTAAAGTTCGTCACCAACGGATTATTGCTCGCCTGCACCACCGCAGGATCTAACGACAACAACAGCATCGACACAATAAACAACAGCAAGTAAATCATGATAAACGCGTTGGTATTGCGCACAACTTCGTGCTCCACAATACGCCCGTCCATCGAGATTTTTTTCACCTGCTTGGGATGTAAAGCGCGGCGCATTTCATGCGTTGCGCCCTTGTACAATACCACCACGCGCGACACTTTAATGCCGCCACCCGTACTGCCCGCGCACGCACCGATGAGCATCGCCAACACCAAAATACATTTCGAGAACGAGGGCCACAAATCAAAGTTCGCCGTTGCAAAGCCCGTCGTCGAAATCACCGACGCCAGCGAGAACGCGCTGTGTCTCAACGCTTCGCTGAAGGTGTATTCGTACAACGCCGAGGCGGTCAAATACACGTTTACGGTAATCACCGCAATCGCCGTCACTACAACCCCGATAAACACGCGCACTTCCAAGTTAAACGCATCTTTAATCTTACCGCAAAGAATCAAGAAATAGGCGTTGAAGTTGATCGAGAATAGCAACATGAAGACGGTTACCACCCATTGAAGATAGGGTGAATATCCCGCAAAGCCGTCCGTTCTCACCGCAAAACCGCCCGTCCCTGCTGTTGCAAATGCCGTATTCAACGCATCGAAGATAGACATTTGACCGCCGAGCAGGAAAGCAAATTCCATCGCCGTCAAGAAAAAGTAAATCAGATACAAAATTTTCGCCGTCGTCCTTACCTTGGGTACGAGTTTTCCCACGATAGGCCCAGGGCTTTCCGCTTTCATGATGTGCATATTACGCGCGCCGCTCAAAGGCAAGAACGCCATAATGAATACCAACACGCCCATACCGCCTACCCAGTGAGTAAAGCTACGCCACATCAAGAGGGATTTTGACATCGCCAAATATCCGTCCAACCCCCCTTCCGTCAAAATGGTTGCGCCCGTGGTACTAAAGCCGGATGCCGACTCGAACAAGGCGTCGATGAAGGAGGGGATTTCCCTTGAAAACCAGAAAGGCAACGCGCCGAAAATACTGAGTACAATCCAACTGCTCGCCACGATAACCATACCCTCTTTGGCATAAATGGCATCGCTTTTCGGTTTTCTCGCCAAGAAAATCAACCCCACAAACAAGCAGGCGCCGATACTCGCAAGAATGGCGTAAAGCGCCGACCATTCCTTGTAAACGAGCGCTGTGGCTGTGGGTACTAGCATAAATATTGCCTCGAACACCAATAACCAGCCGAGGGTTCTTTTAATAATTGAAAAGTTCATGCCGTCACCTTAAAATATCCGTGATGTCTTCCAAACCCAAATGCTTGGATACGATTACCACCGCATCCCCTGCCAAAATCATGTCTTGACCGCGAGGGGTAATGATTTGTCCGCCGCGCGAGATAGAGGCAATCAACACACCTTTCTTGAACTTCAATTCCGAAAGGGGCTTGTTGGCAATGGGAGATTTTTCCTTAATGATAAATTCCGCCGCCTCAACCTGACCGGGGATCATGTTATACAACGTTTCCATATTACTGCCTTTTGCGTTACGCGTTGCGCGCACAAAACGCAAAATGCTGTCCGAAGTAATGTTCACGGGACAAATAACCGTTTCCAACTCCAAGCGGTTAATAACGCTGTCGTAATCGGCGTGGCCGATTTTCGTAATCAGCTTACCTTTACAAAATTCTTGCGCGAACAGCGAAAGCAGGATATTTTCCTCGTCAAAATCGGACAACGCCACAAACGCGTCCGCTTTTTTGATGCCTTCTTCCTGCAAAAGCTCTCTATCCGAGGGATTGCCGTGGATAACGTCCACCTTCGGCCAGTTATTGCAAAGGGTTTCACAACGTTTATAATCACGCGCGATAACCTTCAAGGAAATCTTTGATTGCTTTAACATTTCACAAAGATAATGGGTGATAACACCGCCGCCCACCATCATCGTTTTCTTGATAGAGCTGCCTTCGTTTTCAATTTTCGTGAAGAACGCATGCGTATTCTTCGGCGTACCGATGATCGACACCACGTCCTTTTCCTCAAAGACAAAATCACCGCTGGCAATGTGCGCTACTTCCCCGCGCTCTACCGTGCAAACCAACACGTCGGGGTGGTATTTCGCCGCCATGTCCTTGACAGCCATGCCGATGAGCTTGTTCCCTTTTGCCAGCTTGAATTTTACAAGCTCTACCTTGCCTTTCGCAAAGGGTTCAATCTTCAACGCCGCAGGGAAACACAGCAGGCGCGCAATCTCTTCCGCCGCCGCATATTCGGGGTTGATAACCATTGCCAAGCCAAGCTGTTCCTTCAAATACCCAGCTTCCTTGCTGTATTCGGGATTTTTAACACGGGCAATCGTTTGGCATTTGCCCTTTTTCTTTGCAAGAACGCAGCAAAGCAAGTTCAACTCGTCAGAGTCCGTAACCGCAATCAACAGATCGGCGCTTTCTACCCCTGCCTCGCGTTGAACGCTTTGCGTGGCGCCGTTCCCTACAACGCCCATAATATCACAACGGCTGGTGATCGCCTCTACCTTAGCGGCGTTCATATCGATGATGGTTACTTTATTACCATCCGCATTCAATTTTTCAGCCAGATTTTGCCCAAGCCGACTGCAACCGATAATGATAACTTTCATACCATTTCCTCCTTTTACGACACTTTCTTATGAAGCGCCTTTTTGAAAGACGTGCGATGCTCTTCGCCCGCGAAAAGACGTTGCACGTTCTTTCTATGTGCAAACCAGGCAAGCAGGTTTAACGTCAAAATGAACATAAATAAACATACCAGGTACGGGTTGAAACCTATTTTCATCAGTCCCTCGTATCTTGTGAAGAGGATTACAAGCTGAATAATACTGCAACCCGACACCCCGAATAAGGAGCCCAAAGAACCCCATTCCGTCAACAAGATCACGGAAATAATGGCAGCCCCTACCACCAAGCCAAGCAATATCCACCAGGGCGATTCTAAAGACAAACCGCACCAAAAAATGCCCAACGTGGAGGCAATCCCCTTACCGCCTTTATAATGCGTAGAGAGGGGGAATATATGCCCAAACACCACGAAAACGGCGGTAAAATAGCGGATAAAATCGGACACCAAAACCGTTGTTCCTTTGTATGCGAAATAATAATCCTTATACAAGAAGAAACAAGCGAGCATCGGGATAACCCCCTTTAAGGCATCCCCTAAGAAGGTTAACGCGCCGGCTTTCACACCAAGCTCACGCGTAACGTTCATCGTACCGGGATTACCGCTGCCCATCTTGGTAATATCCTTATGCATCAATCGTGAAATAATCCACGCGAAATTGATACTGCCAAAGAAATAACATACGACGGCAATCAGTAAAAATTGCCACCAATTGTCTAAAAACGAAAGTTCTTTCATAATCCTTATCAATCTTCCTCTTTCTTTTCACGCACGGTGACCTTGATGGGCGTACCCGTAAAATCATACGCGCGGCGAATGGTATTTTCCAAATATCTTTGGTAAGAGAAATGCAAAAGCCCTTCGTCGTTTACGTGTAAAACGAATACGGGAGGACATACCGCCACCTGCGACGAGAAGAATACACGCATTCTGCGTCCTTGATAGGAAGGGGGTTCCTGCAAACGTACCGCATCGCCGATCAAATCGTTCAATTCACCCGTAGGCACGCGGAAGCATGCATGCGCGTAAACCTCTTCCACCGCGGAAAGCAACTTTTCAACGCGTTGCCCCGTCTTTGCGGAAATATAAATGGATTTGTAGTAGTCCATAAATTTCAAATCTTCCTGCAACTGCGCCTCGAAACGATTGACCGTATGGGTATCCTTTTCAATCAAATCCCATTTGTTCATAACGATTACGGACGGTTTGCCCTGTTCGTGTACGTAGCCGATAATCTTAACGTCTTGTTCCGTCAAGCCCTCCGCGCTGTCCACCACCAAAAGACAAACGTCACTTCTTCTTACGGCGTCAAATGCACGCATATTGCTGTAATATTCCACGTCGTCGTCCACACTCTTTTTCTTACGGATACCTGCCGTATCAATAATGGTGTACGCCTTTTCACCGCGGAAGAACAAGGTGTCGATTGCATCGCGCGTCGTACCTGCCATGGGGGTAACGATACTTCTTTCACTGCCCAAGATTTTGTTTACAAGGCTCGATTTCCCTGCGTTGGGTTTCCCCACTACGGCAATCTTCAAGGAAGGCACTTTTTCTTCCGTTTCGTCGGGGAAATATACCATTGCCTCGTCCAAGACGTCGCCGATCCCCTGCGAATGCTCTGCGGAAATCGCAAACGGCTCGCCCAAGCCAAGCGAGTAGAACTCAAAAATTTGCTCGGGGGAGTAATTGTCAATTTTATTTACGACCAAAATAACGGGCTTATTGCTACGGCGCAAGATGTCCGCCACGTCATAATCGGAAGGGTGCAAGCCCTCTTTCCCGTCCGTAAAGAACAAGATAACGTCCGCCGTTTCAATCGCAACGTCCGCCTGCTTTGCAATTTCTTTCCACATTACGTCTTCCGACTTCAATTCGATACCGCCCGTATCTACCATTGTGAAATTTTTACCGCGCCAAACCGCGTCTGTGTACAAACGGTCGCGCGTTACGCCAGGTCTATCCTCCGTAATGGAAATTTTACGACCTGCCACCTTATTAAAAAACGTACTTTTCCCAACGTTCGGTCTACCTACCAACGCCACCAAAGGGTTTGCCATAACTGATTGCCTCCTTTATTGTCTAGCGGTTAAGATTTCTACCAGTCCGTAACCGCCCTCTCTATTGATTTTAATATTTTTGAAGCCGAGTTTCTTCTTCAGCTCGGTCAAACTCATACCGCAAAGGAACACGTCCTCAAATTCTTTCATCGTATTCCCTGCCAACAGCACTTCGTCAAACGGCCCCGTCTCTTCGCGGAGCTTTTCCAACGCGCGCAATATATCCACGCCCGTCAACAACCCCGTACAGGTCACCGTATGTCCGAAGAAATCATTTTCCACCGCCAACACCTCTACGTGTAAGCCGTCCACAGCTTGATTGCAACGCTCCGCCACCGTTTGCACGATCTCCTTTGCGCTGACACCTGTGATAATCACCGAACGTTTCGGCTTTTTCAACGCGTACCTGCCCCCTTCTTTTAAGGTTGCAAGCGCCGTTTCCGCCTCGTCCAAAAATTTCGCGGTCATACCGATACCGTTTTCAATTTGTTCAAAATCGCCGTAGAATTCCACGTCCTTAAACGCGCGCCCTGCCTTGACAAAATACTCGTCGGCAGGTAAAAGGAAATCTACCCCAAACTCTTTATTCAGCGAATCCACCAAATCGAGCAGTTTCTCGCTATATGCCTTATCCACGTCGGGGATAGGGTGCAAGCCCTCGCGATATTTGGTGATACCCGTCGGCACGCACGCCAAATCGCGCACGGCAGGATAATAGGAAAACAGCTTTCGCGCCGTATAAGCAAGCTCCTCCCCGTCATTTTCACCGGGCACAAGCACCGCCTGACAATGCATCTCTACCCCGCCCTTGACAAGACGGTCAATTTGGTCAACGATTTTCCCTGCAAAGCGATTGCGCAAAAGCTTCACACGCAAGTCGGGGTTCATCGTATGCACCGAAATATACAAGGGAGAAAGTTTCAAACGGATAATACGCTCTAACCCCTCGTCCGAAAGGTTGGTTAAGGTAACGAAATTACCGCAGGAAAAGCTCATCCCATAATCGTCGTCTTTCACGTACAAGCTTTCACGCATACCTTTGGGCATTTGATCGACAAAGCAAAACACACAACGGTTGTGGCAGGTGCGAATGGCGGAATTTTTCTGGAATTCCAACCCCAAATCTTCCCCCTCTTCCTTTTCAATCAAAAGGGTATTTTCCCCTTTGCCCCGCTTATCGCGAACGGTCATTGTAAAGCCCTTCGTTTCGCAATAGTAGAGGTAATCCAGCTCGTCCTCGCAAGCAAAACCGTCGAAGGCGATAATTTCGTCCCCGACCTCTAAACCCAGCGCTTTACCGATGGAATTGCGTTTTACCTTCGTTATCTTTAACATAGTTTATCCTTTACAGCGTAATCTTTTCCACGCCGTACTGTTTGCAAAGTTTATCCAAAATTTCTTGGAATGCCGTAGGCAGGGGCGCGTTGAACTCCATTCTTTCCCCCGTCGTGGGGTGCGTAAGCTCTAACCGTTTCGCGTGCAACAACTGCCCGTCCGCCTTAATCTTTTGTTTCTTGTACCCGTACACAGGATCGCCTGCCACGGGGTGTCCAAGGTGTTTTGCGTGTACACGGATTTGGTGCGTCCTGCCCGTTTGCAGGTCAAATTTACACAAGGTGAAATCCGCCCCAAAGTGCGCCACCGTCTCAAAATCGGTGATGGCAATTTTCCCCTTCCCTTCGGGAAGTACCGCCATTTTCAACCGTTCCGTCGGATGTCTACCGATATCCGTCACCACCCTGCCTCTTTCCTCTTTTAAGTTCCCTTCCAAGAGGGCGTAATAGGTACGATGGCAGGTTTTTTCAGCGATTTGGCTCGCCAAAGAAACGTGCGCCTTGTCATTTTTCGCCACCACGAGCAAGCCCGTAGTGTCTTTGTCAATACGATGCACGATACCAGGGCGCAACACGCCCCCGATACCGCTTAAACTATCCAACGCATACAAAAGCGCGTTGACCAAAGTACCGCTTTCGTTACCGTTGCCCACGTGTACCGTCATGCCTTGCGGTTTATTCACGACAGCAAAATCCCCGTCCTCGTACACAATGTCTATGGGGATATTTTCAGGCTTTACGCTATATTCCACCGCCTCAGGAATTTGCACCGTAACACTGTCCCCGCGCTTGATTTCCGCGCCTGCCTTTTTCACCGCCACGCCGTTGACGGATACCTGCCCGTCTTCAATCAGCTTTTTCAGTCGAGAGCGCGTAAAATCCTCCGTCTGGTCGCTTAAAAAAACGTCCAGCCGTTTGCAATTTTCCTCCGCCACGAACAATCGCTGATCCATACTCTACCTGCTTTATTCTTCTTTGTCTATTGTGGAAGTTGCCTCGGCGCTCGTTTCCGCCTCGTTTTCTTCCCTTTCGGGCTGTTCCACGTTCAGCGCCGCCGCCTTTTGCAAAGCAAGCGCTTTCGCCTTTTCGCGTTTTGCCTCTTGCTTTTTCTCTTCCTTTTCCTCGTATTCCTTGGAAAGCTCTTTATATTTTTTCGTCAAGGGACAAAGAGCGCCTGCATCGAAGAACAAAATTGCCGCCATCAAAGCGATTGCACCGCCCACGATGAAGAAATCGGCAAAGTTGCACACCCCGAAATCAAACACGAATATCTTTAAGCGCACCATATCGCGCACACCGCCGAACGAGGACGGATCCCACACGCGATAATACACTCTATCAATGAGGTTCCCCACACCGCCTGCGATGACAAATACCAACGCTACGCGTACCCATGTACGGCGTTTGTCCACCATAACAAAATAAATACTGAACAAGACAAACAACACCGCCGTCGCTGTGATTACGGCAATTTTCGCACCTGTCGGCGCGTTGTAACCGATGCTAAACGACATACCGCGGTTGTACGTTAAACAAAGCTCCAAATAGCCAGGGATAATTTTCACCGCAGGATCGCCTGGATCCCACAAATGATCGGCCACGATTTTCGTCACCAAGTCCACCGCCAAAAGCCCGATGAACAGCAACGCGCCCCACAGCCAAACGTTCCATGACTTTTTGAGGAAGTTTTTCACTTTTTCCATAAGACTCATCAATTTTTCTTATCCTTTTTATTTTTTTGACGGATACCGTCAATCATGCCGATTTTAAGGGCATGCAATTTCGTGGACAAGTCCACACGATAAGTTTGGGGTAAATCCAAACGCAAATATTCTTCCCAGAATTTCGCAAGCTGACCTTTCGAGAATGCCTGCACCTCTTTGATATGAGGAAACTCGTACACAATCTTACCGTCCTTGACAATCGTATGCTGTAACGGTTCCGCGCGGAAGTTTTCCACCTCGTGCTGCTTCCAGGTTTCCACAGGGTGGAAAATGGTCAACGGCTGGGTATCGTCCACTGTCTCTTCGTGCAAAGTGATGAGGTCGGCAATCGCCATTCCGTTTTCCCTGTCGTACAAACGGTAAAGCTTCTTAAAGCCGGGGTTGGTGATTTTCGCATGGTTGTCCGAAAGCTTAATTTTCGGGGTACTTTCACCGTTTTCACCGATAACGGAAGAGAGTTTATACACACCGCCAAGGGAAGGCAAATCTTCCGAAGTAATCAACTTCGTACCGGTGCCCCAGGTATCGATTTGCGCACCCTGTTGCAACAGCGAAGTAATCAACCGTTCGTCCAAATCCCCCGAAACGCAAATCATTGCGTCCGTAAACCCTGCTTCGTCCAACATTTTACGGGCTTTTTTGGAAAGGTAGGCAAGGTCGCCGCTGTCCAAGCGAATC
>JAZKZY010000080.1:0-2404 GCA_045612895.1 Candidatus Scatosoma sp. | reverse complement strand
AAAGGGAGTGGAAATCCAACCCAACCACGTGGATTGCGGAGAAATTGTGTACAACGTTATTGAGGATGAATTTCAAGGCGGAAGCGGTGCTGGGTGCAGCGCGCTGGTGTTTGGCTCGTACATTTTTGACAAGTTGAAACGCAGGGAGTTAAACCGCGTGTTGCTTTGCGCGACGGGGGCGCTGTTGTCCACCGTTTCCAGTGGACAGGGGGAGAGTATCCCTTGCATTTGTCACGCGGTGTCGATAGAAAACGTGTAGGTGGGATATGTATCAAGAATATTTAGAAATATTGTTGGGCTTTGCAAAAGCCTTTTTGGTGGGTGGCGGAATTTGTTTAATTGCGCAAATTGTTATCAATTTTACCGACTTAACGGCAGGGAAAATCCTCGTTGTATTTATGCTGACGGGGGTTGTGTTGCAAGGACTCGGCTTGTATCAGTACGTGGTGGATTTTGCAGGCGCAGGTGCTACCGTACCGATATCGGGGTTTGGTTATCTTTTAGCAAAGGGTGCGATGAAAGGGGCGGAAAAAGGTTTTTTCGGCGCGGTAACGGGCGCGTTGTCCACCGCAAGCGCAGGCATATCCGCCGCCATTATCTTTTCCTTTTTGATGGCGGTTGTCTTTCAATCGAAGAGTAAGAAGAATTAAAAAAATCCCGAATGTGCTCCATTCGGGATTTTCATTTTTATTTGAATTACCAGTTGGGGGTAGGAACGCCGTTTACGTACGACCATTCGCCCTTGAAATATCTCTTCGGCATAGGATTAGTGAAGTACAAGTTGGTGTAATTCGATGCGCTACCTTCAAAATAGATGGTTGCATTATTCGCCGACAACCCGTTGAAGGCATAGGTGTCTATATTTGTAACAGTTTCGGGGATAATGATAGATAAGTTGTTTCCGGTAAGCAACTTAAACGCGTTTTGGTCAATGGCGGTGACGGGTTTGCCTTGGTGGGAAATGGGTATGGAGATGATGCTGTCCTCTGTGTTGATGACCTGGTAGATTGCGTAGCCATTTCCTTCTTGGCGGTAAACGAATGCCGCTTGAATATCCGAGCTCTTCCCATCGGGAACTTTCCCGGCGAATGCAATGGTGTTGTTGGAATAATAAACCACTAACTCGTTGTCAGGATTGATGCCAAATTTCGTAATCGTAACGAGGTCGTTGGTTAATTTACCTAACGTTGCTTGTACGCCGTCGGCATAGGTAAGGGTCAGCTGACCATTGTAAAAGCTTACCTTGCTGATATAGCCGAATTTGCTTTCTTTTGCGTTGGTAGGGGAAACCTTACCGATTGCCGTGATGAGGGGGAGGGAAACCTCTTTGTTTGAGGTGTTGGTATAGTTTGCGCTGACGTGTAACAAACCGAGGTTGTCGAGATAGACGCTATCCAAGGTACCGTATGCCAACTTATTGATAAAGACGTCATAGCTATCCGCTACGCCGAAAGTTTGCGCGGTTTGATAAATTTTCTCCAACGACCAAGCCGCCGAGTTGTTCGATCCTTCGGGCATGGGAATGGGTTCGATTTGGTTGTCGGAATACCCGAACTGACCGCAAATGGTGCATGCGCCGTTTTGGTAATTGTGTCCGCTTGACATCAAATCTTCATATTCCTTTTCGCCACACTCTTCACACAGCTTTTCCAACAAGCCATTTTCCGTACAGGTGGGAATTTTTACAATATAGTTATTCCAAGAATGGGTATGGTTATTAAAAATGGAACAAGCAGGCGCGGCTAAAAATGCGCCGCAAAGAAGAATAACCATGCCAAGACGTGCAATTCGTTTCATAATTTACCTCACGGGAAGTTATTTCGTAATATATGGATATATTATACTCCTATATTTACGAAATGTCAATAGGGGGACGGAAAAAATCAATAACTTTTTCAGGGGATTACGGAGATAAATTCGGTTTATTGCCGAAGATGTCCGATTGAAGATAGGCATCAGGAACTCGGCCGACGAGGACGGATTCCCCGATTAAGATTTCTGTCGCAACGGCGAAATTCTCCGTCCGTGAGGGCATAACGATACTGATGTCCGCAATCACGTTGAGGTAGATAGAATGTTTCGTTTGGTTGATACCCACGCTGTCAAAGGTGGAGGAAAAATCGCAGGAAACACTGCTGACGGGGATAATGCGGAAGTGAATACTCGGCCCCAGCCCGGCAAACGCCTCGATGCCCGTCAACGCCCCCAAAGGGATAGGGATACCGTTCAAACTGAGGTTTTTCAGGTTGGATTGCGAGATAGAGGCGGTATCACGGGCGATTTTGTTGATTTTCAACGGGTTGGCGGCTACTGCAACGATTTCACCCTCCTTATCGCGGGTAATCGTCACCAAGTCCTCGTAACGGATTTCGTCGGAAAGGGTGTAATACACCGCATCGTTGAC
>JAZKZY010000079.1:0-4996 GCA_045612895.1 Candidatus Scatosoma sp. | reverse complement strand
CCATCGTGCCGTTACCAGGGGTAATGCTCTTTGCGAGTTTCGCCGTGCCCGCACCGCTGGTAAGGGTTTGGTTCATCGAGAATGCTTCATAACCTTCGTAGTCAGCCGCATAGGAAACGAATGCACGGTTAACGTATGCAGGGTAGTTACCAGAATACATGAAAGGCGTGTATCCTTTTGCAACGATTCTGTCGCAAAGTTTGATCATTTGATCATAGGTTGCAGGCAAACCATCGTCATAAGTGTTTGCTTGACCGTCGGGACCGTTTGCGAATTTGGATTTATCTTTCGTGAAGTCGCCGTCTTTATCAAAGTAGAAACCTTCCTGTTCGAACAATTCTACGTCGTAGATAAGGCCATAGAAACCATCATAGAAAGGAATCATGTAATACTTACCGTCTTTCGCAGTCATGAATTCTGCGGTGGTAGGATCCAACTTGTCCTCAATCGTACTGCTTTCGCCGTATGCTGCCATCGAACCCGTAACCACGTCGGTAATATCCGCAACCAAACCATTGTTTACAAAAGTATAGTACTCAACTGCTTCGGTGAAATAGATATCCTTCGTCAAGTTACCGCTTTCTGCAAGCTTGTTACCGCCATACTTGTTCTTGTCGCCGTCCAAGCTGATCTTAACGCCCGTTTTGCCTTCTTCAAAGTGCGTAGCGGTTGCGTATTTTTCTTCGAAACGCTTAATTGCGTCTTCCAACCATGCCTTACCTACACCACCGTCGAAGGTAGCAACGGAAAGGTTTGCTTTTGGTTGTTCCCAAATATGACCGCAACCAGCGTTGATGCATATATTATTCACATAATTATGCCCCGTTGGCTCTATCCATTCTGCATCATTATATCCACAGAACAAATAGGAACAATAATAACCACTCTCCCTACCATATGACTCACATGTAGCCGCATACCCTTCCACATATACAAGAGTATGCTCTGCAGGGATAGAAGAGAGTTCCTCATATTCACACGTCGTACAAGTACGCATTTTCACGCCGCCCTCAGAGCAGGTTTTATCTACTAAAACAGTATATTCGCCCCAGGTATGCCCTTTCGTAGGGATAAAGGCAAACTCCTTTTCTTGACAGTTGGTACAGCTACGCATCTTTAAGCCGTCCGTATCGCAAGTAGCATTCAACAAGGTGTTATATGAACCCCAGGTATGCGTACAAATGGTATCACCATCATCGCATTTCGTACAAACGCCGTTTTCATAGGTATGACCTTCCGTAGGGATAAAAGCAAACTCCTCTTCTTGACAACTGGTACAGCTACGGATCTTTAATCCGTCCGTTACGCAGGTCGCACTCAATAAGGTGATATGCTCACCCCAGGTATGCATACAAGCGGTATCACCATCATCGCATTTCGTACAAACGCCGTTTTCATAAGCATGCCCTTCCGTAGAAATAATAGAAAAGTCCTTTTCTTGACAGGTGGTACAGCTACGCATCTTTAAGCCGTCCGTATCGCAGGTTACGTCCACCATCGTGGTATAGTCACCCCACGCATGCCCTTTCTCTGAAATTACCTCGTATGTAGTATAGTCGCAATTTTCACATACTTCGTATGCCGCCCAACCGATGCTCGTGCAGGTCTCCTCGCGCGCACTGTATCTCACAAGGCTGTGCCCTGCGGGGATTTCTTCAAACTCTTCCTCGCCACAAACGGAGCAGATTTTTGTCTTGACACCCTTTTCCGTGCAGGTTGCTTCTTTCGTAACCGTCGTCACCCAGTAATGGAAATGAGGGGTTTCGGTGTTAGAACTTTCCGTAACATCTTCATCTTTACACCCTGCGCCTAAAATGGTTGTACCCATTGTCAGCACGCTCATCAATAACGCGCAAATACGTTTCCATTGTTTCATGTTGTTGCCCCTTAAAATTTTCGTAAAATTTCTACCGCTTCCACAAAGGCTTTCGCCGCAAAGCGGATTTCCTCTTCCGTATTATCCTTACCAAAGCTGATACGCACACTCTCGCGCGTTTCCTTTTCCGTCAAGCCCATTGCAAGCAAAACGTGGCTGGGTTTTACCGATGCGCTGGCACAAGCCGAGCCAACCGCAATACATACCCCTTGCAGGTCTAATTTGTACAACAAATCGACGTTGCTAACCCCTTTTACGCGCAAATTGAGGATACCAGGTAGCTTTTCACCGCCACCATTGACGGTTACACACTCCAAAATGGAGATTTCTTCCATAAACAAAGCGGACAGGCGCGCAATTTTCTCGTTCGCCTCAACCATGGTGGCTTCATTTTCACAATACGCCGCCGCCAAGCCTACCACAGCAGGTACGTTGGTCGTACCGCCGCGAAGTCCTCTTTCCTGCTCGCCCCCGCCCACAAAGCGATCCACCTTTACACCGCTCTTGATATACAACACCCCACAACCTTTCGGGCCGTAGAATTTATGAGAGGAAAGAGAGAACATATCCACTCCCCATTCCTTAATTTTTAAGGACATATAGGGCGCAGCCTGCACTCCGTCCGTAAAGAACAACGCGCCGTATTCGTGCGCGACCTTTACAAGCTCCTCAATCGGCTGAATTACGCCCGTTTCATTATTGACGGCCATTACCGCAACCAAACCCGTTTTGTCGGTTATAGCAGCCTTTAAGGTGTCCACTTCCACCATACCGTCCTTATTGACGGGGAGATAGGTGACGGTAAAGCCCTCTTTCTCCAGCTTTTCCGCGGCATACAAAGCGGCGTGATGTTCAATCGAAGACACAACCACGTGGGTTTTCCCTTTCGCCTTTTGCGCGTACGCGCCGCCGACGATCGCCCAGTTGTCTGCCTCCGTACCGCCCGAGGCGAAATACAGCTCGCTTGCCTTTACACCCAAGCGTTCCGCCAAGGTATCACGCGCGTTGTCGACAGCATTCACCGCCGCGCGCCCGATAGCGTGCGGAGAATCGGCATTGCCAAAGTAATCGGTCAAGTATGGCATCATTTTTTCCAGTACATTCGTGGAAAGCGGCGTGGTTGCCGCATGGTCAAGATAAATTCGTTTCATAATACGCCTTTTTATCATTTATTCGCATACATTATATTCTATTTATAAATAATTGTCAAGCAACCGCCTTCCCTTTTGTGTCAAACTTACCGATATACTAAAAAAAGTTGGAAAAAATGAAAACTTTTTTCTAAAAACCCCTTGAAAAATGTGAGAAAATATAATATAATGGTAACAATTATCGGTTTTGTCGCGGAAATCGTTGGTCACGAGAGAAGCCGACCTTCCGCACCCCAACAATTTTGACCGATAAAAATTCGTTTTATTTAGGGGGATTACTATTATGAGTATCAATGGCGAAAACATCCGCAACATTGCGATTGTCGGACACAGTGGCGAAGGTAAAACGACGCTTTGCGAAGCTATGCTTTTCAACGGCGGCGTGATTGACCGTATGGGTAAAGTACCCGATGGTACGACCGTAAGCGACTACGACGATCTTGAAAAAGCGAAAAAGATGTCCATTTATACCGCTTGCGCAAACTTGATGTGGAAAGACGTTAAGGTAAATATCCTTGACTTGCCCGGTTATTATGACTTTGAAGGCGAACGCAACGAAGGTCTTCGTGCGGCTGGCGGCGCGTGCTTGGTTATCGGCGCAAACGGCGTTTTGCCCATCGGCGCAGAATCTATCATCGAATATTGCTTAAAGCTTGGTAAACCGCTCATCATCTTCATCAACGGTATGGATAAAGAAAATGCGGATTATCTTGGTACGGTGCAGGCGCTCCGCGCAAAATACGCAGGTAAAATCGCACCCATCCAAATCCCTATTATGGAAGGCGGCAAGATGCAGGGTTGTATCAACGCTTTGCAGGAACGCGCTTACCTCTTCAAGGAAGGCGGCCCTCAGGAAATCGCTATCCCCGACAACATGAAGGATCAGGTTGCAGAAATGCAGGCATCCCTTATGGAAACGGCGGCTGAAAATGATGAATTCCTTCTTGATAAATACTTCGAAACGGGTGAATTGACTCGTGAAGAAACCATCCGCGGTATCCGTATGGGTATTGCAGGCGTTAACACCATTCCTATCATGGCTGGTTCGGCGCTTCAAAACCGTGGTGTTATTAACCTTTTGAACGAAATCGTTACATACATGCCCCAGGCGCGTGAACGTTTGAACACCCTCGCTGACGAAATCGGCACCAACAAAATGATCAGCATCCGCACGGATGAAGACGCTCCTTTCGCGGCGCAGGTTTTCAAAACCGTTATCGATCCTTTCTCTGGTAAGCTTAGCTATATCAAGAGCTTCCGCGGTATTTTGAAGAGCGGCTCCACCGTTTGGAACGCAAATACCGAAACGGAAGAACGTATCGGTCAAATTTACACCCTTCGCGGTAAGAAAATGGAACCCGTTGACCAGTTGGCGGCAGGCGACATCGGCGCGGTAAATAAACTCAGCGACACCAACACGGGCGACACCCTTTGCGATCCCTCCGCAAAAGTCCGCTTCACCACTATCCACTTCCCCAAACCCACCTTGTTTATGTCCGTTGCGGCTGAAAAGAAGGGCGAAGAAGATAAGGTTTTCGCAGGTCTTGCAAAATTGAAGGAAGAAGATTACACCTTCTCGATTGAAAAGAACGCGGAAACGGGTGAAATGGTTATCGGCGGTCAGGGTGACGTTCAGCTTGAAATGCTTGCAAAGAAAGTAAAAGCTCGCTACGGCGTTGACATGAAATTGTCCGAACCGAAGATCGCTTATCGTGAAACCATTCGCGGTACGGCGGAAGCGGAAGGTAAACACAAGAAACAATCGGGCGGCCACGGTCAGTACGGCCATTGTAAGATTCGTTTCTCCCCTAGCGAAGAAGAATTCGTATTCGACGAAGAAGTTGTTGGCGGCGCAGTACCCAAGAACTACTTCCCTGCAGTTGAAAAAGGTCTTCGTGAATCTATGGAACACGGCCCTCTCGCTGGTTACCCTGTAACAGGCTTGAAAGCTGTGCTTTACGATGGTAGC
>JAZKZY010000078.1:0-3486 GCA_045612895.1 Candidatus Scatosoma sp. | reverse complement strand
CGCGGTTTCGTCCGCTACCTTTGAAAGCAAAACGGAGCGCGCTTTTTTAAGCTCGCCCTGTAATGCAAATCCCTCGTTGTACATCGCGGAGGCTCGTATCTATGCACTTTGATAAATCTGCGTACTGTATCGACATAAAATAAACTTCACTTTTATCATTAAGATAAAAACTTCACTTTAATTATGGACTTGAAAGAAATTATGAAAGAAGCCGGTATCGTTGGCGCAGGCGGCGCGGGGTTTCCCTCGTATGCAAAGCTTGCGGATGGCGCGGACACCCTCGTGATTAACGGGGCTGAATGTGAGCCGCTCCTCTACACCGATTACGTGCTTTTACAAAAAGAAATGCCTATGGTGCTTGCAGGCATCCAAGCCGTGCTGGATTTTGCGAAAATCCCGCAGGCTTTGTTGTGCGTGAAAGAGCATACGGCGAAGCGCTTGCGTTTGGCGGACGGTACTCGTTTGGCAAACCGTATTCGCTTGAAAACGTTGCCCGACGTTTACCCGATGGGCGACGAAATCAGCTTGATCTATCAAGCGACGGGCAGGGTAGTAAAGCCCGGCAATCTTCCCATCACCGCAGGGGTTATCGTGTATAACGTAGAAACCTTGTACAACGTAGCGATGATGGTAAAAAACAACACTCCGATGCTCATGAAATGGGTGACGGTGGCAGGGGATATCCCTGAGCCCTTCGTGGTAAAGGTACCCGTTGGTACACCCGTTTCCGACTTGTTGGAGAAAAATTCGATAGAAATCCCCGAAGACTACGTCGTAATCGACGGCGGTCCTTCGATGGGTAAAGTGATAAATCCCGATTCGGCGGTAATCACCAAAACGACCAAGTCGCTTTTGATTTTACCTTCGAATATTCCTGCGGTAGAGAGTAAGTTCCTGGACGGTGACAAATCCATCGCGCGCGCGGAGACAGCTTGCTGTCAATGTACCCGTTGTACGGATATGTGTCCTCGTTACTTGCTTGGCTATCCTTTAGAGCCTCACAAGATGGTGCGTACGGCAAAGGGCGCGGCAACGATTATGCCCGAAATGGTCCTTAGCGCAACCTTGTGCTGTGGCTGTGGAATTTGTGAAACGCTCGCCTGCTGTCAAGGGATTTCCCCTCGCGCAGTCATCAACGAATACAAAACGTTGCTTGCGAAAAACAAGATGCGCTACGTAGGGAAAGAGGAAGTTTCCCCCTTGCGTGAAAGAGAATGGCGCATGGTGCCTTCCGAACGTTGGGAAAGCGTGCTTGGCGTAGCGAAATTTGACAAAGTAGCCAAATATATCGGCGAAGACACAAACTTCCACCGTGTAGAAATTTACCTTCGTCAACACATCGGCGCACCCAGCGTACCTTGCGTAGCGGATGGCGATATGGTGAAGAAGGGTGACAAAATTGCGGAAAGCGGGGACGGCTTGTCCTTGCCGCAATATGCAACGATAGACGGTAGAGTAACCGTTTACGACGGAATTAAGATTATTATAGATAAGGTAACTGACTAATGTTAAAAGCAATCGGTGTTATTGAATTAAAGAGTATTCCCAAAGGTGTAGAAGCAACGGACGCGGCGCTTAAGAGCGCGGGCGTAGAGCTGATTGCGGCGCACCCGTCTTGTCCCGGTAAATACGAAATCGTATTGACGGGTTCTATTTCCAACGTTACGGCGGCGGTTAGCCACGTACAATCGAAATTCGACGGGTATATCATCGATTCGTCCATTATGGGGCGTATTGACGAGCAGGTTATCAAGGCGTTGTTTGGTACGCAAACGGGTGAACGCAAAGGCTCGCTTGGCTTGATTGAAACCTACTCCGCGGCGACGACGATTAAGGCGGCGGATATCGCTGTGAAAACGGCGCGTGTGGAAATTTTCGACCTTCGCGTATCCCGCGGTATGGGCGGTAAGGGTGTAATCATGTTGACGGGTGAGGTTGGTGACGTTACGGCGGCTGTGGAAGCTGGCTCGGCGTACGCAACCCAGAGCGGTCAGCTTTCCTCCAACGCAATCATCGCGGCACCCCATAAGGATTTGTGGGAACAGCTTTAATAGTGAATTGCCCATAGGCGTGAATCGACTTGGTCGTGAATTTCGCTAGGGCGAGTGAATTGCGTTGCCAAGCAACGCGTTATTGAAGTATTCCACAACGCAAGCACAGCTTGCAATTCACGACGGGTAACCGTCGATTTACGAAACGAGTGTTGTTTCGATTCACGTTGCGAAAGCAACGATTCACATAAGTGTGAGAACCTCACAACGAAAGGTGTTATATGGAAAATATCAAATTTGTCATTGAAAAAAGTGCAAGAATTGACAAACTTGTCAATGCGTTATATGAAAAAATGCCCGAAATCGAATCGGCAAGAGGTTTGCTTGTAACGGAAAGCTACAAAGCAAGCGAAAATTTGCCCGTGATTTTGAGAAGAAGTGCGGCATTTGCACACATTTTGCGTAATATCCCCATCGTTATCCGCGATAACGAGTTGGTGGTAGGTAGCGCAACGGTTGCTCCCCGCGGCTGCCAGGTATTCCCCGAATATTCCTACGAATGGCTGGAAGCGGAATTCGACACCGTAGCAACCCGTGATGCTGACCCTTTCTATATCAGCGAAAAGACGAAAGAGGAATTGCACGGCGCATACACTTACTGGAAAGGAAAAACGTGTAGCGACCTTGCAAAATCGAATATGGCGCCTGCCGCTTACGAAGCATTTACCGTACACGGTATGTTTACCCCCGGTAACTACTTCTACAACGGTATCGGCCACGTAAACGTGAACTACGAAAAGGTACTCAAGAAAGGCTACCGCGGTATCATCGCGGAGGCGCAAAACGCGCTTAGCAAGCTGGACGTGAGCGATCCCGAATACGTACAAAGATACAACTTCCTTTCCGCGGTTATCGAATCGTGTGAAGCGGTGGTAGAATATGCGCGTAGATACGCTGTACTCGCGCGTGAAATGGCGAAAAAGGAAAAGGACGAAACGCGCAAAGCGGAATTGATGGAAATTGCCACCAACTGTATGCACGTTCCCGAATTCCCTGCAAGCAGCTTCCACGAAGCATGTCAATCTTTCTGGTTTATCCAGATGCTGTTGCAGGTGGAATCGAGCGGTCACTCCATTTCTCCCGGTCGTTTTGACCAGTATATGTATCCTTACTACAAAAAGGATATTGACGAAGGCAAAATTACCTTGGAGCAGGCGCAAGAGCTTATCGACTGTATCTGGGTAAAATTCAACGATTTGAACAAAGTTCGTGACGCGGCTTCCGCAGATGGTTTTGCAGGTTATGGTATGTTCCAAAACCTCATTGTCGGTGGTCAAAACGTACATGGTATGGACGCAACCAACGATTTGTCCTACATGTGCTTGGAAGCGGCAATGCACGTGCCTCTGCCTCAGCCTTCCATTTCCGTACGTGTATGGAATGGCACGCCTGACGATTTCATGTTCAAAGCAGGTGCGCTTACCCGTTTGGGTAC
>JAZKZY010000077.1:0-6624 GCA_045612895.1 Candidatus Scatosoma sp. | reverse complement strand
AGCCAAGCTCTTTTGCGAGTGCCTTGGAAAAGCCGATGAGCGCCGCCTTCGATGCGGAGTAAACACTTTCACAGCTACCGCCGACCTCGCCCCAAACGGAAGAAACGTTGACGATCAACCCATTTTGCTGCGCAATCATTCCCTTTGCCGCTTCGCGCGCGCACAAGAATGCGCCGCCCATATTGACCGACATCAACGCGTTGTATTCTTCATACGAAACGTCCTGAATTTGTTTTACGAGGGATACCCCTGCATTGTTGACCAAGACGTCCACCTTGCCGATTTTTTGGAAAAGCGCAACGACTTCCTCTTCCTTAGAAACGTCCGCGCGATATACTTCAAGCCCCTGCGCCGCCGTTCCCTTTGCGCTTTCCTCATCGCGGGAATAGGTTACGCACACGCGATAACCCTTTTTATGGAATTGTAGAGCAATGCTTTTGCCGATTCCTCGAACGCCGCCCGTTACCAAAACTGTTTTCATCTCGTACCTGTCCTGTCTATTTTATAAATTTTCGCCCATTTTTACCATGATTTCAAGCGCAATTTGCGCAGGCGTTTTTCCCTCGACGTCAACCGTAAAATCCGCCACACTCTCATAAACGGGCGCGCGTTTTTCCAAGATTTTCGTCAATGTATCCGTCAAATTTTTCCCGTCCGTTTTCAATAAAGGGCGCGTAGTATCCTCTTTCAAACGCTCCGTCAACGTTTCCACCGACGCGCGCAAATAGACGATTTTACCATTCCTCTTTAACAAGGAAATGTTTTCCTTTTTCAAAACCAAACCGCCGCCAACGGAAATCACCAAATGATCCTCTTGGACAAGCTCTTCCAAGGTTTGCGTTTCTATCGCGCGGAAATGTTCTTCGCCAAACTGCTCGAAAATGGTGGAGATTTCACCGCAATCTTTCTCAATCACTTGATCGGTGTCCATCCAACGTCTATCCGATAAGAGAGCCAGCTCTATCCCGACGGTGCTTTTCCCTGCACCCATCATACCGCATAAAACGATATTCATATTCCGCCTCGCTTAACCGAGCAAAGCTTGCTTTAACCCAACCAACGCCGCAAGGTAGCTGTCCGCACCAAACCCACAAACAACACCCTTACAAACCTCCGCAAGCACACTATTTTTGCGGAATTCCTCGCGCGCATGTACGTTGGACATATGCACCTCAACCACAGGCACGTCAATCGCCGCAATCGCATCTCGCAAAGCATAGCTGTAATGAGTATATGCCCCAGCATTCAATAAAATACCGTCGTAGTCCTTACCCAAAAAAGCCTCGTGGAGCTTATTGACAAGCATCCCTTCGATGTTGCTTTGGAAAAAATCTACGCTGTCGCCACAGCTTTCCGCATATTTTGCAATCTTTTCGTTAATCTTCGCAAGGGATACCGTGCCGTAAACGTCTTGTTCGCGCAAACCGGTCAAGTTCAAATTCACCCCGTTGATTACCAAAAATTTCATTTTTCTTCCTCCGTCGATTTTACTCGTTTATAAATTTACGGTAAAGGGCCTCCGCCTCACCGTCGTCGGGCGATCTCCCCACGTAAATACAATCAGCATAATACGCCTGATAAAAAAGCATCGCCGCCCCGTTTAAGGTGGAAAGCCCCAAACTATCCGCAAGACGTAAAAATTCCGATTGCGCAGGGGTGTAAATCAAATCCACCGCCCAGCTTGCGCCCAAAAACGCCTGCGACGTTACGGGGGATTGACCTTCCGTATCGTGCATGCCTACCCCCGTGCAGTTGATGAGCATATCATAACCGCCCTCTTCAGGGTTATCCGAGGCGAATACGCCAAGCTCGTTGCACAATTCTTCCAGCTTTTCCCTGCGGCGCTGATACACGTAAACGGTTGCGCCTGCTTTTTTTAACGCCGCCGCGGTACTTCTACCCGATCCGCCGCCGCCAAGCACCAAAACTTTCTTACCATTGACCTCGACACCTGCCAAACGAAGCATCAGCAAAAAGCCGCTGCCGTCCGTGTTAAAACCCTGCCGAGCTTCCGCCAAAACGGTATTTACCGAACCGCAATCAAACGCGTCGTCAACCACTTCGTCTAAATAAGACATAACGTCACGTTTGTAAGGAATGGTCACGTTAAAACCGTCAAAATCGCCCAATAAACGGGTCATTATACTGTCAAAATCCGCCTTATCCACGGAGAAACGTTCGTACTCGCAAGCATAACCCCATTCCTTTAAGATAAAGGCATGAATAGATCCACTGACCGATTTTGAAACGTCCTTCCCCACCAAGGCAAGGCGTAATTTATTCTCGTTCATCTCAACCCTGCCCCCTTCAAATGTCCTCTAAACCCAACTTTTCAAAGAAATCAGGAAAGGAAATGGCGCAACATTCGGAATGGCGGATTTGTCCGCCAAGCTCACTCGCCATCAAGCCAACCACACCCGTCATCGCAATGCGGTGGTCAAAATAACTGTCAATATCTCCGCCAGGCAATTTCGCCCTGCCGCGAATAATAAAGCCGTCAGGCAACTCTTCACAATCCCCCCCGAGGTTTCTAATCAACTCCCCTGTGGTGCGAATGCGGTTACTCTCTTTTACGCGCAGCTCGTGTGCGCCCGTGATACGGCTTTCCCCATCCGCAAATGCACACAACAACGCAATCAAAGGCAATTCGTCAATCATCGACGGAATCTCATCCGCCGTCAATTCAATCCCCTGCATAAAGGACTTTTTCACCAAAATATCCGCCGTTTCCTCGCCGCCTGTCATACGTCTGTTTTGCAAAACATACTGCACCCCCAAGCGGTCAAACGCCGTCAAAATCCCCGTGCGGGTGGGATTGATCCCTATGTTTTTACAAAGGGTGTCCCCCTTCAACGCACCGAGCGCCATAAAATATGCCGCGGAAGAAATATCCGAGGGTACGCATACGTCCACTGATTTTAAATTACTCTTTCTTACCACGGTCGTGTTGCCTAAAACATGAATATCGGCACCCATGGCCGCAAGCATTCGTTCCGTATGGTCGCGCGATTGTACGGGCTCCATAACCGAAGTTTCCCCCTCCGCCGACAAACCAGCCAAAAGCACCGCGCTTTTTACCTGCGCCGATGCCACGTTTAACATAACGTTTGCGCCGTATAAACGTTTCGGCTCTACGTAAATGGGTGCGCAACCGTCCGTCGTTTCCACCGACGCACCCAACAAGGTAAGTGGCTCCGCCACACGTTTCATCGGACGAGCGGAAAGCGATTCATCCCCATATAATTTTGCGGAAATACCTTTCCCTGCAACAAGCCCCGTCAACAACCGAAGAGTCGTCCCGGAATTGCCGCAATCCAAGTCTTGACCGTCCAAAAATTCTTCTACGCCTTTGATACGCAAAGCCGTACCATCCACGTCAATCTTTGCGCCGAGCGCACGCATACAGCGGCAGGTTGATAAACAATCCTCCCCCATCAATGCGTTTTCTATCACCGCCTCCCCAGCAGCGGCGCCGTTTAACATCACCGCGCGGTGAGTGATAGATTTATCTCCAGGCAGGTCAAATTCTCCGCCAAAATATTCAACTGGTTCTATTCGACGCATACCTGCCCCCCTTTATCTTCAGAATAAGCGTTGTTTATATTCCTCAAACGGCAAGGAAAGTATTGTCCACAATCCCTTTCCTTTTGCCACCGACATCACAATATTGCCGTCCTCTCCATTCTTTTTATCAAAGCGCGCCTTTTCCGCCATTTGCGCAATTTCGGAAAA
This sequence comes from Candidatus Scatosoma sp., assembly GCA_045612895.1. Lineage (GTDB taxonomy): Bacteria > Bacillota > Clostridia > Christensenellales > Borkfalkiaceae > Scatosoma. The sequence goes on along the minus strand of JAZKZY010000077.1, from coordinate 2,892 downwards.
ATCCACCTCTTGCGTGGGCTGTTGAGCGATTGCATATTCAATCAAACCCAGCAACTTTTCCCCATATTCCTTTTCACATGCACCTACGAAAATTGCCATTTTCGTTTCCAACAGCATCCCGTACAAAACGCTTTCCCCATGGGATAAGCGAGTGGAAAGTTCAATCGCATGCCCCGTCGTATGCCCCACGTTTAAGCAACGGCGTTCCCCCGCTTCCTTTTCGTCGCGTTCCACCACGCAAGCCTTATGCTCCACGCAAAGCGCAACCAAGCTTTCTAAAAACGCCAAATCCGTCCAACGGGTGCGGTTATTTTCCAAAAGGTCAAAAATTTCACCGTTCAATGCGGCATATTTCACAACCTCACCCAAGCCGCACTTCATTTCCCGAGCGGGTAAAGTCGATAAAAACGCAGGATCAATCAGCACCTCACAGGGCTGATAAAAGACACCGACAATGTTTTTTATCCCTGCCAAATCCAACGCCGTTTTACCGCCAACACTACTATCCACCTGCGCCAACAATGTGGTAGGGATTTGCACGTAGGAAATGCCGCGCATATACAATGCCGCCGCAAGACCGCCGATATCCCCGATTACACCGCCGCCAACAGCGAACAAACGAGATTTTCGACGCATACCTGCCCCTGCCATTTTTTCTAAAATGGTTTGTAGAGATTGCATACTCTTATTCTCTTCGCCCGCAGGCAAAATGAAAATTTCCGCCTCCGCAAAGTATTTCTTAAACCAGTCGGTATACAACGCGTACACGTTAGAATCGGTCAGCACAAAATTCTTTTGCCTTGACGTCAGCAACGGCAAACGAGTTTCCACCACATCTCTACCGATGTATATTTTCCCCTCCATGGAAGGGGTTTTCAAATCAATCGTCTTCATCATGGTAAAAGGTTGTAACGTGCAATCACTTCTTGCATCGTATCACCGCCAAGTCGCTTTGCAACTGCATTAGCAATCACCTCCGCAACTACGGATTCCGCAATCACTTCCAAAGCGAAAATTGCGCAAACGTCACTCCTTTCCGCCGCCGCAATCGTGCTTTCTTTCGTTTCAAAATCCACCGTTTTCAAACCCTGTAATAAAGTAGGAATGGGTTTCATCGCCGCGCGTAAAACAATTTCTTCGCCGTTCGACATACCCCCCTCTATACCGCCTGCGCGGTTGGTATTACGGTAAAAGCCCTTCTTCTCGTCATAGAAAATTTCATCGTGCATTTCACGACCGCTCTTTCTCGCCGCCCCAAAGCCAGCGCCGACCTCAACACCTTTCACTGCTTGAATACTCATCAACGCCTGCGCCAACTGTCCGTCGAGCTTTTCCGCATAGGTCATCATACTACCAAAGCCGCTCTTCAAACCATTTACGCGGATTTCCACCTCGCCGCCTGCCGTATTGCCCTCTTTCTTTAATTGTGCAATCTTCGCCGTCGCGAGTTCTTCCGCGACGCCATTCAACATCCCAACAGCCGACTGTTTTGCGCGGGCAAGCTCATTGAACGCATACCTGCCCCCATCTTCCACGCCGCAAACCGAGCAAACGTAGCCGCCGATTTCCACACCGAGCGCCGATAAGTACTGACGGTAGATTTCCCCAGCCGCCACACGAATCGCCGTTTCGCGCGCAGATGCACGTTCTAACACGTTTCTCGCGTCTTCCTGCGCAAACTTTTGCATTCCAACCAAATCCGCATGCCCAGGGCGCACCTTTGTCAGGGCTTTTTCCGCCATAATCGCAGGATCGCATTCCCCTGCTGACATACAGCTTTCCCAGTTTTCAAAATCGCGATTATAAATGCAAAGGGTAACGGGGCTGCCCAACGTTTCACCGTTACGCACCCCTGTTAAAATTTCCACACGGTCCTTTTCAAGCTTTTGTCTAGCCCCTCTACCAAAACCGCTTTGACGGAGTTCAAGCGCCCCGTTGATTTTTTCCACGTCAATGGTCAAATGCGCAGGCAAGCCCTCAATTACTGCAATCAGGGCTTTCCCATGCGATTCGCCTGCTGTTGTTAATCTCATTCTATTCTCCATTAAGAAAACCAAAGCGTTCCGTTGATAACGTCCACGGTTACGTGCGCGCCGTTACGGATTTTACCAAGTAAAATCTCTTCGGACAATCTATCCTCAATCTTGCGCTGAATTACGCGCTTTAAGGGTCTTGCGCCGTATTGCGCGTCGTACCCCTCTTTCACAAGGGATGCAAGCGCCGTTTCCGTTACCGTTAAAACGATACCACGCTGTTCCAAAAGGCGTTTTGCCAGCCCTTCCACAATCTTCCTGCCGATTTTCACGCAATCCTCTTCCGTCAAACGGTGGAATACGATGATATCGTCCATTCTATTCAAAAATTCCGGACGGAATTTTTCTTTCAATGCCTTCGTGATATTTTCACGCATTTCATCATATTGTCTTTCGTCCGCCGCGTGGTCGTTACTTTGACTGCTACCAAAACCATACACGCCCGTGCGGTCGCTTTGCGCTACCGCCGCGCCCACGTTGGACGTAAGAATAATAATGGCGTTTTTGAAGCTAACCGTTCTGCCCTTGCTATCCGTCAAACGGCCGTCATCCAAAATTTGCAGGAGCAAATTGAACACGTCGGGATGCGCTTTTTCAATTTCATCGAACAAGATAACGCAATAGGGTGTCGTGCGCACCTTTTCCGTCAGCTGACCCGATTGTAAATCCTCATACCCAACGTATCCCGGAGGCGCACCGATTAGCTTGGAAATGGATTGCTTTTCCATGTATTCACTCATATCCAAGCGAATCATTTGATCTTCAGAGCCAAACATTGCCTCCGCCAACGCCTTACAAAGGTCGGTTTTACCTACACCCGTAGGACCGACGAAAATAAACGAGCCGATCGGACGGGACG
>JAZKZY010000076.1:0-10136 GCA_045612895.1 Candidatus Scatosoma sp. | reverse complement strand
ACAAATTCATCGCGTTGCAGGTGTCGATAAGCAGGTTGTCGTAATCGCCGTAGGGCGGTCGAAACAGGGTTACTTTTTGCCCAGTCAAACGCTCGATAGCGGCACTGGAAGTGGTCAATTCGTCGCGGATTTCCGTTTCGGAAAGCTTGCTCATATAAGAATGTGTGCGGCTGTGTGTGCCCATTTCGTGTCCTGCGGCAACAATTTTTTCCACGTACTCTGGGTACTTTTCCACCCAAAATTGCACGGCGAAAAAGGTGCAACGCACGTCGTTTTTTTCCATAACGTCCAGCAGCTTGTCGGTAAAATCCACACCCCACGCACAATCAAAACTGATGGCGATTTTCTTTTCCTCGGTGGACACCGAATAAATGGGTAAGGAGCGTTGTGAACCCGTACCTGCCCCCACCATTTCGGTTTTTTTTGCGCGTTGCAAACAAAAAATAGAGGTGGAAACAATGGTGAAGATTGCCGCAAAAATCAAGCAAAAAATTAGAAAAACCCCTCTATTTTTACAGGGATAACAAGGGTTTGCCACAATACACCTCCATCATAACGAATATGCCGTAAAGAAATCTCAATATTTTTGTCGAAAAAGTGAAAGCTTTGCCGAAAACGTAAGGTTGCATTTTTGCGGTACATTTAACTGTATTCAATCGGAGCTGTAAATATGCCGTAAAAATAAAAAAGCCGCCGCAAACGGTTTACATTTTTTTCTAAAACGTGTATAATAAAATGACTGGAGGTGAAAATTATGCGGCTTTGGGCAAAATTGATGAAAGAGGGGCATATTTGTAAACAATACGTGTATGAAAACCCTGAACGGTTGACCTACTCGCACTTCTTCGACTATTTGACGGATATTTGCAGCGAGTTGGATATTCCGACCCCCGTATTATTAAAAACGCACATTTTTAATTTTGCAAAGTTTAACCGTGTAAAGTTTTTACCTCGTGATTTTGTGGACGGGTTGGAGTACGACCAGTTTTTTATAGAGAATTTACATTGATAAAAAGAAAAGGAGCGTAAAATATGACGGTTCTTGAAAGAGATATTTTGAATATTTTGACGGAGGATGCCCGCATTTCTCCTGCGAAAATTGCTGCAATGCTTTCGGTGGACGAGGCGCAAGTAAAAACGTGTATCGCGGATATGGAAAGATGCGGTTTGCTAGTAAAATACACTGCAATCGTAAACAGTGAAAAGCAGGAAGGCTCTTTTGTAGAAGCTTTGATTGAGGTAAAAGTTACCCCGAAAAAGAAAGAGGGTTTTGACGGAATTGCCAAACAAATTGCCTCCTTCCCCGAGGTAAAGGCTGTGTACTTAATGAGTGGCGCGTATGATTTGGCTGTCTTTATCGAGGACAAAACCTTGCATCAGGTGGCGCGTTTTGTATCGGAAAGGATTTCTACCTTTGACGGCGTTATTAGTACGGCAACCCACTTTATCTTGAAGAAATATAAAATTGAAGGGGTCTTAACGGAAAAAGAGGATGCGGATTATCGCATCTCTATCCAGGCATAAATCGGGTAAAAATGTGTTAAACGCATACCTGGTATGCTCATTTTATAAGAGAAAGAACAATTATGCGTGATTTTATTAACCAAAAAGCGAAAAATCTTCAACCGAGCGGTATCCGAAAATTCTTTGATATCGTATCGTGTACTGAGGGCGCGATCTCACTTGGTGTGGGCGAGCCTGATTTTGTCACGCCTTGGAAGGTAAGATCTGCGGCAATCAACTCTCTGCAAAGAGGATACACGCAATATACAGGTAACCGCGGTTTACCCACCCTGCTTGAATTGATTTCGAGATATTTGTACGAACGTTTCGGCTTGGAATACGACCCGAAGAATATTTTAGTGACGGTGGGCGGCAGTGAGGCAATCGACCTTGTGTTGCGCGCTTGTATTGAGCGTGGGGACGAGGTGTTAATCCCCGATCCTGCTTACGTTTCCTATTCGCCGCTCGTGTTGATGTCGGACGGTACGCCCGTCCATGTGGAGTGCCGCGAGGAAGATAACTTTGTTATCAAACCTGAATATTTGACACAAGTGATTACCGAAAAAACCAAGGCAATCATTTTGACCTATCCCAACAACCCGACGGGCGCGATTATGTCGGAGGAGGAGTTAAGGGCCATTGCCGAAATCATCGTCCGCCACGATTTACTGGTGATTACGGATGAGATTTACGCAGAGCTTACCTATGGAAAGCAACACGCGAGCATAACGGCTTTGCCCGGTATGAAAGAACGCACGGTGTACGTCAGCGGTTTTTCTAAGGCGTTTGCGATGACCGGTTGGCGTATGGGGTACGTTTGTGCGCCCCCTGCCATTGACAATGCGATGTTCAAAATTCATCAATACGCCATTATGTGCGCCCCGATCACTTCACAGTATGCGGCGATTGAGGCGTTGAAGGATGGTTTTTCCGACGGGTTTGCTACCGTTGAGGAAATGCGCGATTCCTACGACAAGCGTAGAAAGTTCGTGCTCCATTCCTTGAAGGAAATCGGGTTGGATTGTTTCGAGCCGAGAGGCGCGTTTTACGCCTTTCCCTCGGTGAAATCGACGGGGCTTGCTGCGGAAGAATTTGCCAACGAACTGCTTGCGAAACAAAAGGTGGCGGTAGTCCCCGGGAATGCCTTTGGACGGTTTGGCGAAAACAACGTCCGCCTTTCGTATGCGACGAGTATGAATGCCCTTTCCGAGGCGTTTGACCGCATGTCGGCGTTTTTGAACACTTTACGCTAAAATTTGCGCGAAAAATGGTTGTGTAAAGGGTGAAAACGGGTGAAATTCTTTCAAACGCCTGCAAAAATCATTGACAAAGCGCATAAAATAAGATATAATAACAAACAAGAAGGATTTATGCCGTGGCTTTTGGTGACCCAAAAAGTCACGGTTGTATTTTTAACGTTCCGCAAGCGGGCGGTTTTTTTCGTGTAGTTTTGAAAATTTTGGGTTCGATTTCAAGCGAAAAAACACAAAAAACCCCAAAAAATACAGGTGCGGAGCAGGAGGAGTTTATGGCAGAACAGCAGTTTATTATGACCCAAAAAGGATACGATGAAGCGGTAGAACGCTTGAAGTACTTACAGACGGTAAAACGTCAGGAAATCGTGGAACGTATTGCGGAAGCAAGAAGCCACGGTGACCTTTCCGAAAACGCAGAATACGATGCAGCTCGTAACGAACAAGCGGCAAACGAAGGCGAAATCGTAGATTTGGATTACAAAATCAAAAACGCGGTTATTTTGGAAGTAAGCAGCGATACCTCTTTCGTACACATCGGTTCTAAAGTAACTGTTTACGATGAAGAAATGGACGAAGAAGACACCTATGAAATTACCGGTACGACGGAAGCAAACCCGATGGAAAACAAGATTTCCAACGAATCTCCCGTAGGCAAAGCCCTCTTAAAGCACAAGGTTGGCGATGCGGTTAAGGTAGTTGCGCCCGACGGCGAATATCGTTTGATTATCAAGGAAATTTTCTAAAACAAGCATACCAGGTATGCGTTGAGTTTGGATATAACAAATACGAGAGGTTTACAAATGCAAGAAAATAAAAATGTAAAAGCGCCCGTAGAAGTATCGGAAGAAGAACAGCTTATCGAACAGGCGCGTATCCGCCGTGAAAAGTTGGCAAAGTTGGTTTCCGAAGGTAAAAACCCTTACGAACAGGTAAAATATCCCGTAGATGCGGATTCGGAAACGATTAAAAATAATTTTGAGGCATACGAAGGCAAGACGGTTGCAATCGCAGGCCGTATGATGTCCCGCCGTATCATGGGTAAGGCGTCCTTCTCTCACATCGCAGACAGAAGCGGTTTGATTCAGGTTTACGTTACCCGTCAGGATATCGGTGAAGAAAACTACATGTCCTACAAAAAGGATTATGACATCGGTGATATTTTCGGCTTGAAGGGTTTTGTTTTCAAAACGCAAACGGGTGAAATTTCCATCCACGTAACCGAATTGACCCTTTTAACGAAATCCCTTCTTCCTTTGCCTGAAAAACACAATGGTTTGCAGGACAAGGATATGAAGTATCGTCTTCGTCACCTTGACTTGATCATGAATAAAGACGTTCGTGACACCTTCCGTGTACGTTCGCAAATTTTGAAGGAAATCCGTAACTTCCTTGACAACCGCGGTTACTTGGAGGTAGACACCCCCACCCTTTTGCCTTTGGAAATCGGTGCGGATGCTCGTCCTTTCAAAACGCACCACAATGCGTTGGATTTGGATATGTATATGCGTATCGAAACGGAGCTTTTCTTGAAGCGTTTGATTGTTGGCGGTATGGACAAGGTATATGAAGTTGGCCGTATCTTCCGTAACGAAGGTATGGACGCTTACCACAACCCCGAATTCACCTCTATCGAAATGTACGAAGCGTACAGTGACTACTTCGATATGATGGACATGATCGAAGATTTGTACAAGACGGTTACCTTGAAGGTATGCGGTACGTTGGACATCACCTATCAGGGTACGGAAATCCACATGGGTGACTGGACCAGATTGACGATGGCGGAAGCAGTGAAGAAGTACGCAGGCGTGGATTACCACGACTGGGCTACGGACGAAGATGCACGCGCGGCAGCAAAAGGTCTTGGTGTGGAACTTGAACACGAAAACGCAACCAAGGGCTGGGTGCTTATCGAACTCTTCGACGCGTTTGTTGAAGACAAGCTCATTCAACCTACCGTTATCTACGATTATCCCGTAGAAAACTCCCCCTTGGCAAAACGTAAACCCTCCAACCCTGCATTCACGGAACGCTTTGAATACTTCATTTGCGGTCACGAATATGGCAACGCGTTCTCGGAATTGAACGATCCTATCGACCAGAAACAGCGTATGTTGAAGCAGGTAGAAGCAAAACGCGCGAAGGGTAACAACGAAGCGCAAGTGGATGAAGATTTCATCAACGCGTTGGAATATGGTTTGCCTCCCACAGGCGGTCTTGGTATGGGTTTGGACCGTTTCGTAATGTTGTTGACGGATAGCTCCACCATTCGTGACGTTATCCTCTTCCCTACGATGAAACCCAAAAAGTAATTACTAGAAAACGCCGCTATTCGACTAGGGCTACCCGGCCGAAACGGCGTTTCTTTATCCTTTCACAAAAAAAAGGGGTGATTTTATGGATGCAAAAATAACCAAAGAACGTTTAAACAGAATGCTTTCCTATGACTGGTTGAAGATTATAGGGGGTATTTTGGTGGCTATTTTGGTGTGGTCGTTGGTTTTTACCATGTCCGCAACGCGCATTACGCCCGCGCAACAATTCACCGCAGTTAACTATTTCGGGAACGTGGGGACTATCAGCACGAGCTTTAGTAAAACGTTGTCGAGCGCTTACAGCAAAGGCGTATTTTCTCACGAGGTTATAAAAATAACGGAGGTGGACGTTGGCGGTAATGCCGAATACGGCTCTACCTTAATGGAAACGCGTATGGCGACCAGCGAAGGGGACGTGGTGTTTGTACCGAATATCCCGAACACGAAATATGAATACGAACGCGACGGCGAAAAGGTGCATAATACCTATTTACAGGATTTGGTGTCTTCTTACGGCTATCTTTTGTTGAACTTGGACCGCGATGACGAGGACGGGTTCTTCAAGCAAATGGAGCGTTACTTGAACAACTACTTTGACGGTGGTTACAAAGCGGGTACGTTGAATGAGGAAGCGGTGAGAACGGCTTTCTTGAAACGCATTGAGAAAAACAAAGACAAGCGCTATAAAAAGACGGCTCAAATTGAACAAGGTGTAAAAGACGACGTGGCGCGTATTCAAAAATACCGCGATGCGTTGGTGGAATTTGACGGTTACCTTGCAAGCGGTTTGGTACAGCTTGAAAAGACGACTGCTTGGGATTACGACAAGAACAAAGTCTTGGTAGAAGGGACTTTTTCGATCAACCTTTGTCCGAATAGCGAAAAAATGCCCCACCTCAAAAATATCACCGCTTACATGAAAACGGTGGAAAGCGAAGAAGGGGAAACGCAAAACGTATTTTGCGCGGACAATATGCACGTTGCCTTGCTCACCTTTGACGACGTGGAAGAGGGCTTCGAGTACGAATCGCTTTTGTACGTGAATTACGTCATTCGTCTTTCTATGGCGACGGAAAAATAAGGGCAACTGCTCATGGATAGATTTTTGAAAAACAAAAACGTGCTTGCGGATTGTAAGATTTATCAAATGTTACAAACGCATGCAAGCGCGCAACATATTTCCTTTCACACCCCTGGCCATAAAGTGGGGATGTGGGATATTACGGAGTTGTCCTTTTCAGACAATCTTTCCTGTCCGCGCGGTTGTATTGCGGCGGCGGAAAAGGATGTTGCCAACGTTCTTGGCGCGGAAAAGAGCTTCCTCTTGACGGACGGCAGCACCGCAGGCGTTTTGTCTATGTTGCAAGCGGCAAAAGCGTTGGGTGCGCGCACGGTGGCGGTGTGTGAAGGCTCGCACAAGAGTGTGTTTAACGGTTGTGCGGTGTTGGGGTTGACCCCCTTGGTATATCCCTGCGCATATAAGGGAAATATACCCTATATCCCTACCATGTCCGCGTTGAAAGAGAAATATAATGAATTATTCACCCAAGCGGACGTTTTATTTTTCACCTCTCCCGATTACTACGGCAACGTGGCGGATTTGAGGAGCGCGAGAGAATATTGCGACCAAACGGGAAAACTGCTTTTGGTGGATGGCGCGCACGGCGGACATTTACATTATGAGAAAAACCTGCACGCGGGCGCGTATGCGGATATGTGGGTGGACGGCGTACACAAGAGCTTGCCAGCCTTTACACAAGGCGCGGTTGTGTCGGCAAGAAGTGAAAAAACGGCGGCGGCGTTGGAAAACGCGGTGGACGTTTTCCGTACCACCAGCCCCTCCTACCCGATTATGGCGTCGGTGGAATATGCGGTGAAGTATCCTCGTAACGAACGTTTGGAAAATGCAGTAAAGACATTTCAACTGCAGGAGCGAGTATATCAAAACGAAGACTGGACAAAGCTTGTCGTGCAGTTTGGCGCGCAGGCATTCGAGGTGGAAAAACGCCTTGAAAGGGAAGGGATTTACGCGGAATTTTGCGACGGTGACAACCTCACCTTCTATCTTTCCCCAGCCACCAGCGAAGAGGAGTTTGCGTTATTAACGAAAAAGCTGGCGCAGTTGTTTGAGGAATACCCACTTTTTGAGAAAAAAAGTGTTCAACCCGTACCTGCCCCCATTATTTTCGGTGAAAATCAAACAGAGTGGGTGGATTTAGACAAGGCGGAGGGGCGTGTTTGCGCAAGAATGTGCGGTTTGTTCCCCCCTTGCGTTCCCCTTTTTCAAATCGGGGAAGTAATCACCCAAGAAAAGATAGAAAAATTGCAAAAAGCGAACAACGTGTTCGGTTTAAAAGACGGAAAAATATTAACCTTTCAAGAGGAAAAATGATATGGCAAGAGGAAAATTTATCACTTTTGAGGGCTGTGACGGCAGCGGTAAAAGTACGCAGCTTCGTTTGTTGAGCGAATATTTAACCCAAAACGGTATCGCGCACATTTTCACGCGTGAGCCGGGCGGCGGGAAGATTTCCGAGGCAATTCGTGAAATTCTACTCAGCGGTAAAAACATGGAAATGACGGACGAATGCGAGGCGCTTTTGTATGCGGCTTCCCGTGTACAACACTTGAATGATCGTGTAGAGCCTGCCCTTGCGGAGGGGAAGCTGGTTATTTGCGACCGTTACGTGGATTCCTCGTTTGCATATCAAGCATACGCGCGTGGCTTGGGTATGGAATTTATCAAAAAAATCAACGCGTTCGCGCTTGAAAAATATCTGCCCGAGGTGACGGTGTTTATTGATTTGACCCCCGAGGCGGCATTCAAGAGAAAGCACGGCGCTGATCAAAACGACCGTTTGGAACTTGCTGGTATGGAATTCCACAAGCGTGTTTACGAAGGGTATAAGACGGTTGCGGCGGCGGAGCCTGATCGTGTGGCATGTGTGGACGGCACGCAAACCCCCGAAGAGGTTTTTGCGGACGTGTTGCGCGTTTTGAAAGAAAAGAACTGCTTGTAAAGGATTGAAAACATGGGTTTTTGGGGAACTTTAATATATTCCGTAGGGCTTGCGATGGATGCCTGCGCTGTGGGAATGACTAATGGTATGACTGATGCGAAAATGCCTGCAAAGCGCGCGTTGCTCATCGGTTTATTCTTTGGCTTTTTCCAGTTTTTGATGCCCCTTATCGGGTATTTCATTACGGGGATTATCGCCAGCGCGTTCTTAGAAACGTTCAAACAAATTTCCGCCTGGATTTCCTTTGGGTTGTTGGCGTTTTTGGGCGGCAAAATGCTGTATGAGGGCATACAGGAGTGGATTCAATCAAAAAACCCTTCCACCGACGGGTGTGAAGATTGTGAAACGTTGGGGGTATGTACGCGTTTAACCGCTGAAAAGGAAGAAACAACGTTGTCTTTGGGTAAACTGTTTATGCAGGCGATTGCAACCTCTATTGATGCCTTGGCGGTGGGTGTAACCTTGCAAACCTTAATGATGTCGGAGGCGGGTTTGACGCTTGGCGTATGGGGTTCGACGGCGATGATCGGCGTGGTAACCTTTGCCTTGAGTGTGGGGGCGGTATATATCGGAAAAGCGGTTGGCGGAAAGCTGACGGACAAGGCGGAAATCCTTGGCGGCGGCGTGTTGCTTGCCATCGGTTTGAAGATTTTACTTGGCAGTTTCTAATAGATTTTTACCAAAGTTGGTAAAAAATACAAAAATCGACAGCTTTGCGCGAGGGAATTGTGTTAAGTTTGTGAACATTTGTTAAATATTACTGGTTTTGTGTTTGAAACACTTGAAAGTGTGTTAAGAATATGTTAAAATTAAACCGTTATTTTTGAATAGGAATTTTGGAAAAACAAGGGAGTAACGATTTTGAATAAGAAAACAAAAACAATTATATGGATTGTTGTTGCGGTCATCGCGGCATTCTTGATTTATACCCTTTTAGGGGAAGTGATCGGGCGTGCGCAAGAAATATCTTTCAACGAATTTATGGTAAAGCTGTCGAGCAAAGAAATTACGGAGTTATACGTTGACGCATACAACTGGACGGGATATGTAATCGATGTAGAGGGTAAAACGATAGCAACCTATACCACGGTTGCCCCCAGTATATACGACTTTGCGGCTTTCAATGCATTGATTGAAAGTGTTGGCGGTAAGGTTGACTTTTCGGTAACCTTCACAGACCCCAACGCAGGCAGTATTTGGTCTAGCTTGCTCCCCATCGTCGGAGTAGTGTTGGTTGCCTTGATCTTCTGGTTAATTATGCGCAGCGCATCGGGTGCAAACCAAGCCTCGATGAACATCAGCAAATCGAAAGCGCAGGTACAAAACAACTTGAAGGTGCGTTTCTCGGACGTAGCAGGCGCGGAAGAAGAAAAGGAAGAGCTTCGCGAAGTGGTGGAATTCCTCAAATCCCCCAAGAAGTTCTCGAACCTTGGCGCAAGAATTCCCTCGGGCGTATTGCTTGTAGGCCCTCCGGGTACAGGTAAAACTTTGTTTGCGAAAGCGGTTGCAGGTGAAGCAGGCGTGCCCTTCTTCTCCGTTTCCGGTTCGGACTTTGTAGAAATGTACGTGGGTGTTGGTGCAAAGCGTGTGCGCGATTTATTCGAAATGGCAAAGAAAAACCAACCCTGTATCATCTTTGTGGACGAAATTGACGCCGTAGGTAGACGCCGTGGCGCAGGTCTTGGCGGCGGTCATGACGAACGTGAACAAACGCTCAACCAAATCCTTGTACAAATGGACGGTTTTGAAAGCAACGACGGTATCATCGTTATGGCGGCGACCAACCGTGCGGACATCCTTGACCCCGCATTGCTCCGTCCTGGCCGTTTTGACAGACAAATCAACGTGAACCTTCCCGACGTAAAGGGTCGTGAACAAATTTTGAAGGTACACGCACGTAATAAGCCGATGGCTCCCGACGTGAACTTTAAGACGGTTGCCCGTATCACGGCTGGCTTCTCGGGCGCAGAGCTTGCCAACCTTCTCAACGAAGCGGCTATTTTGGCGGCGCGCGCAGGCAAGAGCTTGATCGGCAATTTGGA
>JAZKZY010000075.1:0-27905 GCA_045612895.1 Candidatus Scatosoma sp. | reverse complement strand
CGTAAACACAGAGATACAAGTAGTTCAAGGCGGCGCGAGGGAGCGTACAAAGAAGTACGTGACCAAGCGCCAACGCAGAAATGCGAAGTAGATATGTGTTTACCTATTTATGTGTTTACTTATTTATGATGGCGCCTTTATCTGCGGAAGAAACCTGCGCCGCGTAACGCTTCAAATACCCCGATACTTCTTTTTTCTTTAAGGGCATTTCCGCTTTACGTTTTGCAATTTCCTCGTCGGAAACGTTGAGCTTGATGGAATAGTTCGGGATGTCGATGGAAATGATATCCCCGTCCTTTACGTAGGCAATCATACCGCCCGAAACCGCTTCGGGAGAAACGTGCCCGATAGACGCGCCACGGGTCGCACCCGAGAAACGTCCGTCCGTAATCAAGGCTACGTCCTTATCCAAACCCATACCTGCAATTGCCGAGGTGGGCGACAACATTTCACGCATACCAGGGCCGCCTGCAGGACCTTCGTAACGGATCACCACTACGTCACCCTTTACGATTTTACCGCCGTAAATCGCCGCAATACATTCTTCCTCGCTCTCATACACCTTGGCAGGGCCTTCATGCACAAGCATCTCCGGTGCAACCGCCGCGCGTTTTACCACGCAACCGTCCGGCGCAAGGTTACCTTTCAATACCGCGATACCACCCGTCTTACCAAAGGCATTTTCGGGTTTTCTGATGACTTCTTCGTCCATATTTACGATACCTACAAGGTTTTCCTGCATCGTTTTGCCCGTGCAAGTCATTACCGAGGTATCCAAGAGGTTCAACGCCTCTAATTCTTTCAATACCGCATGTACGCCGCCTGCCTCGTTGAGATCTTCCATATAGGTAGGGCCTGCGGGCGCAAGGTGGCAAAGGTTGGGGGTGCGTTCGCTGATTTCATTGACCTCGTCAAGGTCAAATTCTACCCCACATTCGTTGGCGATTGCAGGTAAGTGCAGCATACTGTTCGTCGAACAACCCAAGGCCATGTCCGCGGTGATTGCGTTTTTAATCGCCGCCGCCGTCATGATATCACGAGGACGAATGTTCTTTCTAACAAGCTCCATTACCTGCATACCTGCGTGTTTTGCGAGCTCGATACGCGCGGAATATACCGCAGGAATCGTACCGTTACCTTTCAAACCCATACCGAGGACCTCGGTCAAGCAGTTCATGGAATTTGCCGTGTACATACCCGAACAGGAGCCGCAGGTAGGACATACCTTTCTTTCAAATTCGGTCAACTGTTCTTCGTTGATTTTGCCTGCCGTGTAAGCCCCTACCGCCTCAAACATGCTGGAAAGGGAACGTTTTTTACCATTCACCCTGCCTGCAAGCATAGGACCGCCGCTTACGAAAACGGTGGGAATGTTCAAACGCGCCGCCGCCATCAAAAGACCGGGTACGTTTTTGTCGCAGTTGGGAATCATAACGAGCCCGTCAAAGCCGTGCGCACGCACCATTGCCTCGGTGGAGTCCGCAATCAAATCGCGGGTGACGAGGGAGTATTTCATACCTGTATGCCCCATTGCGATACCGTCACAAACGGTGATTGCAGGGAACATGATAGGCGTACCGCCTGCCATTGCTACGCCAAGCTTTACCGCCTGCGCGATTTTGTCAAGGTTGGTGTGCCCGGGCACGATTTCGTTGTAGGAGCAAACCACCCCGATTAAGGGGCGGCTCATTTCCTCGTCCGTCATGCCGAGAGCATGATACAACGATCTATGGGGCGCGTTTTGAAATCCGTCTACTATCGTATCTTTAATCATAATAATCCCTATATTGTGAAACTTTAATCACAAACTTTGCATACAGTTATTGCTTTATAAAACAAAGCAAGATACAAGCAGGCAAGCGTTCCGCTTGACCTTGTAGTGAGTGCTTTCGTGCGTTTTTATAGGTTACTTCGCATATCACGACGAAGCCTTACTCGAACTCTACGCTACTATCTTACTTGTGTAAAACAAAGCAAGATACAAGCACAAGCGTTCCGCTTGACCTTGTAATGAGTGTTTTCTTGCGTTTTTATAGATTGTTCCGCATCTCACTGTTACACACAAGCTCGGCAAAGCCTCACTTACCTTCTACGTATCTATATTACGAGTGTAAACAAAGCAAGATACAAGCAGGGCAAGGAGAGCGCGGCTTTCCTGACGGGAGTTTACTGAGCGTAAATGAGCGAGGGAAAACGCAAGCTCGACGAAGCCCTGCGCCGTATATTCTTTGTTTTTATTAGTTATTGATGAATTTTTCTTCGTCCGCCCAGCTATACAACTTTCTAATATCGCGGCCTACTACTTCGGAAGGATGTTCAGCGGCAATCTTTCTCATTGCGTTGAAATGTACCTGCGAGCCAGCTTCGGACATATCCAAAAGGAATTCTTTTGCGAACGTACCGTCTTGAATGTCTTTCAAAACCTTCTTCATCGCTTTCTTCGTTTCTTCGGTAATGATCTTCGGACCGGTTACGTAGTCGCCGTATTCAGCGGTGTTGGATACCGAATATCTCATACCTTCAAAACCGCTCTGGTAAATAAGGTCAACGATCAATTTCATTTCGTGGATACATTCAAAGTAAGCGTTACGAGGGTCATAACCTGCCTCTACCAACGTTTCGTAGCCTGCCTGCATCAATGCGCAAACACCGCCGCAAAGTACCGCTTGTTCACCGAAAAGGTCAGTTTCCGTTTCAGTACGGAAGTTGGTTTCCAACACGCCTGCTCTTGCGCCGCCGATACCAGCCGCGTAAGCAAGACCAAGTTCCAAAGCATCACCCGTTGCATCCTGTTCTACAGCGATCAAGCAAGGTACGCCTTTGCCTACCTGATATTCGCTACGTACCGTATGGCCAGGGCCTTTAGGCGCAACCATGATTACGTTTACGTTCTTGGGAGGCTTGATGCAACCAAAGTGAATGTTGAAGCCGTGTGCAAATGCCAACGTCTTGCCTTCGGTGAGGTTGGGTTCGATGCTTTCTTTGTAGAGTTTCGCCTGCTTTTCATCGTTGATCAAAATCATGATGATGTCCGCGATTGCAGCCGCTTCCGCAGCGGTCATAACTTTCACACCCTGTCTTTCAGCCTTTTCCCAACTCTTGCTGCCTTTGTAAAGACCAACCACTACGTTTACGCCCGAATCCTTGAGGTTGAGCGCATGCGCGTGACCCTGCGAGCCGTAGCCGATGATTGCAACGGTTTTGCCGTTCAATTTGTTCAAATCACAATCTGCTTGATAAAAAATTCTGTTTGCCATAATATATTTCCTTATCCTTTTATTTTTTTCTTTTTAATGAATTCTCTCACTCCGAGAAGAGTGTTTTGGTGCCTCTATCCAACGCAACGATACCTGTACGGCACATTTCTAAAATGCCAAAGGGCTGCATCAATTTTACAAACGCGTCAATCTTCGACGGGCTGCCCGTTACCTCGATGCACATACCTTCCGTGGAGTAGTCGATAACGCTTGCGCGGAAAACGTCCACCGCCGTCATGATATCACTTCTAAATTCCGGTTTGTTGGAAACCTTGATGAGCATCAATTCACGTTTGATCGGCTCTTCTTCCAACACCGCCACTTTCTTTACGACGAGCATTTTCTTTAATTGACTAATCAACTGCTCTTTCGCGTACATATCCCCTTTCATCGCAATCGTGATACGGGAACAAGCGGGGTTTTCCGTTTCCCCTACGGTCAATGCGTCAATGTTAAAACCGCGACGGGTAAACATTGCCGTTACACGGGTCAAAACACCTGCTTTGTTGTCTACATATACCGCAATAATAAATTTTTCTTCCATCATTCGCCCTCCTTACTTTTGTATCATCGTAATCATATCGTCAATCGAGCCACCGGGAGGAAGCATGGGTAAAACCAGCTCGTCCTTGTCAATGCGTACCTCAATCACCGTAGGATTTTTCGCCTGAACAGCGGAGATGAACGCTTTTTTGAACTCTACCTCCGTTTCCGCAAGATAGCTGTCCGCCCCGAACGCCTTTGCCAGCGCCACGAAATCGGTTTTTCTATCGAGTACCGTTTGCGAATATCTCTTACCGAAGAACAAGGTTTGCCATTGTCTTACCATACCCAACACACCGTTGTTCATCAAGATGACAACCACGGGCACCTTGTTGCTGACTGCGGTAGCCAACTCGTTGAGGTTCATACCGAAGCTACCGTCGCCCGTAATCAATACCACGGGATCCTTGGTGGCTACGTACGCGCCGATTGCCGCGCCAAGGCCAAAGCCCATCGTACCCAAGCCACCGCTGGATACGATACGGCGAGGACCGTCAAAGGTGGAATATTGCGCTGCCCACATTTGGTGCTGACCTACGTCCGTTGCCACAATCGTTTTGGGAAGCTTGTTTGCATTGATGATATCAAACACCTGTTTCGGGGTCAATCTATCCTTCGCCGCATCCGCAATTTGCTGTTCAAAATTCTTTTCTTCCCTCTTCAGCTCGTCTACGCTGTTCAACCATTCACGGTTGTCCTGCGCTTCGCACTTTTCCGCGATACGCTTAAACGCGTCTTCTACGTCACCTACCAAACCAACGTTTACGCGAACGTTTTTGTTGATTTCCGCCGCATCAGGGTCTAATTGAATGATTTTACTCTTCTTCGCAAATTTGGAAACGTTGCCCGTTGCTCTATCCGAGAAACGAACCCCCACTGCCAAAATCAAGTCGGCGTTGTTTTGCGCCATGGACGATGCATAATGTCCGTGCATACCTTGCATACCAAGGAAACGATCGCAATCGTCAGGGATGCAGGAAAGACCCATAAATGAACAACCGATTACCGCGCCGATTTTCTTGGCAAGGGCAACGATTTCTTCACCCAAGCCCACGCCTGCCGCGCCGCCGCCTACGTAGATGTAAGGCTTCTTCGATTCGTTAATCAACGCAACCGCCTCATCAATCAAGCTTTCCTTAACCTTTTTCAAAGGAAGTTTTTCTACCACGGGCTGCGCTTCATATTCATACGAAGCCAACTGTACGTCTTTGGGGATATCCACAAGAACGGGACCAGGTCTACCCGATTTCGCCATTTGGAAGGCTTCGCGGATCGTGTCCGCCAAATCCTCAATATTGCTTACGAAATAGTTGTGCTTGGTGATCGGCATCGTGATGCCCGTAATGTCAATTTCTTGGAAACTATCTCTACCGATCAAAGAACAAGGTACGTTGCCCGTAATCGCGACCATGGGTATACTGTCAAGCATCGCCGTTGCAATACCGGTAACGAGGTTGGTTGCGCCAGGACCGCTGGTTGCGATACATACCCCCACCTTACCCGTTGATCTTGAATACCCGTCCGCCGCATGCGCCGCACCCTGTTCGTGCGCCGTCAAGATGTGGTTGATTTTATCTTTATTTGCGTATAATGCATCGTAAATATGAACAACCTGACCGCCAGGATAACCGAATATGTCGGTTACACCCTGCTCAATCAAGGTCTGTACAACAATTTGAGCGCCTGTTAATTTCATAACGCTTCCTCCTTCACTAACATTCTATTCACCGCGGAAACCAAAGCCCGTATGGACGAGGTCATAATATCTCGGTGAATACCTACACCCCAGTGGGCGTTTCCATTTTCCGCAATGCTGACGTAGGACGCTGCTTTCGAGGTGGATTTTTCCTCCAACGCATGCTCTACGTAGCTTTCTAATACATACTCTATACCAGTGACTTTTCTAATGGCATTCGATACACAGTCCAAACGACCGCTGCCAAATACCTCTACCGTTTGCACCTTTCCCTTATATTCGATATCCACGCAGCCCTTTACCTCTTCCGCGCCAATGTCCTCGCATTTTACGTTGACCACAGAAAGTAAGGAACGCAAATTGACAAAGTCACGCAGGAAAATGTCGTGTACTTCGTCGGGGGAAAGCTCCTTGTGGGCATGGTCGGAAATATTCTTGACGTGATAACCGAACACCTCGCGCATTTTCTTGGGCAACAGCAATTTGAACTGCGTTTCCAAGATATACCCGATACCGCCCTTACCCGATTGCGAGTTGATACGAATGACGTCTGCCTCGTACACCCTGCCCACGTCGGCAGGGTCAATGGGAAGATAAGGCACCGTCCAACTGTCCGTATCCTTTTCCACGCGGTATTTCATACCCTTGGCAATCGCGTCTTGGTGGGATCCCGAGAACGCCGCAAACACCAACGCGCCGCTGTACGGCTGACGGTCGCTCACCTTCATACGGGTGACTCGTTCATACACTTCGGTGATAGCGGGCAGGTTGGAAAAGTCCAAATTCGGCTCTACCCCCTGCGAATACATATTCAACGCAAGGGTAATGATATCGACGTTGCCCGTGCGTTCGCCGTTGCCAAACAGCGTGCCTTCAATACGGTCACCGCCTGCAAGCAAGCCCATTTCGCTGTCCGCGACCGCACAACCTCGATCGTTGTGGGGATGCAAGGAAATGATAAGGTTTTCTCTATTTTTCAAATTCTTGCACATATATTCCACTTGGTTGGCATATACGTGCGGCATCGAATGGGATACCGTGACGGGCAGGTTGATGATGGCCTTATCGTCCGCGGTCGGTTGCCAAATATCCAAGACGGCATTGCAAATTTCCGCCGCAAATTCCGGCTCCGTACCCGTAAAACTTTCGGGGGAATATTCAAAGGTGATTTTCCCTTTCGCTTTTTCTTTATATTCTTGACAAAGCTTTGCGCCTGCCACGGCGATGTCGATGATTTCCTGTTTTTCACGCTTGAACACCTGCTGGCGTTGCGCCACGGAGGTGGAATTGTACAAATGCACGATGGCGTTTTTCGCGCCCTCTAACGCCGCAAAGGTTTTTGCAATGATATGCTCGCGCGATTGCGTCAATACTTGAATGGTAACGTCGTCGGGGATCAGGTTGTTTTCAATCAAGGTACGGCAAAATTCGTATTCCGTTTCACTCGCCGCAGGGAAGCCGATTTCAATTTCCTTAAAACCGACCTTGCAAAGAAGTTTGAAAAACTCCAACTTTTCTTCCAAGCTCATCGGGATAATCAGCGCTTGATTGCCGTCACGCAAATCCACGCTGCACCACACAGGCGCTTTGTCAATGGCGGATTTTTTCGTCCAGTCCATCGAAACGCCCTGCGGCTCGAAATATTGTTTCACGTATTTATTCGTGTTTTTCATAATCCCTCCAAACAAAAAATCTCTTTCGCTTTCGCGCGCAAAAATTGCGCAACGATCTCACGAAAGAGACGAAGAAACTCCGCGGTACCACTCTTTTTGGTGAAAAAATCACCCACTCACGTCTTAAAAAGACCTCTCTATTACGGGAGAACCCGTCCGAATCTAATAAGCGAAGTTCGCCGTTCTCTCGGCGGCTCGGGGAGGAGTATACTCCGTAAGGTTGTATCGGTTCGCACCAAACACCGACTCTCTGCGCTAACAATCCTTATGGTTTTATTCCCGTCGTTGCCTTTGACTAAATTGTTATCCCCCGTAGGGGGTTGTGTTTACTGATTGTTCGATTTACGCTTCGACAACACCAACGAACCGATCACAAGCGCCGCAATCATCAAGATCGCAAAACCGCCACCGATTACACTGCCGCATCCGCCTGCAACTGCACCCATATCATACCTCGCATATTATAATGTATATATTGTACCTTATTTTTCTGTAAATTGTCAACAATTTATTTGTAGTTTCCTTTGATTTTTCAAGGAAAACACAGCTTTTTCCTGTGTTTTTGAAAAGGGCTTAACTAATTTTATACACCCAACCGAAGGTGTCTTCGCATTTGCCCCATTGAATCCCCGTCAAGGTATCATACAGCATTTGGGTTACTTCCCCGATTTTACCGCCGCCGACAAGGTATTCCTTATCGTTGATTGCCAGCTTACCGATGGGCGAAACAACCGCCGCCGTACCGCAGCCCCATGCCTCTTCCAAGGTACCGTTTTCCAACGCTTCCGTCAACTCGTCCACCGACAAAAGACGTTCCTGCACGGCGTAGCCTTTTGCTTTCAAAACCTCGATACAGCTCTTACGGGTAATACCAGGTAAAATAGAGCCCGTCAGCATCGGGGTAACGATTTCCCCGTTGATTTTGAACATAACGTTCATCGCGCCCACTTCTTCGATGTATTTTCTTTCTACACCATCCAACCAAAGCACCTGCGAATACCCTTTCTTTGCCGCTCTTTCGCCTGCGCGGGTACTTGCCGCGTAGTTACCGCCGCACTTTGCATAACCCGTACCGCCGCGTACCGTTCGCACGTCCTCGTTTTCAATCATAATGCTTACGGGGTTAATCCCTTCCTTGTAGTAGCTGCCGCTGGGCGAGGCAATCAACATGAAGGTCGCATTCTTTACCGCGTGTACCCCCAACGCCTCGTCGTTGCCGAACAAGAAAGGACGAAGATAGAGAGAAGTACCAAAGGATTTGGGTACCCACTTTTCTTCCATTTTTACAAACTCGGTCAAGAGCTGCAACATATCCTCTTCGGGCATTTCAGGTAAGCTCATACGCTCCGCCGAACGATTCATACGCTTTACGTTTTCCATGGGACGGAAAAGCTGCACCCCGCCGTCCGCACGGCGGTATGCCTTCAAGCCCTCGAAAATTTCCGCGCCGTAATGCAATACGGTGGAAGCAGGGTGGAGGGAAATTCTGCCAAACGGCTCGATACGGGCATCGTACCAGCCCTTATCCTCGCTCCAGTCCACCACCAACATATGGTCGGTAAACACTTTACCAAAGCCCAACTTATCTTCCGCGGGCATCACCCCGGGGGTATTCGTTTTTATCACTTTAATTTCCATACTATTCCCTTTCGGTTTATATTCATTTTTTGAATATAAAATCTAAAACCGATTGATTAATCTAATGGTATAATCATAGCACACTCACCCCATTAAGTCAACGTTTTTTACAAGTAAAAAACGGATTTTTCTCACAAAAAATCCGTTTAATCTTATTCGTTTTTCGCTTAATTCTCTTCGGGGGACGTTTCTACTTGATTTTCTTCTTTTTCCGTAAGAATATCCTGTTCAAATTCCGCGTTCAAATCCTCATATGCGGACAGCATCGGCTTTACGTCTAAGCCTTTCTTTCTGTCAAAATAATTCTTGGTTATACGCACCAGCAATCCACTCATCAGCACCAACCCGATCAAGTTCGGCAAAGCCATTAAACCGTTAAAGGTGTCGGAAATCGACCATGCCAACTCACCGTCAATCAACGCCGCCACAATGACCAACAAAACGTATACTACCTTGAATACGGTGGTTGCAATTTTTCTTCCCAAATCCCCCGTTTTACGGAAGAGGAAGTCTATCGATTTCTCCCCGTAATAGGACCAAGCCAAAATGGTGGTGAACGCAAACAAGGGCAACATGATGGAATATACCACGGTACCAAAGGTACCGAACATGTTTTCTAATGCCATCATCGAAACAGCCGTATCCGCCGCGCCTTCGGCATACAATACCCCCGCCATACCTGCTTTATCGCCAAAGCTTACCAAAATCAAAAGCGCCGTCAAGGTACAAATTACAAAGGTGTCGAAGAATACTTCGAAGATGCCCCACAAGCCCTGTTTGACCGGCTCGCGAACCTCCGATGCGCTGTGCGCGATTACGGAAGAACCCAAACCTGCTTCGTTGGAGAATACGCCGCGCGCCAAACCCTTTTGGATAATTTGCGCAAACGCATAACCGCCTACGCCTGCAAGCGCCGATTCAAATTTGAAAATGTTTCCAAAAATCAATGCAAACGCCGTACCAAGCATGGTTACATTTGCAAAAATAATGATAAGCGCCATCAGAATGAACAATAAGGACATAAAGGGTACGATAATCGACGCTACGCGACCGATACTCTTGATACCGCCCAAAATAATCAGGGCAAGCACCGCCGATACCACAAGCCCTACAACCAACGCAATGGTTTGTTCATTTCCACCGATTGCATCTTGGAAGGTAACGGAAATTTTATTTGTTTGTACACCGCTCATACCGATTGCGGCAAAGGTACAAAATACCGCCGCCATCACGCCGAGGATTTTACCAAGTGTCTTTAAAAAACTACCCAAGGCATCCTTTCTCCCTCTGCCCAAGCCTTCGGCAAGGTAGTAAGCAGGCCCGCCCGAAAAACCGCCGTCCTTCTCCTTTTTACGGAAATACAAGCCGAGTACGTTTTCCGCGTAGTTTGTAATCATCCCAAAAAACGCGGATATCCACATCCAAAATACCGCACCAGGCCCGCCCGTCATAATGGCGGAGGTAACGCCGACGATGTTCCCCGTACCAACCGTACCCGAAATCGCCGTCGCAAACGCCTCAAACTGTGAAATGGAATTCTCTTTCTTGTTTTGGCCTTTCTTCTTTTTCCCGATACTCTTCACCGTCGGGACAATGGTTTCCCCCAACGACATGCCAAACTTGCGCACCTGCATACATTTCGTACGCACGGTGATCAAAATGCCCGTTCCCAAAATGAGGATAATCATCGGCCAGCCCCAAACGACCCCGTTGATGACACCATTCACCTTCGAAACAACCTCGATAATGCTCTCCCACATAATAAACCTCCGTTCCCTGCTGCGCAGGTAAAAAATTTTTAGTGAAAAAAACTTCGGAAAACGAAAAAACGGAGTGGTACCATACCACTCCGTCAAAGCCCTATTTTCATCGCTTTTTAAAAAATGAACAAGGCAGGTATGCGTTGAATGCATTTACCCGTCCAAAAAAATAACGATGAAGCGTAACTCTGTCCTTTTGCCTGAGAGATTTGCGCGAGGATCGCGCTTGCCCCTTCGGCCCTCAATTTAATGAGCTTCTCCGGAGTGCTATCCGCTTGCAGTTCCCGACATAGCGTCACCTGAGAGCTTTACTCCTTCGGTTGGACAAAACCGTCCATCTCCTGCAACCTTCACATAGCTTGCTTGTT
Organism: Candidatus Scatosoma sp.; assembly: GCA_045612895.1. Classification (GTDB taxonomy): domain Bacteria; phylum Bacillota; class Clostridia; order Christensenellales; family Borkfalkiaceae; genus Scatosoma. Next base: position 16,970 of record JAZKZY010000075.1, on the reverse strand, counting down.
GCCTATCATAGCACACCTAAATTATACTTGTCAAGGGTTTGACACCCATTTTTATAATAAATTATGTATATTTCTACAAAAAACGCCTTTTTTCGTTGGCTTTTTCTACGCGCGCATGCTATAATATTATGGTAACGGTAAAAGGAAGGCTAACTATGATCAAAAAAACCTATTCCTTTGTAAAAGAGGGCAAAACAAACGAGGTTTACACCTTGAAAAACAGTAAGGGTATGGAGGTAGATATCCTTACCTACGGCGCGCGTATCATTCGTTTGACCGCGCCCGATAAAAACGGGAAATTTTCCGACGTTATCGTGGGTTGCAAAACTCCCGAAGATTATTATGGGGATAACCCCTATTTCGGCGCGACGATCGGTCGTTACGGCAACCGTATCGGCGGAGGAAGTTTCACCCTCAACGGCACCGTTTATACTATTGAAAAAAATGAAGGGAATAATACCCTTCACGGCGGAAGCTCCGCAAGCTTTGACCGTGTGATTTGGGATGCAAAGGTAGAAGGCGAGCGTTTAATCCTCACCCACCTCTCCCCCGACGGCGCAGGCGGTTTCCCTGGCAATTTGACGGTCAGCGTCACCTTCTCTCTCTCGGAGGAAAACGAGGTAAAAATCGAATACAAGGCCACCACGGACAAGGACACCGTGTGTAACCTTACCAACCATTCCTACTTTAACATCGGCGGCCAGGATACCATTTTGGATCATATTTTGACCATCAACGCCCGTCAAATCACCCCCGTAGATCAGGAATTGATCCCCCACGGTGAGGTTATGGACATCGACGGCACGCCGTACAGCTTTTTACCCTCGAAAAAAATCGGGCAGGATACCTTTTCCGACGCGCCTTTGATCGCGCAATGCAAGGGGTATGACTTTAACTACTGCCTTGACCGTATCGGCAAGGGCTTGGTTCGCGCCGCTTCCGTTTACGACGAAGCATCGGGCAGACGCATGGATTGTTACACCACGCTGCCCGCCATTCAGCTCTATACCGCGTGCGCGTTGGAGCATTTTGACGGGAAAAAACAATACGGGCAATATTGCGCCCTTTGTTTGGAAACGCAGGGTTATCCCAACGCCCCCAACTGTCCTCAATACCCCTCCACCCTTTTGAAAGCAGGGGAAACCTACCACGAAATTACCACCTATAAATTCTCGGTGAAAAAACCATTGAAATAAATTTGGAGCATTATGTTAAAAGCACTTTGGATAAAATTTAAGGAATCGGCGCTGTCGGTATTGCCCGTTGCGTTGATTGTATTAATTTTGAACTGTACGCCGCTCGTCAACTTCACGATCACGGAAACGGTTGTTTTTTCCTGCTGTGCTTTGGTGTTAATCATCGGTATCGCCCTTTTTAACCTCGGCGCGGACATCGCAATGACACCTATGGGGGAACAAATCGGCTCCGCCCTCCCCAAGGCAGGTAAATTTAAGACCCTGCTCTTGGTGTGCTTTGTAATGGGTGTGTTTATCACGATTGCCGAACCCGATTTGTCCGTACTTGCTTCGCAAGTAAAAGAGGTAATCGACAGCACCGCCCTCACCGTTTCTATCGGCGTCGGCGTTGGTTTATTCCTCTTGTTGAGCGTACTGAAGATCGTTTTCCGTATCAGCCTTTCGCAAATGCTGACTTTCTTTTATATGCTGCTGTTTGCGTTGGTTTCCTTGGTATTGATTAACGGAAACGCAAGCTTTTTACCCCTCGCATTCGATTCGGGCGGCGTTACGACAGGCCCGATCACCGTACCCTTTATCATGGCGCTCGGTATGGGTGTTTCCGCCAGCATCGGCGATAAAAAGGATCGTGAATCCAGCTTCGGCTTCATCGCGCTTTGCTCGATAGGTCCTATCCTTGCGGTAATGCTCCTCGGTGTGTTCGCAACGGGGGAAATCAATTACAAAATCCCCGATTATTCAATGGATTCTCAGGCAGGGGAATTCTTCTCGGCGTTACTTCATAGTATGAAAGAGGTAGCGGTTGCTCTTGCCCCTATCGTTGCGTGTTTCTTCATTTTACAAATGTTATTTATGCGCTTACCGAAAAAGCGCCTTCTTCAAATCGTCATCGGTATCTTCTACACCTTCTTTGGTTTGGTGGTATTCCTTTCGGCGGTAACCATCGGGTTTATGCCGATCGGGTATAAGTTGGGTACACAGCTCGCCGAGCTGCCTGCCCCTTGGCTGGTAACGATTGCCTTTATTTTGGGCTTTGCGGTTGTTCTTGCCGAGCCTGCCATCCACGTCTTGAAACGTCAGGTAGAAACGGTAACGGGCGGCGCAGTCAGCAAACGCTCGATGCTCCTTGCACTCTCGATCGGTGTGGGTATTTCTATCGCCCTTTCCGTAATACGTATCATTTTTGATTTTAGTATCTTGTATTACGTGATTCCTGGGTATTTCATTTCCCTTGGCTTGTCCTTCTTTGTCCCCAAGCTTTACACCGCAATCGCATTCGACTCCGGTGGGGTTGCCAGCGGTCCGTTGACCTCCACCTTTATCCTGCCTTTCGTCATCGGTATTTGCTACGTGTTGCAGGGCGAGTCGGCAATTCTTCTTGATGCTTTCGGTTTGGTGGCCATGGTTGCCATGACGCCGCTTATCACTATTCAAGCACTCGGCTTTAAGGCCATTGCATCCAAGCATTTGCGTGAACGCAGCGCAATGAAACGCATTTTGGATGAGGACGATGAACAAATTATTCGCTTTATGTAGGGGGCAGGTATGAGATTAACGAAGAAAAATCAAAAAACTGAACAACAAACCCCTACCGTAAAGGAAGAGCCGTTTAAGACGGATTTGAAAAAGTTGAAACTGCTTATCACCGTTGTCAACCGCAAAAAAACAGAGTTTTATCTCGACTACTTAACGGGGTTTGAGGTGAATTTTCAAACAGCGGTGGCAGGTCAAGGTACGGCAACCTCGGATACGATGTATTTGTTGGGTTTGGCGGATTCGGATAAAAGCGTCATCTTTAGCATCCTGCGCGAGGATCGCGCGGAAGAGGCGATGCAGGGCTTGGAGGAAAAATTCCAAACCTTGCGCGGCGGCAAGGGTATTGCTTTCACCGTTCCCTTAACGGGGGTAATCGGGGTTGCAATTTACCGTTTCTTAAGTAACAATCGGAGGTAACAAAGGATATGAAATATCATCACGAAGCGATTTTTTGTATCGTAAACAGCGGATATAGTGACGTCGTAATGGAAGCGGCGAAAAGGTTAGGCGCAAGCGGCGGTACGGTTATCAATGCGCGCGGTACTGCGCCCAAGGATGCGGAAAGTATTTTCGGCATCACCATTCAGCCTGAAAAGGAAATCGTCATGATCCTCGTCCCCACCTCAATCAAAGCAAACGTTTTGCACGCATTGTATAAAGAGGCAGGCTTGGATACGGCAGGTCAAGGGATTGCCTTTGCGTTGCCCGTAGACGGCGTAGTCGGTCTTACTACCCCTACCAAAACGGAAAAGACTGAGAAAAATCAAAAGTAATATTGTAAAAGTAAAAGAGCGGTTGCTTGGGCAACCGCTCTTTTTAATTCCATTTATTATTCCTTATGTACACGGCAAACTTCACCCGACTTTCTCGATTTTTCCGCCGCAAGCGCCATCAAGTGGCTTTCAATGGATTTATCCAAGCTCGTACCTGCCGTACCCTTTCCGCACATTGCATCGTACAAGTCGCCAACCATCATCAAATCGCCGCCGCCATGACCGAACGTGTCGTTTACGGCTATACTCATGATCTCTCTTACACTCAAAAAGCGGGTACCATGTCCGTATTTACTGATGCGGATGTAGTCATTTTCCTCATCCATTTCAATTTCGCCATGGGTGCCGTGGAAGGTCACTTTTCTACCGGGAAGCGCTGTAAAGCCCGTCATCGTAAGATTTGCTTTTACACCGTTTGCGAACTGCATCAACACCGTTTGATGATCCACAACGTCGTTGTCACAAGCAAATACACATCTACCGTAGCCGTTGTTTGCGTAGGCGTTTCTGATAGATTCTTCCGTAATGGGACGAGTGCTGTCCACCACGTTGAAAGGCCAACCCTGTTGTCTTGCGTTGTTATCCACGTGGGGTTTGTCTTGTACCCAGTCAAAATCCTTCCTGCGCTTTTCCACGTACAATCTTTCCGCGCTGTAAATACAATCGTGGATATATTTACAATCCGCGCAACGATCCGCCGCCCCCTCGGGTTGGTTTTCCTTCTTGAAGAAAGTCAAATCCCCCACCGAATACACCGTATCGCATTTTGAATCCGCGTAATATTGCAACAAGTCCATATCGTGACAGCATTTTGCCATAATCATGGGCGAGGTTTCGTCCTCTCTTCTCCAGTTGCCGCGGACAAAGCTGTGCGCTTGGTGCCAGTAAGCCACTTGTTCTAACCAGTCGATACAAACGAGCTTACCGATTTCGCCCGAATCGAGCAATTCCTTTAACTTCACGTAGGCAGGCGCGTAACGCAAAACGTGACAAACGATTACCTTTCTATTGTACTTTTTATAGGCATCCAGCAGGGCGAGAAGTTCCCCTTCGTCGGGGGAAATGGGCTTTTCCAACAAAACGTCGTAGCCAAGCTCCAACGCCTTAATACACATTCTCACGTGGTCGCGGTCCTGCGTAGCGATCACCAAAGCATCCGAGCGTTTTTCCTTGAAAAATTCGTTTTCATCCAAGAAACACGCCTCGTCAGCCAAGCCCCAATCCTCTTGCGCCCAACGTACCTTTTCCGCATCGCAATCGCATACGGATACGATGTCAAATTTACCCTTGTAATTCACCATCATGCATTTGCCATAGGTGTAATGTCCTCGGGATCCGCAACCGATAATGGAAACTGTAAAAACTTTACTCATAATACTTCCTCTTTTATTTTACAACGGCAAATACCCTGCCGTTTTTTCTCTCCATAGTGATAATTTCTCTACCCGTAAAATCGCAATCGAAGTCCACGCCGCCGTCCGTTTCCACGTTCAATCGGTACATGCCCCCTTCATTTTGCCATTCTACGTAGATTTTTCCCTTCGCCGAACGGTATTCACCCTTGGCAAAGGTCAGTTCCTTTGAAAAGCTGGGACGGATGCAAATCTTACCCTCTTCCGTCAGCTTTATCCCCAACACGTACGCGTAAAACCACTCTACACACGATCCCAGCGAGTAATGGTTGAACGAGTTCATCCCAGGCGTTTCAAAGCCGTTCTCCTTCGTGTAACCGTTCCAACGCTCCCAAATCGTCGTTGCGCCCTGCTGAATGGTGTAACCCCAAGAGGGATATTCCGTTTCCTTGGCGATTTTATACGCCAAGTCCGTTTCACCGATTTCACACAAGGCAGGCAGGAGGTATTTCACCCCGATAAAGCCCGTCGTCAGCTTATCCCCCGCCCGTTTTATGGTGGCAAGGAAGGGGGTTTTTATCTCCTCCGCATTCACGTAGCCAACGGATAAGGCAAAGGCGTAAATGGTTTGCGAATCTCCCGTAATTTGACCGTTTTCGGCCAAGAAATGCAAGCGGAAAGCCCTTTTTGCATTCTCGTACACCGCCTGGTACTTTTCTCCGTTTGCGGTATCGCCCAAGATATGATACATCTTGGAAATCAACCGCGCGGACAGCCCCAAGAAGCATTGACTAATCCCGTCAATATCCTCCGCTCGCACCACCGAAAGCCAGTCGCCAAACGGGTTTTCAATTTTGATCAGCCCGTTTTCGCATTTTGACAAATAATATTCGAGGTGTTTCACTGCATAGGGCAGGTTTTCTTCCAAAACCCGCTTGTCACGATAGTGTAAATAATGGGTATAGGGTATCACGCAAATCGCATCCGCCCAACCAGGCACCCCTGCCGTAGAAACGGATACGGGGATGAAGAAAGGCACCAAGGAAGGCACTTTCCCGTCCGGTTGCATATCGGTGCGAATGAGACGGAGATAGTTGGCAAAAAAGCGGTTACAATCGGCATTGAACATCGCGGAATTGCAAAAAACCTGCGCGTCCCCCGTCCAACCTAACCTTTCGTCACGTTGCGGGCAATCGGTGGGAATGCTGATAAAGTTCCCCTTTTGCCCCCACAACGCATTTTGATAAATGCGGTTGATAATTTCGTCCGAGCAAGCAAATTTACCGTGGTAATCCATTGCTTGCGACAACGCAATCCCCTTGACGTCGCTCAACGTAACCGCTCCTTCCAAGGTGATTTCCGCATAACGGAAGCCGTGAAAGGTGAATTTCGGGTCAAAATAGTCCTTTCCGCCCGAACAAATTACCCTATCCGTTGCCTCCACGGTGCGTAAATTTTCATAATAAAGCGTTCCGTCCTCATTCAGCATTTCCGCATGCCGTACCGTCACGGTAGCCCCTTTCTCACCCTCGGCAATAAAGTTCAAAAAGCCTGCAAAATTTTGTTTGAAATCCAAACGAATAACGCCTTCCCCCTCAAAAATAACCTCGGGGATAAGCTCGGCAACCCGTCTTGTCGGCTCGTAATCATACGCCGTAAAGTTCGCGGTATAATCATACCTCTTCGCGCAAGGCAAAGCCTCTATTTCTACCGCTGTTTCCTTGGTAAAATCTACCGTTTCCCCATCAAAAAGGGAGGATTTTACGATATTCGAAGCCCCCACGCGCCAGCTTTCATCGGTGGCAAACGTTTCCTCCCCGCCGTCCTCGTAAGACAAGGTCAAATCGGCATAAAGCGACATTTTATCGCCGTACACCTGCGATTTTCGGGTGTAGCCCAACCGACCGGAATACCACCCGTCCGAAAGGGTGACCTCCAACAGGTTTTCCTCCTCTAAATAGGGGGTTAAATCGTACGAGCAAAGGTGGATATACTGATTATAATTCGTCCAGCCGGGCATGAAATAATCCTCTACTGCCCGTCCGTTTATTTTTATGTGAAAAATGCCCAAGCAAGAGATACGCAACGCGCACCTCCTCAAGGGCTTTTTCACGGAAAACCGTTTATAAAAAGTTGGTAAATACTCGCCTTGCGTTGCAAGGTCGCGGATTATCCACATGATAACACCAAAACTGACTGTGTTTTTTTCTTACCTCGGCGCGTCTTACCGCGCCGAGGTGCATTTTGCCTTAAAGTTAAATTCTCGTAAAGGTCAATACGTGGTCAACGTAGCTGTACTGACCGTAAGCGTCATACTTGTCAAATACTTGGAATACGATGCTTACGTTTGCAAAACCGTTGCGGTTTGCACCGTATGCTTTGTCAATTGCCGCATTCAACGTTTCCATATCCAACGTAATGATACCGCTACCTGCGCCGCCCGTATATTCATAGCCGTATGCAATAAAGTCATACAACACGCCTTCCGTTACCACTTCGTTCGCCATACCGTAGTTCAATACGATGTAGAAGTTGTAGCCTTCTTCCATTTCCCAACGATCGCCGCGAGTGTTGAAGAAGCCTGCCGTATAAGCAACGTTGTCGTACTTCGCCGTCAAATCTTCTACAACGAAGTCACCGTCCACGTTCTTTTTGTTTTCCAAGCCACAATCGGAACAGATGTACAACTGTCTATATTCATCCCATTCGTAATTATGCGAAGGCGTTACGTATTCGTAGCTCTCCTTTAATTGACAGCATTCACAATAGGTCAACCAAGTACCGTACTGCGTGCAGGAAGGTTTGATATATCTATCATAGCGCCAAGCATGTTCGATGCCATAGCCATAATCCCAACGTCTGCCGCTTGCGTTAAATCTCATATACGTATAATCGCAAACCACGAAATCACGTCTTTCACCTTCACCGGTTTCACCGTCCCAGATGTAAATCCATCTACCGTAACGATCCCACTTTTCAATCCTTTCTACGCCGCAAGCGGTACATACTTTTACATATTTTCTTACGCCATTTGCTTCCTGCGTATGGGTTTCGTCCCAACGATGTCTCGTTTCGTAACGAGTACCCGTCTTGGTTATTACCAGTTTGCCATTGTTGTAAATGGTATATTTGTTTACAAGCGTTGCACGGCAGCTGCCTGCATTTTCATACATTACGTAATATTCTTGAATATATTTGAAGCCGCAATCGGTAATACAGCAATCATAGGTATACTTCACGTGGTCAATATAAGAATCAGGCCATTCAACATCCGATATCTGCATATTGCAAATCCCATAGACTTCCATATCGTAGTCAACCTTCTTACCGCAAGCGCATTCATCGTATTTGAAATACATCTTACCACAATCGGTCGTATAGGTTTCGATATGTTCGAAGGTAATATGCCCTACCGTTTCATAGCTTTCTTCTACGGTGCCGCATTCAGGACATTCGTAGTAATACATTACGCCGTCGTCACAATCTTCCGAGCCAGGCAACAATTCGTAACGATCACGATAATGAGGATGTTCGATACCTTCGGTATATTCCCCGCGGTTGCCAGCTTGATCCAAAACGTACAGCTTGTATTCACAACTGTCTTCAAATACCTTTTCCCAGCCCTTGCCTGCAAGACGGTCCATATACCATACGCGTCTGCCATATTCATCACGTCTAAATTCGTAATGATATTGCCAGGTGTCGCAGTTTTCACAATACATTTCGCACAAGAAAGTGCCGTCGTCTTTCGCGCCTTCTTCATAGCGCCAGTTATGTCTATCTTCTTCCTGCGCGCTGTAACGGAATTCTTTCTCACCGATGGTATATACAAGATGACGGGTTACAACGCATTGTTCCTGCGTGTTGTAGCGCTCTACCGTGTAAACAAAACCACATTCCATACAGGTATAAATTTCCTTACGGCTTTCAAGCCCCGTTTCTTCATCACCCTCGTATTCTTCTTGGTAGTCGAACTTACATTCACTTTCTACCCAAAGGCCGCCCCACATAATGGTAGCATAACCGCAAGCGCAGGTTTCACCCGTCAAACGAATTTCACCGCAAGCCGTTCTCGTGGTATAGATGATGCCATGATTGCTATTATGTTCATACATAGTTTGCGTATATTCCGTATAACCGCAAACCGTACAGCTATAGGTTACCTTCACGCCCGCGTTACAATTCTTTACTTCCGTTAAGAACTCGTAGCTGTAACCCATGGTATGACTTTCTTCTTCATAAGTATGCATAACTTCGCCGTCAGAATCGAAGTAATAGGTCGTTGCATAACAGCCGTCAAATTCTACGTAGTAGCCGCTGCCGTCAGAACGTACTTCGCGGATTACTCTGCCATTGGCATCCGTAACGCTTTCCTTTTCAATCATGCCACAGCTCGTACACTTGTAGCTTTCTACGCGGTTGCCGTTTTCATCTACGTAAGAAATAACGTCCATCGAATGGTTGATATAGCTTTCATCATAGGAAATCGTCCAAACCGATTGATTGTTTACGTATACGTTTGCAACCACGTGAATGATTTCTTCACAGCCGTTTTCATCAAAGTTTGCCGTTGCCACGAAACGCGCGCCGCACGTGGTACATACCGCGCTCATTTCCGTTTCGCTTTGACCGTAGGACAATTCGCAACCATCCGCCGTAACGTTGCTAAATCTCGTATTTTGACCGCATGCGCACGTTGCATATTCTACATACAGCGCACCGCAAGCCGTCTTGATTTCTTTGGTTTCAAGACCGCCGAAATAATGTTCGCCGTAGTTACCCGATTCTGTACCTAAATACTCACCGCAATCCGCGCAGTAGTATTCCATGATAATGCCGTCCAAACAGCTTTCCGCATACCAAGGCAAGCTTACAACGTAGGTATAATCTTTACCGTGCGATTCTCTCGTTTCCGTTTTGTAATCGCCGTCCTTGTTGAAGTACGTAACGGTCAATTCACAACCGTTGTATTCATAGCGGTAACCCTCGCCCTTGGAGTTTTCGTAGTATACGGTGTAACCTCTTTCATCCATTTTACTGATAGAAATGAGCGCGCCGCATTGACATTGCTCCGTAGCCACTCTGTAACCATCTACGTACTCTTCGTTGTAATTTACGTACATATGGTTTGCAACGTTGTAGCTTTGCTCAAATACCACTACGCCGTTTACCAAGATCTTCGCGCCGCCCGTCGAATAACAGCTTTCCTTGAGACCTTCTTCGGGTTTATTGTAATCGCCTTCAGGCTTGTTGTAATCTTCTTCGGGGTAATATTCGTCACCCTTGTCGCCTTCAGGTTTTGCGGTAGGATATTCGTTCTTATCAACGACAACCCCTTCGCTGTTTTCAACCTTGTTTACGGTTTCCGTTCTATAATATTTGTCGTATTTACCGTTTTCGTTGCTGCTTTCATATTGCAATTCAATCACAACACCGCAAACCGAACACCAAAGCTTATGACCGGAATTGATAGGGAAGCCCTCTTCGTCAAAGTCTACCCGACCACGGTATTCTTCAAGCTGACAATCGGAGTGTTCAATATGCCAATCGCCATTTACCCACTTCTCCCAGTAATTGTAGTACCCGCAAGCACAGCCGTTGATATAGAAGGCAATTTCACCGCATTCGGTTTCAATCGTAAGAATTCTCGTTTCCCACGTATGGCCTTCCTGGTGATAATTTTCCGCTTCCACGTAATCACAATTTGCGCAATAACGCGTTCTTACCCAACCGTCATCACAGCTCGTTGCGCCTTCCAACAATTCTACTTTGTCGCGCATATCGTGGTCTTTGTAATTTTTTTCCTCGAATTGAGCTTTACAAATCGAGCATTCGTACAGGATTGTGGTGATCTGCTCACAGCCCTCGCCCGTTACGGTAGTATCGATGATTACATAATCGTGAGGTTCGTTTTCTTGCGCTTCACCCGTTACCGTGTTGTACCAAAGGTTGAAACCGCTGCTCTCGTAAAGGTTTTCTATCGTTGCCTCAAAGTCAATTTCAAAACGAACAACCGTTCCGTCAGCCGTTGCCCATACCGTATAGTATGCGTAGCCATATTCACACAAGAGATTGTAGTTCACCCAGTCACCACACGTTTCTTCAATCATGACGTTGGTATCCGCTGCAATATATCGGATCGTATCGTTGAAGTAAACCTTATCACCGCCTTCCATCACCAAAATTTCGCCGTATCTAAGCGTGTATTTTTGATAGGTCGTACCGTCAATGGTTTCTTCGCCAAGGTCTTCTACATCCTTTGCAATCGTAACGCTCGGCAAGCTTTCCTTGTAGTAAGCGATGATCGTTTCCTCGCCTTCCTTATATACAATATAATCCAACTCTTCGCCAGAAATCGTTTGACCGTCTTTCAAAGTCAATTTTTCAATCCACTGACCGATTTGACCGGGCAATTCGCCCAAGGTCGATTCGTAGGTGTCGTTGAACTTAATCGTACCGTCGCCCTTGATGATTACGGTGTTCGTTCTTTCAATCACCGTACCGCCGATGTTGCTGATATAGCTGTTGCCAGCGAGTTCGATATCTAATCTCAAGCTCAACGCCGACGCTTTACCCGTCTTATCCGTCGTCAAGGTGATTTCCGTACCGCCAAGATAAGGGATATACTTCTTGAATTCAACAAGAAGCTGGTCAACCATTTCATCCGCCTGATTTTGAGAGTTTGCCATACCGCCTACTTCAAAAATAACGGAGAGAATGTTTCTTTCTTCGCACATCGTCTTCAGCTTGTTGATGATCTTATGCAAGCTTTCCAACTTGTAACCCATTTGATCTGCCAACAATTCGCCGATTACTTCGTCTTTGTATTCTTCAAGCGACGTTTTAAGATCCACTTCGTCCATATGGCTTGCTTCCGCGAAAACCATACCGAATGCGTAATTTGCAATATCATACAAATCGTCGATCGTATAGCCAGCCGCTTTCAAGCGCCCTTCGATTTCTTCTTCAAATGCACCAACGGTCATATCCAAGATTTCGTTGATTCTTGCGAACATCTTGTCAAACGAGCCCGTACCGAAGAAGCTTTCAAGCAACGCCTTCGCCGAACGGTTGGAGAGCTTTTCTACAATCGCATAAAGCTGATCAGCGTCCAAGGTAAAGGTATAACCGCTACCCGTGTCCGACTTCACGAACATAAATTCAGTAATCGCGCCGAGCGCGTCATTGATTTGCTTGTTCGTTACGCCCATGGCCGTTGCAATCACCGCCTGCGCGTTTTCACTGTAAAGTTCAAGATAGGATGCCTTCAACGCCAACAAGGGGAAGCTGATCGTATCCGTCAAGTAGTCCTGCGACATTACCATGTAGGCTTCGTAGTTGTAATCCGTATCCGATTCCACAGCAAATGCATACATCTTACCGTCTTTGAATACTACGTTGAAGATATAGCTTTCTTTACCATTGTTGGTATAGCTTTCACCTTCGTAGTCAAAGTTGCTCATATCCATTTGGAATTCGCCGTGACCTACAAGGTAACCGTCTTCGTCAAATGCAAACGTCAATTTGCAAACGGTAATCGTGCCCTCGTTCTTATAGATAGGCGTACCGTTTTCGTCCGTAATGGAAGAATAGGTGAATTCGTCTACCGTTACAAAGTAGCTGTTTGCGTTCATCACCGCGTCACGCAAGGTTACGTAGAAGCCCTTTGCGCCGTGGCTTACTGCAGGGTGTTCAGCGCCGCACACCTCACACTTGTAATCCGCGCCATACTTGTGGCCCGTTTCACTCACGTAGTTTGCTTTGTAGCTGTCACCGCACTTCTTATCGCTACATACGTACAAGGTGTAACCCTTTGCTGTACAGGTAGGCTCTACCACCGTTGTGTCATATTTATGCTTGGTCTTTTCCTTGAAAGTATCGTCGTAGTATTCGCCGCAATGCTTACAAGTATGACGAACGTAACCCTTTTCACTACACGTAGGATCGTTTTCTACGTCTTCGTATTCGTGGTTCGTCTTAGGTTCGAAATCCGCTTCGTACTTTACTTTACATCTCGTACACTTGTACAAGGTATGGCCGGGTACTTGGCAGTTTGCATGCTTCTTTTCGCCCTTAAATTCGTGGCCGAGCGCTTCTTCCGTAATATCCTGGTAGGAATGACCGCATCTGCCGCAGGTATATTCGATATAACCAGCAACTTCACAGGTAGCCTCTACCGTTTCTTCGCTATATGCATGGCCAAGCGCATCTACGTAGTTATCCACGTAAACCTTCTTACAGGTTTCGCATGCGTGGTTGGTGTAGCCCTGTGCCGTACAGGTTGCCTCTACCACTTCGTCTATGTAGGTATGGCCAGATGCCGTATATACCTCAGCCGTTTCATTGTAACCGCAACGGATACAATATCTCAAGAAGTAGCCGTCCGCCTCACAGGTAGCCTCTACCCTTCTTTCCTTGATATCGTGACCGTATTTTTCACAACGTTCCGAAGGGGTCAAACGTACAATCGTGTAGCTGGAGAAGTGGTTGGTCTGGAATACCGCATACCCTTTACCCTCGATTACGGTGTAGGTTGCGTTCATCGCCTCTACCTCGCCCTTCTCGTTAATGTACCATACCTCGATAGCGTCCGCGTCTTCGCCGTCCTTCAATTCGTAAGGAACGGTTACCGTCACAAAGCCCTTGAATTCTGTCGTTTCGCCGCCGTTTACGGTGAAGTTATAGATGGGCTTACCTTCTAATTTTGCTTTTGCTTCTTCACTCATTTGACCCATAACGGCGTTCTTATCGTCATTGCTAAGGGTACTTGCGTGCAAGCTCAACTCACCTTCGCCGCTTGCAAGCTGTTCACGGGTTTCATTGTCCAACTTAATGGTTGCCGCTTCCATCTGCACTTCGCCCGTTTGGTTCAATGCTTCTTTGGAAACGGTTGCATCCGTACCTTCCGTTTTCAAGGTCTGTTTGCTTGCTTTACAATCTTTTACCGTACAGTAAACGGTTTCTACGCCGCCCGTTGCAGCCGCTTCACTCCACTGATGTTCGCCAGCGATAATATTGCCGTATTCATCGGTGGGGTTGTATTTTTCCGTGTAAGAATGTCCGCAGCCCTCTACCGTACAAGTAAAGGTCTTTTCGCCTGCCTCTTGACAATTCGCAACCGTCGTAATGTTTGCCGCATAGTTATGCTTCGATCTTTCTTCTTTCTTTTCCATCGGAGCGCCGCAGGTCTTACATTCGTTGGTGTACGTTCTTTCATAGGTACAGCCTTCTACCTGCGTCAACACTTCTTCGCCGTTTTCGTCCTTTACAAGGGTCCATTCCCCTGCAAGCGTATGACCAAGCGCCGCGGTTTCCACGCGGTAGCTGTCGTTACAAACGCAAACGTATTCGGTATAACCCTTTTCCGTACAGGTTGCAGCTGTCGTTTCGCCTTCTACGTAGTTATGACCAGTTGCGTCCGTAAAATCTTTTTTATAGCTGTCACCGCATTCGCAAGCGTATTCGGTGTAGCCCTTTTCCGTACAGGTAGGCGCAACGGGCTCTTTTGCAGCATAAACGTGCGCCGTCTTGGGGATCGGCTCTTTTTCCGTCTTATCGCATGCGCAGGTAAAGACAACCGCATATTCGCCTTCTTCCGAACAGCTTGCTTCCTTTACAAGATTACGCGTGTATGCGTGTGCCGTTACGGGGGTGTAGTTGTCTTTATAATTATCACCGCAAACGCAAACGTATTCGGTGTAACCCATGGTCGAACAGGTTGCGGGAACTTCCGTAGACGTATAATCGTGTTCAGCCGAAGTGAAATCCGCAACGTAACTGTCACCGCAGGTACACGTATAGGTCGTATAACCTTGGGACGAGCAGGTAGGCTCGGTCACAACGGGGGTATGCGTATGTTCGCCAGGCGCTTTTACAACGCTTTCAAGGTCCGCATAGGTATGACCGCAACGCTTACAAGTATAGCTGTCGAAACCGTCCACAAAGCAAGTAGGCTCAATGATTGTCACTTCATAATCATGCCCCAACGCTTCGCCAACGGTAAAGGTTTCGCCGCCCTTGTTACCGCAAACGGAACAATTCTTGGTATAGGTAGCCGCATTTTCACAGCCAGCCGCTTTCAGGAGGAATTCATCCGAAATCGTTTCCACCCAGGTATGCTCTTTCAAATCCCCATAGGTGAACGTTTCCGTACCAGCCACGCCACAAGCTTCGCACGATTTATAATATACGGCAAAATCCTCGCAGGTCGCTTCGGAAACCAAATATTTCGCCTCCGCATTGCTTACCCAGGTGTGCATACCGTTCGTACCAACCTCAAAGGTCTTGGTATCCGCTGCACCGCAAACGGTACAAGAATAGTAGTAGCTTGCCGCACCTTCACAGGTTGCTGCCGACGCCAAATATTTGTCAGCGGTATCCTCTTTCGTAAACGTGTGCGCGAGTTTTTCGATCGTTTCCGTTTTCTCATCACCGCAGGTACAGGTCAGGGTTCTCGTCCCCTCCGTTGTACAAGTCGCGTTTACCACACTCTTTTCCGTGTACGTGTGTTCGTGCTCGGACGTGATAGTAGTATCGGTAGAGCTTTCACTTGCAGAGCTATTGCCAAACAAGTTACTCAAAAAGCTACACGATGCCGCGCCAACGGTTACCGTTACGCCCATTACCGTACAAGCCACCAAAGTCAGCGCTTTTTTCAGCCATTTTTTCATGCCTACATCCTCCCTTTATTTGTACAAATACTCCACCTTTCGCTTGTTTTGACTTCGGGTATAGGATTCGTACATATTTCCCTATAAATTTTTATAAGGAGTTTTTCCTCAAAAACTATGTTTTTTGTGAAAAAATACTCCTATGCTGTTATTATACCCCCGTAAAATTACTTTGTCAAGGGGTTGATAAATTTTTTTATGGCGATTTTTGATAAAAAATGGAGAGAATTTATATATAATATAAAAAATTACATTTTTCGACGGAATTTTCATAAAAATAAGCCCTTTCGACACGCGGTCAAAAGGGCCTGTTTTTTTATCCTTATTCTTCAAATGTCAACCCGAAAAAGTTTGTTTCGTCTTTCGCAAGCTCTAACAATAAAAGCCCTGCGATAAATTCCCTTTTTTCGTCCATGGTCGGTTTGCGGAAAATGTGCTTAAACCAAAACTTTCGATACTGCTTTTTGTACAACGCTTTCAAATTTGGAAAGCCGTACTCCCCTTTCACCCAGGTCAAAAGGTTGATTTCCTGCGTACCCGAAAGCTCGCGCCAGTCAAAATAGTCCTTGCCCCTTTTGAAACGGCAAATATACACGCAGCTACTGTCCCCGCCCTTTTCATAAAAGTAGTCGAAAAAGCACCCTTTGTCCAACAAGGGCTGCATCAGGTTTTTTACTTTATCCGCGGTCATAATATCGGTCATCGCGTACATGCCTCCTTCATTTCATAGAGAAGGAACGGTTTTCACCGTTCCTCTTTTCTTGTTTTTTGTATTTTGTTGCGCCCCTAAAACGGAGCAACGCCTTATTCCAAAATTGCCTTGATACGGCGGATGCCAGAGCCGGAGCTTTGTTCCTTTTGGATCTTGAAGTGACCAAGCTTACCCGTAGATTCTACGTGAGGGCCGCCGCAAATTTCTTTGGAGAAATCGCCGATGGTGTAGGTTTTTACCACTTCGCTGTACTTGCTTTCAAACAAGCCGGTGAACCCTTCCGCTTTCGCTTCTTCCAAGGAAATTTCTTTCATCACAACGGGGATATCCGCCTTGATTACTTCGTTTACGAGGTCTTCAACCGCCTTGATTTGTTCCGCCGTCATAGGCTGAGGGAGGTTGAAGTCAAAACGCAAACGTTCTTCCGTAATGTTAGAACCCTTTTGGTTTACGTCGGGCGAGCATACTTTCTTCAAAGCCGCATGCAAGAGGTGGGTTGCCGTATGCAACGCGGTGGTTGCTTCCTTGTGGTCTGCAAGACCGCAAGCGAATTTACCTTCGCTGCCTGCTTTACTCTTGTTTTGATGCTCTTCAAATGCCGCCTTGTAACCGTCCAAATCTACCGCGAAGCCGCGTTCTTTTGCCATTTCGTCCGTGATTTCCACAGGGAAACCGTAGGTGTCGTAAAGGTGGAACGCCTGTTTACCGCCGATTACCTTTTCCGCTACGTA
>JAZKZY010000074.1:0-15627 GCA_045612895.1 Candidatus Scatosoma sp. | reverse complement strand
ATAATCACGTCCTCCGCGCTTCTGGGGATTCCTTTCAAACCAGCAATGGTAGCGCTCAGTCCCTCGTGCACAACGCCGCCGTCCACCAAATCCTTGTCCTCACAATGGCAAAGACACTTCACGTTGAAGCCCTTTGCGTATTCCATCGCAAGACGCATAAGACGAGCATTCTTTACCGTTACACCGTCGTCGGAAATGGCTACCGCGCCTGCCTTTTTCATGCCTGCAATTGCCGCCATTTGCTCCCCTTTCAAGCCCTGCGTAATCGCACCGATGGGGTGAATTTTACAAAGGTTTACTTCCTTTGCTCTTGCCTTGATATAGGTAACCACTACCTTATTGTCGGTGACGGGGTTGGTGTTAGGCATACAGCATACCTGCGTAAAGCCGCCTTTTACCGCCGCCTTTGCACCGCTTTCAATGTTTTCCTTGCGTTCAAAGCCAGGTTCACGCAAATGCACGTGCATGTCGATAAGCCCAGGGAATACGTGTTTGCCCGTTGCATCGATTTCCACGCCGCCGTTTGCAGGAATGATGTCTGCGATTTTTACAATTTTACCGTCCTCAACAAGGATATCCTTCTTTTCTACGGAATTTTTCAATACCACGTTGCCGTTTCTGATAATCATACTTTATTCTCCCTTACGCCTTGCGCGCTTCGTTCAAGAGGGTCAACGCCGCCATACGCACCGCTACACCCGACAATACTTGGTCTTCAATGTGGCTTCTTTCATGGTCGATAACGCCGCTGGTCAATTCCACACCGCGGTTTACGGGACCAGGGTGTAAAATAATTGCGTTGGGTTTTGCGTACCCCAACATTTTTTCGTCAACGCCGTAGTTTGCCGCATATTCCCCAAGCGAAGGGAAGTTGCCTGCCTGCTGTCTTTCAAGCTGGATACGAAGCCCCATAACAACGTCCGCGCCGTCCAAGGCCTCTTCGCGGGATTTACACAATTTCGCGCCCAACTGATCGATGCCTTTCGGGATAAGGGTTTCGGGTGCGAACATCGTTACCTCCGCGCCCATCGTTTTTAACCCGAAGAGGTTGGATTTCGCCACGCGGGAATGTTTGATGTCCCCCAAAATTGCCACCTTCAAGCCTTTCAAAGTGCCGAAGACTTCACGCATCGTCAACATATCGAGAAGGGCCTGGGTAGGATGCTCGTTCATACCGTCGCCTGCGTTCAACACGCTTGCCTTTACCGTTTTCGCGAGCAGGTAAGGCGCGCCGCCCATAGGATGGCGCATAACGATAAAATCGTTGCTCTGCGCGTCCAAGGTTTTACCCGTATCAATCAAGGTTTCCCCTTTCGCCACCGACGAGGAGCCTGCCTCGATGTTAATGGTGGTTGCGCCGAGATATTTCGCCGCTTCTTCAAAGCTGGTACGCGTGCGAGTGCTGTTTTCATAGAAAAGCACCGTCACCGTTTTTCCGTCCAAGTGCGCGATTTTTTTCTCGCCTGCGCGGATACGGTTTTTGTACTCCTGCGCCAAATCCAAAATTTCCGTAATTTCAGATGCCGACGCGTCAATTAAGCCAAGCAAATCTTTTCTTTTCAGCATGGTGTCCTCCCATTCCTTTGTTCGTTTTTTCTCACCGTACATTATAGCACTCTTTTCCAAAAAAGTAAAGGGTTCAAACGGCAATTTTTTACAACTTTTTGCCACTTGAACCCATTTTATTAAAAATTAGTAAATTTTTACAAGGTTAAAACCTACCTTGTCGCAGGAGGATAGATGATACTCTATTCCGTTCTTGTAAGATTTGAGCGGAAAATAGGATGCGCCATGGATATGTCCGAACACCACTTTATCCACTTTATTCCTCTCAAACAGCTGGGAAAACAGGGTGTCCTCCAGCTTCGCCGTAAAGGGAGGAAAATGGATCATCGCAATCTTTTTATCCCCCTCTTGCATCAGCTTATCCGCATCCAAAAAGGCCAGGCGGAAACGTTCCGCTTCACGCAAATACAATTTTTGGTCTTGGTCGGTGTAATCGTTACTGCCGGGGCAAGTCCACCCACGCGAGCCGACGATGACTACGTCCTCGATTTTCACCGCATCCGTTTGCAGGAAAATAAAGCTGTCGTTCGGCGCGGAATCACGCAGGCGCGTAATGCCGTTCCACCAGTAATCGTGGTTACCGCGGATAAACACCTTTTTCCCGGGCAGGTCGGCAAGCTCGTTCAAATCAATCAAGGCGTCCGACATCTTCATCGCCCAGCTGATATCCCCCGAAATCAACACAATATCGTCCGGTTGAACCTTGCTTTTCCAGTCCGATTTAATTTTCTCGAAATGCCCTTCCCAGCCCGGTCCGAAGATGTCCATCGGCTTGTCCGAGGTAAAGGAAAGGTGCAAATCGCTGATTGCATAAATATTCATATTTATATTATAGCATTCTCCCCTTAAAAATGCAAGGATTTACGCGAAATATTTTCCGCTTTTTCACGCTTGCACTATTTCCTAAAAAAGCACATATAATACAGTAAGTAACAATCACGAAAATTCCCAAACGGCTTTTTCGCTATTCGCAATTTAGGAGGTAATTATGTCCTTTTTTTCCAACTTTCAATCGGATAAATGCCCGGGTGCAATTACGGGCAATCCCTTAAACGGCTTAACGGAAAAGGTGTGTATTCAGGCGGAAAAAATCTTCGACGCCGGCATCAAACAAACGCGGCTTGAAAATTATTCCCTTACCCTCACCGACGTTACGCCTGCCACCGTTACATATCCCTTAACCTTCGTCAGCGCGCGTTCGATTTCCGCGGAGGCAACCGTCACCAACCTGACGGTAGAACGCCAACCCGATAAACAATGCGCCCGTGTGCAAGCCACCGTCAGCGTCCCCGTAGAGGTGTTGTTCACCGATGCAAACGGTACGGACGGCAGCGCAACCGCCACCGTTTCCTTGCCTGTTGACGCCTTTCTTTACGTACCTGCCCCCTCCATTATGCCTTTTTCGGTGCGCGCGCTGGTTAGCGTTGTCGCCCCCGACGGCACCTACAACGAGGAAACGCAGGGCTTTAACGTCAGCTTGTGCGTAACCCTTATCATCAAGATTTCCATGCCCGTTGAGGTGCTTGTCCCCTCGTACGGATATTGCATGGTACCCCCCTTGCAGGAATATTCGCAAGAGGTTTGCGCGGGATTTTTCGAGCTGCCCTTGTATCCGCAGGGCGGGAAAAATTGTTGCGACAAATAAACGTAAAGCGTTACGGCGTAGCCCAAGGGCTGCGCCGTATTTTCTTAAATTCGCACCCTCATCCCGATATAAAAAAGGTCTGTTCCGTTCTTTTTGCGATAATTTCCCTCGCCGCCGCAAAGCAAACCTTTCGTGTCCCCTTCCTGCACCGTGTACGCGTTGCCCCGTTCGTTGGGGATAGCGAGAATTTGCCCTGCAAACGGGGGCGCGGACAAGCCGTTTTCCTGTATAATCAACCGTTCCGCCACCGAAAAATAGTCCGCAATTTCTTGCAAACTTTGTCCTTTTTTCACCTGATAATATTGCCTATATACCGTCTTTAACATACCCTATTGTATGCGCGTAAAAGTTTGTTTAGAATTGCCGATTTCACCGTTCTATTTTGAAAAAATAGCTCGTACAATAGAAATATGAAAAAGACGAACACTCAAAACACAGTTGCCCTTACCGCCTCGATTGTCACCGCTTTATCCGTTGCCGAACGGGGGCTTGGGTTTTTATACCGCATCGCACTCTCACGATTAATCGGTGCGGAGGGGTTGGGGCTGTATCAGGTCGCCCTTTCCCTCTTTTCCCTCTTTCTTACAATCGGTACAGGCGGTATCCCGATCACCGTATCCCGTATGATTTCTAAAAGTAAAGCGGAAAACCGCCCCTTGGGCGAACGGCGCGCGGTGTCGGCAGGGTTATTGCTTTCCCTACTTCTCACCCTACCCGTTTGCCTACTGCTTATCCCCTTTGGGGATAGGTTGACCTTTCTTTTCACGGACGAACGCGCCTTTCCCGTCTTTCGTATCCTGTTGGTGGGCTTATGCCTTTCCTCTCTCTACGCCGTTTTTCGCGGTAGCTTTTGGGGAAATAAGCAATTTTTACTCCCGTCCATTTTAGAAATCGCCGAAGAATCGGTGATGACGATAGCAGGGGTATTGCTCCTGCAAAACGTCACCTCCGCCGCATCAGGGGCGGAACTTGCCGCATGGGCAGTGGTGATATCCTACCTCTTCTCCTTTACCGCTTCCGCCATTTGCTTTTTTTGCTGCGGCGGTAAGCTCACCCACCCCAAAAACGCATTAAAACCGCTGTTCAACGCAACCCTGCCCATCACCTCCGTCCGCGCAAGCGGTTCTTTGGTGAATTCCTCAGTCGCGGTTTTACTACCCGTTATGCTCGTAAAAGCAGGGTTTGAAAGCGGTGAGGCACTCACCCTTTTCGGGGTCGTTTCCGGTATGGTTTTGCCCATACTCTTTATTCCGTCCACCATTATCGGCTCTCTTTCTTTGGTGCTTGTCCCCGAATTGTCCGAGGATTTTTACCGTAAAAACTTTGTCCGTTTAAGAAGGAATATCCAACGAGGCTTGGGGTTCTCTTTTCTTCTCGCCTGCGTTTTAATCCCCTTCTTTATCGCGCTTGGCAACGACCTCGGTATGCTCACTTTTTCAAATGCCCTGGCAGGGGAAATGATCACCTATTCCGCACCCATTTTACTACCGATGAGCTTGACCATGATTTCAACCAGTATGCTCAACTCAATGGGGTTTGAGCGTCAAACCTTTCTCTTTTATTTCGTGGGCGCGGCGGCAATGCTCCTCTGCATCCTTACCCTGCCTGCCGTTTGCGGTGTGTACGCCTATCTTATCGGCTTGGGCGCAAGCTTTACCCTCACCGCCCTTTGCAACCTGATTTTTTTACAAAAAAAGTGTCCTTTCTATCAAAAATCAAGGGGGCAGGTACGAGTTCAATCCATTTTACTCCCCATTATCCTCACCCTACCTATCACCTTATTCGGTAAAATGCTTTCCAACCTTTTCACCCATTTTATGAGCGCCTTACCCTCTCTTCTTCTTTGCGCAGTTTTGATGTCCGCCATCACTTTTCTTTCCTATCTTCTTTGCGGATTTATCCGTCCGATTTCCTTGAAAAAATATTTCACTTTTTCAAAGCCCAAAAAACGCGCCAAATTCAAAAACGAGGGATTTTGACATATTTTTCGCAAAAAAATGCCCCATTTTGACTACTTTTTTTCATTTGCCCCTTGACAAGATATATAAGATGGAGTACAATATCATTATACAAAATTTAAAAGGAGTTTTTTATGGGCTACAAAACGAGAGACTGGCGCGAATCCATGCGCGTCACACTTGATTACAACAATATGATGGACACCTTTTTGGGGGAACAGGGCTTCAGCGACAAGAAGCTTGCTTCTTACGCGTCTAAAGCGAATGCGGCTTTCCGTTTCGTGAAAGAAAACCGTGGCAAAGACGAATTGTTTATGGGCTGGACGGAGCTTCCCTACAACCAAAAAGAAATCGTTGCCGACATTTTGCAAACCGCAAAACAGGTTAGACATAAATTCCAGTATTTCGTAGTACTGGGTATCGGCGGCAGCGCGCTCGGTCCTATCATGGCATTCAACGCGCTTTGCCACTTGCACTACAACGACCTTCCCAAATCCAAGAGAAAAGGTCCTAAATTCTACGTAGAAGACAACGTGGATCCCGTGCGTATGCGCGATTTGTTGGACGTTATCGAACCCGAAAAGACCTGCTTTAACGTAATCTCGAAATCGGGCGCGACCAGCGAAACGATGACGCAATACCTCATCATCCTCGACCTTCTTACCAAGGCAGGCGTGGACGTAAAAGAAAACGTTATCTTCACCACCGATGAAAAGAAGGGCAACCTCAAGAAGATTTCCGACGAATGCGGCGGTATTAAGAGCTACGTTTTACCCGACGGCGTTGGCGGTAGATTCTCTCAGCTTTGCCCCGTTGGTTTGCTCCCTGCGGCGGTGCTTGGCATTGACATCGTAGGTATGCTCGCCGGTGCGGCTTACATGGATTCCATTTGTAACAAGCCCGCTATGCGCCGCAACCCTGCGTTGATGTGCGCGGTGTTGCAGGTTGCCGCAATGGAAGAAGGCAAAAACGTTGGCGTTATGATGCCCTATTCGGATAACCTCAAATTCCTCGCCGACTGGTATTGCCAGCTTTGGGCGGAATCCCTCGGTAAAAACGTTACCCTTGACGGGCAACCCTGCAACGTAGGTCAGACCCCTGTAAAATCCCTCGGCGTTACCGATCAGCACTCTCAGGTGCAGTTGTACACCGAAGGTCCTTTCGATAAGGTAGTTACCTTCCTTTCCTTGAAAAAGTACGGCTGCGAAATGCCTATCCCTCACGGTTGTGAAAACATCCCCGACGTGGCATTCCTCGGCGGTCATACGATGGAAGAATTGATCCAGGCGGAAAATGCGGCAACGGCATATGCTTTAACCAAAGCTGGTAGAATGAACTACACCCTTTGGATCCCCGAGCTCAACGCGTTCACCCTTGGTCAGTTGTTGTTCTTGTTCGAATTACAAACGGCATACGCAGGCGCAATGCTCAACATCGACACTTTCAATCAGCCGGGCGTTGAAGAAGGTAAAAAGGCCACCTTTGCTTTGCTTGGTAAAGCAGGCTATGCGGCAAAGAAAGCAGAGCTTGACTCACTCCCTGCAAAGGATGAAAATTGCATCATCTAACCATTAAACGCATACATGGTACCTCCAAATCCGTTTTGGAGGTACTTTTTTTGCGCCGTTTGGTATAAACCGTACACACCTTGGGAATACTTTGTATAAATAGATTAGGAACACGAAGCCCTCACCTCTACATATACTATATTAGGAGTGGTGTTCGGTTTTCAAAAGAGGTGTACGATGAACGTAAAGCGCGGCGAGCTATATTATGCAGATTTATCCCCCGTTGTGGGTAGTGAACAGGGTGGCATACGCCCCGTCTTGGTGGTACAAAACGATATCGGCAATAAATATTCCCCCACCATCATCGCCGCCGCTATCACCAGTAAAATCAACAAGGCAAAATTACCCACGCACATTGAACTCCCCTCCGCGTATGGGTTAGCCAAAGACAGCGTAATCTTGTTGGAGCAAATCCGCACCTTGGATAAACGCCGATTGAAAGAACGGATCGGGGAATTGCCACCTGCCACTATGGTACGGGTCAACCGCGCAATCTTAATCAGTCTTGGTTTCCCCGTCAGCCCTTAACAACCTGACGAAATCACCGTTAAAGTCCTAAAAAAACACAAATTCCGCAATGGTCCTTCCTTTATAATAAAGGCAATACCGTTGCGGAGGTTTTTTTATGCACGTACGCAAAAAAATAGATTTTGCTCAATTCTTTTTATATCTTGCCTGTGGTTTAGGGATGTTTTGCCTTGCGCAAATCGGAAACAATGGCGAACCGTTTGCCATTTCACTATTTTATGGTATGGCAAGCGCAGGGCTTTCCCCTTTTTACTCGGCATTCCTATACCTATTATCCCCCATCCCCACGTGGGATCTCACCGTATTTTTATTGCATATAGGACAAGCCAGCTTGCTTTGTCTTGGCTTTTCCATACAAAAACGATACGTGAAACGGGATTTTTTCGCTACGGGATTTTTGCCCCTCTTTTCCCTATCCCTATCCTTGGCATTGTTCTTTGCCTTTGCCCCTTTTACCCCCTATACGATACCGTTGCAAATCTCCTTGTCGGAATTGACCCAACGGGTATTGTTGTCGGCGGTCATTTTTCTTTTATCCGCATTCTTTGCGGTGGCAATGAAGGCATTGTTGCATAAATTACTAAAATGCCGCCTACGTGACCACGAAATCATTTCTTCCCTGCTATTGTTTGTGTTGGTTGGTATCGGTTTTTGCCGTTTTTTCAGCGTAAACACGTACATGGGTGCCGCATTTTTTATTCTACTCCTCTTTGCTTACGTCACAAAGGACGCCAACACCACCATTTGCGCCTTCATCCTATCCCTGCCCCCTTTCCTGATTGCAAACCTTCCGCCCTCACGATTTTTCCTCTACGGCGTTGCCTTAACCTTGTTTGTAAAGTCGGGAAAAGCCGCCGCGGTTTGCTCTCTACTCACCATATTTTTTACTTTGGGATATATTGACGGACTATACACCTATCCAACCGAATTGCTGGTACAATCCCTGCTCGCCGCTCTTCTACCTGCGCTATTTTTCCTACTTTGCCCCACCTCCCTCTTAAAGGAATTAGAAAATCGTCTTATTTTTTATCGGGAAAAACACCTTTCGCGGATTGCAATCAACCGCAATCGTTCCGCAATCGGGGAGCAACTGTTTGAAATTTCCGCCGTTTTTCGTGAAATTGAAAACGCTTTTACCTCGCTTGGTGGTGACGAGGCGGAAACGGAGGCGCGCGCCCACCTACATACCAGCGTCATGGAAGAAATTTGCGCACAATGTCCCGACCGCGCATTTTGTCAGCAAACGGCAGGGGAAAATGCCTTACGCGGCTTAATTGATATGGGCTGTATCAAGGGAAAAGTAAATCTTATCGACATTCCTCGCGACCTCTCCGCCGCTTGCAACAAGCAAAGTGAACTACTCTACGCCCTCAACCGTCACCTGCGCGATTATAAAAAATACATGTTGGAGGCGGAAAATGCCGCAAACGGACGGATTATGCTCGCAAATCAAGCCAAAGGGGTCAGCGAAATTCTACGCAACCTCGCCTTGGAACAAAGCGAGCCGTTGCGACTTTACACCGATCGCGAGCGCGCGCTAACCCTTGCCCTTTTACGGGTGGGAATTGTTTGTTCCGAGGTTTTGATTTACGGGGAAGAGGATAATCAAACCCTATCCCTCGTCACTTTTGGAAAGGCGGACGTGAAAAAGATTGCCGCTATTTCCTCCCAACTTCTCAAGGTGGAAATGATGATTTCCGAAAAAATCCCCCTCAGCCGCGATAAATTTTGCTGTATATTACGAAAAAAGCCCCTTTACGATGCGGCGTTTGGGGTTGCCGCAATCACAAAAGCGGGCGAAACCCTCAGTGGTGATACCCATTCCGTCATTAAAATTGACGAGGGGCATTTTATGGTGGCGCTTTCCGACGGTATGGGGAGCGGAGAATACGCAAGACGGATTTCCGAAAACACCATTTCTTTGTTGGAAAGCTTTTATCGGGCAAAAATGCCCTCCCCCCTCGTACTTTCCACCATTAACAAATTGCTAACCTTTAGCAAGGAGGAAACTTTTGCCTGTGTGGATATTGCCATCGTCGATTTGAACAGCGGAAAGGCTGACGTTGTAAAAATCGGCGCGCCGGCTGGGTTTATCCTCTCCGCAAATGCTGTAAAAGTGTTAGAGAACGCGTCCCTGCCCCTCGGTATTTTAGATGCGGTACGTCCAAACGCCGCCGAATATCAACTGAACGAAAACGATATCCTTCTCTTTATCAGCGACGGAATTGCGGATGCGTTTGGTTCTACCACCGACCTTTATGAAACGATGCGTACCATACAAATCCGCAACCCGCAAGAGTTGGCGGATGAATTGCTGCAACGCGCCCTTTCTTCTTACGGCGGAAATGCCAAAGACGATATGACCGTAGTGGCCGTTCGCTTGTTCAAATCGGATATCTTGTAAAAGAAAAAGACGTATCTTGCGATACGTCTTTTATTTTTACCAAAAATTATTCTTCGGTGGTTTCTTCGGTTGCTTCTTCAACTACTTCTTCAGCGGGAGCTTCTTCAATAGGAGCAGCTTCTGCAGCAGCGTTTGCTTTTGCAGCCATCTTCGCCATTCTTGCGTCCTTTCTAGCCTGCGCCTTCATTTCTTTCGTTACGATACGAGCTGCATCGATACGAGCGCGCATTTCCTGAGGTGTAGGAGGAACGAATGCGGAACCTTCTGCGTTTTCTTCGATAACTTCGTAGCCAGCGTCTCTGTTAAGAAGGGTTGCTTCCGTTTCGCCGTCGAACATATGAATGTGGTTTGCGTCGAATGCAAGCTTAACGATGTCGCCCAAAGCAACGACTGCACGGCTGGAGATCTTAGCGATCATCTGCGTGGAGTTATCGATAATGGAGGTTTCCTTACCTTCGTAGTTCAATTCGCAGTAGATCTGCGTTTCAGCACCGAGCTTTTCGATAACTTCGATACGAGCATTAACTACGGTTTCAGGGGAGTTTTCAATGAACAATGCATCCTGGTGAATATCTTCAGGACGAACACCGAGCGTGATGGGCTTACCGGTATCAAGATATTCGTTCATGTTTCTGATACGGGAAACAACCGCCTGAGGCAAAAGGATCTTGTTGCCACCAACGAAGTTGATGAAGATCTTGTTGCCTTCGCTGGTCAACGTGGATTCCTTGAAGAAGTTCATCTGAGGGGTACCGATGAAACCAGCAACGAACAAGTTTACGGGATAATCGTAAAGGTTCTGAGGGGTGTCAACCTGCTGCATGAAACCGTCTTTCATAACAACGATTCTCGTACCCATGGTCATAGCTTCTACCTGGTCGTGGGTAACGTAGATGAACGTCGTAGCAAGACGAGCGTGCAACTTCGAAATTTCCGTTCTCATGGAAGCACGGAGCTTAGCGTCGAGGTTGGACAAAGGTTCGTCGAGCAAGAATACCTTAGGTTCACGAAGGATGGTACGGCCGAGTGCAACACGTTGTCTCTGACCACCGGACAATGCCTTGGGTTTTCTGGAAAGATAATCGGTAATACCAAGGATTTCAGCCGCAGCTTTAACCTTTTGGTCGATGATTTCCTTGGGTACTTTTCTAAGTTTAAGACCGAACGCCATGTTGTCGTAAACGGACATGTGGGGATAAAGTGCATAGTTCTGGAATACCATCGCGATGTCTCTATCTTTGGGTACAACGTCATTTACGAGCTTGCCGTCGATGTACAATTCACCGGACGAAATTTCTTCCAAACCTGCGATCATACGAAGGGTGGTAGACTTACCGCAACCGGAAGGACCTACGAGTACGATGAATTCCTTATCTCTGATATCGAGACAGAAATCGAAAACCGCCTGTACGCCCGAGGGGTATACTTTGTTGATGCCATTCAGCAAAAGTCCTGACATATAATTTTCCTCCTAAAGGACATAAAATTCATTACTAACATTTTACTATATTTTACAAAAAAATACAATGGGCAAAATAGACAAACTTCTTTATCCGTTTTGTTCAATTTGTACAACAATTTATATAAATGGAACATTGCGCACGTATAAGCGCGCGAAAAACGTAGAATTTACTCCTTAAACGGCGCATAATATTCCGCGCCCTTTTCAATCTTTACGCGCCCTTGCATATAATCGACAAGTTCCTCGCAAAAAGCGTCAGACTGCGCTTTTTTCACCGCCACCAAAAAGCGCACCGCCGCCCCGTAATCGGTAG
Source organism: Candidatus Scatosoma sp. (assembly GCA_045612895.1). GTDB lineage: Bacteria > Bacillota > Clostridia > Christensenellales > Borkfalkiaceae > Scatosoma. Next base: position 4,183 of record JAZKZY010000074.1, on the reverse strand, counting down.
AAAGGAGGGTGCAGGTATGCGTTGAAAGGTATTTTTGCACCCCGTCAATCCCTGTATAATCCACCTCAATCGTTCGTTCGGCGCACATTTCAAGGACACGGATATCCGCCCCGTCTAAATTTTCCGCCGCCGAGGAGGAATAGGCGCGCACCAAACCGCCTGCGCCCAGCTTAATACCGCCAAAATATCGCACCACCGCCACCGCGGTTTCATACAATTTTTTCGCTTTCAGCACCTCTAAAATGGGTACGCCTGCCGTACCCTGCGGCTCACCGTCATCCGAAAAACGCTGCAAATTTCCCGTTTTATCCGAAATGAACGCATAACAAACGTGCGTGGCAAGGGAATGCTGCGAGCGAATTTTTGCAATAAATTCCCTCGCCTCTTCCTCGCTTTCCACGTGCGTGCTATACGTGAGGAAACGGGATTTTTCAATCACTTTTTCACTTTCATGCGGTGCAAACACCGTGCGTACTGATTTTTCCATAATCACCAAACGTGATAAACGGTGAAGTTTTGCTAAAAACTCCACCGAATATTTCTTATTTTACAACGATTTTAAGGTGTACTTTTTTACCCTTGTGCAATACGAATTCGGTTGCAGGGATAGGCATGTTGGGGTCGGTCACCTTCGTTTCATCCACCGAAACGCCGCCCTGTTCAATCAAACGGCGAGCCTCGCCCTTCGATTTTGCAACACCTGCCGCTACCATTGCGTCAACAACGGTTGCAACGTCCGAAACTTCCTTGGTCAAGAGTTCCGCATCCGCGCCGCCAAACGCCGCTTTTGCTTGGCTGTCCGCAAGTTTCGCCTTTTCTTCGCCGTGCACTTCTTTCGTCAACTCGTACGCCAACACTTCTTTCGCCTTGTTGATGCGTTCGTCGCGGTGCGCGCAAAGTTCTTCAATTTGTTCTACGGGCAAGAAGGTAAGAAGCTTCATGCACTTTTCAACGTCGTCGTCGCCGATGTTTCTCCAGTACTGGTAGAATTCGTAAGGGCTCGTCTTATTTTCGTCAAGCCAAACCGCACCCTTTGCCGTTTTACCCATTTTCTTACCGTCCGAGGTCGTCAAAAGGGTAAAGGTCATTGCAAACGCGGGCTTTTGTTCTTTAACGCGGATCAGGTTCATACCAGCCAAGATATTGCTCCACTGATCGTCGCCGCCAAGCTCCAAAGAACAGCCGTACTTTTGATGCAATACGAGGAAGTCGTAAGCCTGCATCAACATATAGTTGAATTCAAGGAAGGACAAACCGCGTTCCAAACGCTGCTTGAAGCATTCTGCGCTCAACATTCTGTTTACAGAGAAGTGCGCGCCGATTTCACGCAAGAAATCAATGTAGTTCAAATCCATCAACCAGTCGCCGTTATCCACAACGATTGCGGCATTTTCACCCTCAAAGCTGATGAAACGGGACATTTGCTTTTTGAAGCATTCTACGTTGTGACGAATGGTTTCCTTGGTCATCATTGAACGCATATCCGTTCTGCCCGAAGGGTCGCCAACCATCGCCGTACCGCCGCCGATCAAAATGATGGGCTTGTGTCCTGCCTGCTGCATGTGGTGCATCGCAATCAACTGCATGAAATGCCCTACGTGCAACGAATCCGCCGTGGGATCGAAACCGATATAAAAGGGCACGCTTTCCTTGCCCAACTTTTCATAAAGTTCTTCTTCGTAAACCGTCTGTTTTACAAACCCTCTTGCGCGGAGGGTATCCATTACATTTACCGACATGGTTTTCTCCTTTTGATTATAAATCAAATAAATTCCTATCCTTATCAATTTACAACTTTTTTGTGAAATTGTCAAGCGTTTTATTCCGCTTGAAACCGATTGACGGCATTTTCTTATCAAAAACTTGACACCGCCGCCTCGTTGTGTTAAAATATGGGCGTTATGAATACCGAAATTTTACTGGATATGTTATTTGAAGTTTTATCAAAACGCAGGGTGACGGCAAATTACCTTGCGGAAAAATACAGCGTTTCCGAACGGACGGTGTATCGTTACGTCGAGGCGTTGTCCCATAGTGTCCCCCTCTTCGTAAAGCGAGGCAGAAACGGCGGAATTTGCCTTTCGGACAACTACCGCTTGCCTGTGGGATTTATGAGCGGTGAGGAATACACGGCCGCCATTGACGCCCTGCAAATCGCCTACCAAAACACGCCCGAACCCCGTTTCTTAAACGCAAGAAGAAAGCTCCGCGCCCAACAAAAAGCGGAGGCACGCACCCTTTCCTTACTCGGCGGCGCAGGTGAATTTTTCGTGGAAGAAAGCTTCCTCGCTATCACCCAAAAAACGAGTGTACTGTTAGAGTGTATGCGTGAGGAAAGGTTGGCGGAAATCGAATACCAACCCCAAGGCGAGCCTGCGTTTTTCACCAAAATCGAGCCCCTTTCCCTTCTTTTACGACAGGGCGTTTGGTTTCTGTATGCCTTTTGTCATCTTCGCCGCGATTTTTACTTGTTCACGGTCGGTCGCATCAGCTCTATCATAAAAACGGAAGAATTTTTTAGAAAACGTCCCTTTGACTGGCAGGACGTTCCCCTGCAAATCCAACCGAAAAAACTCCTTTCCGCGCGTTTAGAGGTTTCGGAAAACGCCGTAGAATTTATCCGCGAAAAGTTAGGCGTAGAAAAGGTGCGCCTGATACAAGGAAAATGGATTGCGGAAATCTCTCTCCCCGAAGAAACCGCCGAGCAAGCCGTTCTTTCTTTGGGCGCAGGGGTCAAAGTTCTATCCCCCGCCTCCCTCCGCGAACGGGTGATAAACCTTACGAAATCTATCCTAAAAAACAACCTTTAACACAACTTCGCCGCATACCTGGGTATGCGGTTTTTCTTTTTGGGAATATTCTTCCCCCGCCCTGCCTATAATATATTGAACAAAAAAACGAGGGTGGTTATGAAAAAGATATTATTTACGGGCGGCGGTAGCGCGGGACACGTGATCCCCAACCTCGCCCTGATAGAAGAATTACTTTCCGACGGAGAATTTTCCGTTTGCTATATGGGGACAAACGGCATTGAAAAACGCCTAATCACCGAATGGGATATCCCCTTTTATGAGGTGGAATGTCCCAAGCTGATACGAGGAAAATCGTGGGAGGCGTTCAAACGCAACCTGCGTATTCCCGTCGAATTTCACCATGCTAAAAAACAAGCTTTGGAGGGGTTAAAACGCACACGCCCCGACGTCGTATTTTCCAAAGGGGGTTACGTTTCCCTGCCCGTGGTGTGGGCGGCAAAAAAGCTGAATATCCCCTGCTTTTCCCATGAAAGTGATTTTAGTCCAGGGCTTGCCAACCGATTGATTGCGCGAAAATGCCGATACGTCTTCACCTCTTTCCCCGAAACGGCAAAACGGCTTCCCCACGGTAAATACAGCGGCGCGCCCTTGCGCCGTTCCATTTTTAACGGCACACGCGCGGAGGCGCGCAAACATTTTTCCATCCCCTTTCACAGTAAAGTGTTGTTGATTTTCGGCGGCGGAAGTGGCAGCAAGCTCATCAACGATGCCATACGAAAGCATCTTAAAAGATTGACGGACGAGTATGTTATCCTGCACATTTGCGGTAAGGGAAATATGGTAGAAACCACCTTAAAAAACTACCGTCAATTTGAATTCATCACGGACATGGGTATGGCATACGCTTGCGCCGACCTTGTCCTTTCACGAGCAGGCGCAGGTACGATCTTCGAACTGCTAGCGTTAAAAAAGCCCGCGCTCCTTATCCCTTTAGAGGGGCAAACGCGCGGCGATCAAATGGAAAACGCGGCGTACTTTCAAGAAAAGGGCTTGTGCCACGTGTTAAAGCAAAGCCACCTTTCCTCTTTACCCCAAGCGGTAGAAGAGGCTTTTGCCGATGAACAAATGAAAGAACGCTTACAGCAAAGCCCCTTCCAAAGCGGCAACCAAACCATTTTAACCGAAATAAAAAAGGCATTGCGATGAATCGTTTTAACGAATATGCGCTCCCCTACGCACACACCGTAAAACAACGAAAACGACAACGCAAAAAAAGAAGATTGATTTGTATTTTACTCGCCATTTTCACGGGGGCCATATTGCTGTTTTTTCACTTTCAGCGGAACGTGACGCGCGTACTCATCTCTATTAGCGAGGCCACCATGCGCGCCAGCACCACCGTCGCCGTCAACGATGCGGTGTATTACACC
>JAZKZY010000073.1:0-10866 GCA_045612895.1 Candidatus Scatosoma sp. | reverse complement strand
CGGTAGCACCTACCGAACCTGCGCCAATAATAGTAACTTTGTTGTTCATAAATTTTATCTCCGTTTGTTAGATTTTTTTCGTTTATTATGCGGCGCGCGGGCATAATGAACCCACCCTACGCAATTATACGATTCTATTATAGCATACTTTCACTCCAACGCAAAACATTTGAAGGATATAATTCCACATTTTTAATCGTTAAATCGATAAATTTTTATCATTTTACCCCTTTTACATAGTAAAAGCGGAGCAAAATCGCTCCGCCGCATAAAAAAACCTTGTCACGCGGACAAGATTTTCAAATTATTCATTTTCAAATGCTTCCACCAGCAAAATAGCCCCTTCTATCAAGGTTAAGATCCCCGTCAAGACAAAGATAATTTCAAGGGCAACCGTTTGGTGAAATAAAAGCAAGCAGCCGATTAAAATAAACACCGAGGGCAATGCGTATTCTAACACCGTCCTAAACAGCGTATCGCAATGCACGCGTTTTTTGATTTTGTCATACAAAACCAAAATCCCCGCAATCAACAGCATCGCTGAAACGATGTATAATACCGCTTCCACCAACGCCCAGCCGCAGACGATTATGAGTATCCCCGAAACGATTTTTATCACCGCGGGAGGTACATACCGATGACAAATATCTACCACGCCAAGCACGATTAAACATGCCCCTGCAATTGACATCAATATACCTATAAATTTATCCTGCATGGCGATCAGCAAAATGCCCACCACCATTGTAAGAACCGCCGCTATAATCCTTTCGGTCTTCTTCATGGATTCTCCTTTGAGCGCTTATTTGTGGCGACGAATTACCGCAAGACGAATATAGTTATTGCTATGTCTATGCGCTGCCTTTGCGCAAGGATATTTTTCTTCCTTGTTGCATTTTACGCAAAAAGCATAGGTACCGCATTTATCTTCCCCTGCCATCACGCTGTCATACCACTTTTCATTGTCAAATTGATCTTGCTGTGTCTTGAAATTCATTATCGCACTCTCCTTATTATATGCAAAAATTTTTCTTTTTTGCGTTATTACTTCCAGTCATAATTATTATATACAATTTTCCATTTTTAAGCAATAATTTTTTGCCAGTTTTCGACATTTTTTTTGAGGAAACGTCAAATTTCTTTCACCTCTAACGTGGACAGCACTTCTTTATATTTTTCCTCCGTAAAGGATACCTGACCTACTGTCATGACCGTCGCCGTCCCTGCCGCTACGCCCGTGCGCAAAATATCCTGCAAAGACGCGCCTTGTTCTAACCCAACGGCCGCCGCCGCAACCATTGCGTCCCCGGCGCCTACCGTGGAATTAACCGCTACGTTAATACTTCTACAATAGTAATTGCGGATACCGTCCGTAATCACCGCCCCCTTTCTTCCAAGGGAAAGCAAAACTACCTTTGCACCTCTATTTAATAGCTCGTAACAGCCCGCCAACATATCCTCTTTGCTTGCAACTGCGCGGCCTATCGTATCTTCCAGCTCATCTATATTCGGCTTTACCAAATCTACACCAACGTTCAACGCCTCAAACATACGCTGACCCGTAGCATCCACGATTTTTAAGGAACGAGTATCCACTGCACGCACAAGCTTTGCATAATAGGAAGAGTCCGTCCCGCGCGGCAATCCGCCCGAAAGCACCGTCACGTTGCTGCGCGAGGATAAGCAATTTACTGTGGTGAGAATTTCCTCTAAGCATTGCGCCGAAACCTCCTGCCCTACGTCGTTTACCTCCGTCAACATAGCGCGTCTATCAATGAATTTATAATTTTCACGCACGCGCCCTTCGCTCCACGCAAAGGCAAAAGGCACACCTTCGTCGTTTAATGCGTTTTCAAACATAAACCCGTTTTCTTTATACATAACGCCCGTCATGTAGGAATCGCCGCCAAGACGTTTTACGCCGATTGCGACGTTTAACGCCTTACCGCCCAAAGACAGCGCTTTGCGTTTTACAACGTTTGTTTTCCCAACCTTAAATTCGTCAAGCTCCACCGTAACGTCCACACAAGGACTCATACAAACCGTTAAAATCATCTAATCACTTTCCCCTTAACTAACCTTTTCTATCGCTCTATTATATTATACATGAAACTGCAGATAATTGCAATAGCAAAATAAATTTTTCTTGTAAATTTCATAAAAAATAAGGCCGCATACACGACCTTATTTTCATTTTACATAGAAATCATTTGCAACGTTTCATACAACTCGTAATTGAAGGTTTTCTTCATCGAAACCGCCTCGATAATATCCATGTCAATAATCTTGTTATCACGGATACCTACTACGCGGTTACCGATCCCATCGTTTAACAAACGCACCGCTTTGTTACCAAACTGCGCCGCCAACATTCTATCCGACATCGTGGGCGAGCCGCCGCGCTGTACGTGACCGATACAGGTAGGACGTACGGAATATTCGGTAATTTGCTGCAACTGAGCCGCAAACTTTTCCGCGCTCATAACACCTTCTGCAATAACGATAATGTTCGAGTGTTTCCCCTGCGCGCGAGAACGGTTGATACGCGATGCGATTTCGTTTATATCAAAAGCAAGCTCCGGCACAACGATGATTTCCGCGCCCGAAGCAATACCGCTATATAAAGCAATATCACCGCAATGTCTACCCATAACCTCTACAACCGAAACACGTTCGTGCGAGGTCATCGTATCACGCAATTTGTTGATGATATCCAAGCAGGTATTTACCGCCGTATCAAAGCCGAGCGTATAGTCGGTATATTCAAGGTCGTTGTCAATCGTACCAGGAATACCGATGGTAGGCACGCCGTATTCGCTTAACGTTTTTGCGCCCTTGAACGAGCCGTCACCGCCGATAACAACCAAGCCCTCGATACCATGTTTTTCCAAGGTATCCAACGCTCTCTTTTGCCCTTCTACGGTCAACATATCCAAACATCTCGCCGTTCTTAAACGAGTACCGCCGCACTGCACAATGTTGGAAACGCTACGCATTTCCATTTTAATCACATTATCATCAATCAAACCAGCATAGCCGCGCTCGATCCCATACACTTCCATACCAAAGAAGATGCCCGAACGTACAACCGCACGGATTGCCGCGTTCATACCAGGAGCGTCACCGCCGCTCGTCAATAAACCTATTCGTTTCATATTTTTCTCCTCTCATTTGTACAACCATTATTATAGCTAATTTCCATAGAAAAGCAACAGTTTGAAAAGACTTTTTTTGCTTTTTACATTAATTTTATGCAATTTTCGGGTAAGAATGTGTGCAGTTCAGCCATAAGCGCCTTATTCGGGGTTACTTTTTCCGAGCAAAGCATCTTTTTCCCGTCTTTTACAAAACATACAACCGTTTCGCCTGGATAGTAAGACAAGGTTTCTAACAGCTCGTCAAGGTCCTCTTCCTCCATTGTGGAAATATTCAGCCACAAACGTTTTTCCGCATCCGTCTTTTGGGGCGCAACGGGGGTAGAAATTCCCCTTTCCATATTGACCGCAGGCGCAGGTTTTTCTTCCGTTTCTTCCAAGGTAAATTCCCACATCTTATCCACGATAATTGCAGGCTGTTTTTCATCTTCAATGCTGAGTTTACCCGACAAGGAAACTACACGATCCGCTTCTAAGAAGCCACGGATACGTTCGTAAATCTTCGGGAAGCATACACACTCGATAGAGCCGTACAAATCTTCCACCGTTACAAACGCCATAAACGAGCCGCTGCGCGTCTTTAACTTCTTATAGTCGGAAATCATACCGCCCATCGTGATTTGCTGTCCGTCTTGGATATCATGATAGGTCTTTTTGCCCGTTTCCTCGTCCTCTTCGTATTCATTCAGCATTGAGCAGTTGAACGTTCTATCCTTGAAGTAAGGCAGGAACTTTTCAAAGGGATGTCCGCTGACGTAAACACCAAGTACCGATTTTTCTTTGGAAAGTTTTTCCATAGTTTCAAATTCGGGAATGTTCGGGTATTGAATTTCAATCGCTTGCTCTTCAATAAACTCACCGAACAAGGAAATTTGCGCGCCGCCCTTTTGTTTTTCCATAGCATTGACGCGGGTCAAAACTTCTTCATAAACCGCTGCCACTTGCGCGCGATTATACCCAAAGCAATCGAATGCGCCTGCATAAATCAAGCTTTCTACGATACGCTTGTTGATATATTTTGCGCAACGGGTTGCAAAGTCGGAAAAATCCTTAAACAAACCATTTTCTTCGCGTTCTTTGATAACTGATGCGATTGCATCTTGACCTACCCCACGAAGCGCGCCAAGACCGATACGAAGTCCGTTGCCTTCTACCCAGAAAATATCCTTGGATTTGTTGATGTTAGGAGGCAAAACTTCGATATTCTTTTCCTTCATGTACATAATGTACTTGGAAACTTCGTCACTCTTATCAATACGGTCGTTCAAGATACCTGCAAGGAATTCCTTGAGGTAGAAATGCTTTAAGTAAGCCGTACGGTACGCAACCACCGCATAAGCCGCCGCGTGCGATTTGTTGAAGGCGTAGGATGCAAAGCTTTCCATGTCGCCGAAAATCTTTGCCGCAACCTCCGCAGGAATCCCCTTCGATACGCACCCCGAAATGTTTTCCGCGGGCGCGCCGTAGATGAATTTGTCCTTTTGTTCCATCAGCTCTTTCTTCTTCTTTTTCGCCATTGCACGGCGTACAAGGTCGGCTTGTCCGTAGGTATAACCTGCGAGCTGCTGGAAGATTTGCATTACTTGTTCTTGATACACGATAACCCCGTAGGAGTTTTTCAAAATCGGTTCAAGGAATGGCGTATCATACACAATCAATTCGGGATTGTGCTTATTACGAATATAGGTCGGAATGAAGTCCATAGGACCGGGACGATACAAGGAAATACCTGCGATTAAATCTTCCAAACAGTTCGGTTGCAGGTCTTTCATGAACTTCTTCATGCCACCTTGTTCAAGCTGGAACACAGCATCGGTATCGCCCGACGAAATCAGTTGATAAGCCTCGGGTACGTCCACACCGATCTTGTTAAAGTCGATGTCAACGCCATGTCCTATCTTGATGTATTCTAAGGTGTTTTGAATGTCGGTGAGCGTGGTCAAGGCAAGGAAGTCCATCTTCAACATACCGACCGCCTCAACCTCTTTCATGTCGAATTGCGTAACGATATCTTCCCCGTTTCTTGCCAAGGGAACGTTATCCGCCAAAACCTTGTTACAAATAACGACACCTGCCGCGTGTTCGGACGTGTTCTTGGGCATACCTTCCAGTTTTAAGCCCATGTCAATAACACGGCGGAGTTCTTCATTCGTTTCATAAACCTCGATAAATTCGGGGTTCTTTTTATCCTTTTGCTCTTTTAATTTCTTGGAAATTTCCCCGCGCTTTTCTTCCGATAAGCTGGGGTCTTCCAACTGCTTTTCCAGTTTAGGGATTTTAAGCCCTAACAATTCGCCGATGCTCGATTTACCGTCCATCAGCTTTGCCACCTTATCCGTTTCCGAATAAGGCACACCCATAACACGCCCTACGTCCTTGATAACAGCACGCGATGCAAGAGTACCAAACGTAACAATTTGCGCTACGTTTTCAGGGTGATATTTCTCACGAACGTATTCAATCGTTTCGTGTCTGCGCTTCGTACAAAAATCGACGTCGAAGTCGGGCATGGATACACGATCAGGGTTCAAAAAACGTTCAAAAATTAGGTCATATTTCAAAGGATCCACGTCGGTAATACCGATGGAATACGCAACGATACTACCTACACCCGAGCCACGGCCAGGGCCAACGGGAATGCCATTTAAGCGCGACCAGTTGATGTAGTCCCATACAATCAAGAAGTAGTCGGCAAAGCCCATGCTGATGATAATACCCAGCTCGTAATTTGCTCTTTCCTTGATTTCCTCGGTGATTTCCGGATAACGTTTCGGCAAGCCCTCCCAAGTCAAGCGGGTAAGATAATCGGGCGAAGACGAGCCGTCGTCAGGCTTGTACAAAGGAATCAACGACGTATCACGGATAGGATCCCCTTTCGACGTGATATCAAAAACGGGCTCCTCAATCTTATTTGCAACCAAGCGGGTGTTGAAAATTGCCTCGGGGACGTAGTTGAAAAGTTCCAACATTTCATCCCCTGACTTCATGTAGAATTCATGTTCCTCAAAGCGCATCTTGGGGTTTGCAAGCGTGGATTTCGTTTGAATACAAAGCAAAATTTCGTGCGCTTCCCAGTCCTCTTTTTCAATATAGTGGACGTCGTTTGTCGCAACCATTTGAATGTTCAATTCACGAGCAAGCTTGATAAGGTCGGGCAGGATTTGTCTTTGCTCCGCAATGCCATGGTCCTGCAATTCGATGTAGAAATCTTCACCGAATACATCCTTCATCTCTTGCGCCCATTCCTTTGCCCCTTCATAATCGCCGCGCAATAAAAGTTGCGGCAAACGACCAGCCAAACATGCGGAGAGGCAAATTACCCCTTCGCTGTGTTGTTTGATAAGGTCGTAGCTGATACGGGGTTTACCGCCGTAATACCCGTCGATATACGAAAGGGAATCGAGCTTAACGATGTTTTTATACCCCGTCTTATTTTTTGCAAGCAAAACGATATGCTCGTTTTTACCCGGGCGTTTATCCAAATGATTGTCTACGGCATACAATTCGCAACCGATGATGTATTTAATCCCCTTTTTTACGCATTCTTCCGCAAAATACAAGGACGCATACATATTGCCATGGTCGGTGATGGCGCAGGTATCAATACCGTTTTTAACGAGGTGATCGATTAAATCGTCCACCTTCGCCGCGCCGTCCAACAAGCTGTATTCCGTGTGTAAATGTAAGTGTACAAAATCCGTCATAATTCTTCCGTTCTTATTTATTTTCACATGCCGCGGCAAGCTCCATTAGCTTGCGCATACGGTGGTTTAAGCAACTTTTACTAACTTTTAAATAATCAGCAAGTTCTTGCAAGGTGAAGTTTTTATGCTCTAACCGAGCAACCGCCGCCTCTTGCAATTCTTCCGATAAATCAGCGAAACCGCCCCATTGTTGCAACCGTTCAAAGGCAACGACCTGTTTTACCGAGGCGATTGCGGATTTGTCCGCATTCCCAGCCATACAGTTTTGCGCGCGGTTGCTTTGGTTTGCCTTGTCACGTTCATCCACCAAAGCGGAGAATTTTTTCAAGGTCTTATTCGCACCGATAATCGACAAGAAATCGGAAATCGTTTCCTTGCTCTTCATATAGACGATGAAGGTATCCTTGCGTTCTCTCAAACGAGCAAACAGCTCTAATTCCGACAATAAATCGCAAAAATCGCGCGCCGTTGCGCCGTCTAAAAAGACAAATTCTAAATGGTAACCAGATCTACTGCCTTCCCCTGGCACCGTACAGCTGCCGCTACCTAAAAACGCGGCTTTTGCATAGGCAATTTTTTCCGTTTCCTCCCAAGCAAAGACGTCGTCGAGGCCCTCTACGATTTTACCGTCTTCCTTTAAGAGTTTTAATTCCTTCAAAACACTTTCCGCATATTGCGAGGGGCATTGTAACAGCAGTTTATCTCGGCCGCTCATCCTATCCATCGTTGCGTTGGTAACAGCCAAGTCCGTGCTAAAGGTATCCGAAAAGGTAGACATGAAAAATTCTGCTACGTTTTCCGTTTCGCTGACAATGAAAAAGTTGGGCTGACCATCCTTGCGGCCAACGAAACCGCTGGTACGCACAAACGCCGCAATCGCCGCCTTTTTACACAAACGCGTTTTTCCTACGCCGCGCTGGATTATTTCTTTTTTCAAATCAGAGGTAAAGCTCATTTTTACTCCGTTACATACCTTTCTTAAACGCCGCAAAGCGGAATGCGGGCGTTCTACCGTCAATATTGTCAATGCGCTCCATAGGGAAATCAAGGCGTGAAAGCTGTTCCTCTACCAAGCGTTTATCCCCCACCCTATCCTTGCTGTGCGCGTCGGAGTCAATGATAAACCTTGCATCCGTTTTTGCAACAATTTCGTTCAATTCCTCGTCCGTTAAGTGGGTTTTCTTACTGTTCAACTCGATATACGTGCCATAATCGGCGGCGCATTTTGCCACCTCTAACGCGTTTGCAGGACACATAAAGTTCAAATGGGTAACTGCGTCAATCGGATTGTTTTTAATCGTGTTGATATATGCCTTTGTGTTGTAGTCAATCAATTTTTTCGACGGATTGCCAAACTTGTCCGCGTTGAAATTTCTACCGCCGTAACGAAGCATATCCGCAAAGGTATCATACCAAATGAATACGTGTTTCCCGCAAAGGTACAAATCAAAGTTTTCATAATCCTTTTCGGTTAAGTCCGCTTTGCCGTCGATACCGCGGATATTCGCCTCAATCCCCACCAAAACGTCTATGCCGAATTGTTCAGCCGCCGCCTGACATTCCGCGCGATATGCGGCCACCTGACGACAACGAATCCCAAACGCCACGTGCGAAAAACCATGGTCGGCAATACCGATTTGTTGCAAGCCGATTGCCTTTGCTTGTTCAGCGTTTTGCGCAACCGTATGTTTCCCGTGGGAATAAGGTGTATGCGTATGATAATCCCCTGTTAAAATCAATTTTTTTGCTCCTTTTTATAAGTACTTGATTTCTTCCTCAAGCATAATGCCGTATCGCTTATATACGGTCTGTTTTATCCTTTCTATCAGTGCGCGGATATCCGCCGACGTTGCGTTTTGATCGTTTATGATAAAATTTGCATGCTGTTCCGACACTTTTGCGCCGCCGATACGCAAACCCTTTAACCCTGCCCTTTCAATCAGTACGCCTGCCGAAATATCTTGAGGGTTTTTGAACACGCAACCCATACTTTTACCCTTGGGCAAATGCGCACGCTTATTCAACCAGCGCTGAATTTCATCGTTGATAACCTCTTCAGTCGCCTTTTCAAGCCGTAAGCTTGCGCCAAGAATAAAATCGTTTGTGCGCATAAATACGCTGTGTTTATAGGAATACTCACATTCCTCACGCGACAGCTCTAACACCTTCCCGTCACGAATAATACGCACGTGTTGGACAAGCTCCGCGACGTATTTACCGCCTGCGCCGCCATTCATATACAAAATGCCGCCAAGCGTACAAGGTATGCCTGCCAAAAACTCCGCACCGCTATACCACATGGTTTTCATATAACGCAGGAGCGCGCCGCTGGTCACCCCTGCCGAGATAAAGACTCCGTCCTCTACAAGGTGAATATCCGTCAGCTTTTTCGTGCATATCACGATACGTTTCGTCCCCTCGTCCGAAGGTAAAACGTTGCTGAGATTGCCAACCGCAAGCCAGTTGTCTTTCAATGCCGAAAGCAACGACAATACTTCCTGCTCATTCCTTGGATAGTATGCCGTTTCCGCAAAACCACCGCATCCGATTGTGCTGTGTTTGGTGAAATGGAAAGGTCTTTCCGTATAAATTTGCTTATACACGCTTCGCCCCCAATCTATTGTAGCATATTTTTTGTACTTTTGAAAGTATTTCTCTTAAAATTTTTCATAAAATTTTTCAAAAGTCGCTTATTTATCTATATGCGCTGGGTTTGAATGCTATACACATACAAAAAGAGCCCGAATTTCTTCGAGCCCTCTCTTTTTACAAATGCTTATGCCTGGTAAATTACCTTGCCGCCGCGCATGGTCAAAATAACGTCGTAGTTTTTGTTCAAAACCGTGAAGTCAGCGCGTTTGCCTACCTCAATACTACCTGCCTCGTTGTCAATCTTCAACATACGGGCAGGGTTGATGGTTGCATAGTCCACCGCTTGGGTGAAGGGTACGCCTACCTTTTCTACCATGTTTTGTACGGCGCGGTTCATACGAAGCACGCTACCTGCAAGGGTGCCGTCTTCCAAACGAGCTTCGCCGTTCTTAACGTAAACCACTTGACCGCCGAGTTCGCTAACACCGTCGGGAATGCCCTTTGCACGCATAGCATCCGTAATCAAGCTGAGCTTGTCCAAGGGTTTGTTCTTGACAAGCAAGCGCATAGCAGGTACGGAAACGTGAATGGTATCACAAATCAATTCGCAATTCAACGCATCGAGCAACATTGCGCTACCTACCGTACCGATTTCACGGTGATGAAGCGCGGTTTGCGCGTTGTAAGTATGGGTAACGTTGTTTGCGCCGTTTGCAACTGCCTTTTCGATATCGGGATATTTTGCGCCCGTATGACCGATAGACGATACGATGCCCTGCGCCGTCAAATGACGGATAAATTCTTCCGCGCCCTCTACCTCGGGTGCAAGCGTTACGATACGGATCGCATTGCCGCTAGCCGCGTTATAACCGTCAAACGCCGCGATATCGGGCGTTTTAACGTATTCTAAAGGTTGCGCGCCCTTATGAGCCGCCGCAATAAACGGACCTTCCAAGTGTACACCCACTACGCGTGCGCCTTCATCGGAATCCGCTTCGCGGTATGCTTTTACCGCCGTCATCGCTTTCGTGATGTTTTCGGGGCTTTGCGTCATCGTGGTAACGAGGAAAGAGGTCGTACCTTCCGCCGCAATCGTCTTTGCAATGATTGCGATGTCCTCTACCGTGCCGTCCATACCGTCCGAACCGCCCGCGCCGTGGATATGTTGATCCACAAAACCAGGCACTACGATTGCATCTTCGGGCAATTTGATTTCGTCCGCTTTTTTACAGCCGCAACGGGAAATTTTTTCAATTTTTTCGTCAAAGTACACGTTGCACTTTGTCAAACCTTTACCGCCAACGTAAACGATGGCGTTTTTGAAACACTTCATTTGTATAACTCCTCTCTTATTTGCTTGCAGGAAGGGATGCTGCTGCGATACTCTGGCCTACGCGACGGCTGTTTTCATCGGG
>JAZKZY010000072.1:0-11622 GCA_045612895.1 Candidatus Scatosoma sp. | reverse complement strand
AACAATATCGGTCCTGGGTTGGATGCCGTTGGACCTGTGGGGAATTTTGCATTCTATAATCCATTCTCGAAAATAGTGTTTATTTTCAATATGTTGGCAGGGCGTTTGGAGTTGTTCCCGATGTTGATTTTGTTGCACCCTGCTACTTGGAAAAAGTAACAACCTGACGTTGTGCGCAGTCTTAGTGTCTTAGCGCACACTTTTGGTAGGTTGCTTCGCGCATGCAACAAGATGATAAAGAAAAGATAAAGCCCCCGAAAGTCATTTGACTTTCGGGGGCTTTGTTATATTCAACTAAAATTTATTGTTTCAAGACAAAGCTATCTATAAACACGAATGATAAGACACTAAGACTGCGCGCAACGTCAGGTTGCTTGCTTATTTGGTGCCGAATAATCTGTCGCCTGCATCACCAAGCCCAGGAAGAATATACCCATGTTCATTGAGCTGTCTATCCTGCGTGGAAACGTAAATTTGCACGTCGGGATGTTCTTCCGCAACCTTTGAAATGCCTTCGGGCGCGCCGATAATCGCCATAAACTTAATATTCTTACAACCGCGTTTCTTCAAAAGATTAATCGCATCGCAAGCGCTACCGCCCGTCGCCAACATAGGGTCTACCAACAATACAAGCTTATCTTCAACCCCGTCGGGGAGCTTGCAGTAGTATTCCTTCGGCTCTAAAGTTTCCTCATCACGGTACATACCGATATGCCCAACACGCGCGCTGGGGAAAAGTACGTGAATGCCGTTTACCATACCCAAGCCTGCGCGGAGAATGGGGATAATAGCAATCGCATTGTCCGCAACCACCGTTTGCGTGCAGGTTTCCAAAGGCGTTTTTACCGTCTTTTGTACGGTGGGTACGCCTTCCTTCAACGCCTCGTAGGTCATCAAGGTGGTGATTTCCTCAATCAGCTCGCGGAATTCCTTCATCGACGTCTTTTCATCACGTAAAATGGCAATTTTATGATTGATTAAAGGGTGGTTGAAAATGATTACATTGTCGTAATTTTTCATAAATAGACCTCTGTAAAAATATTTTTATTATTATAACACATTTTTTTGTAAATAGCAAGATAGGAACGCGAAAAAGCTTAGTTCAGCCGTATATATTTTTCACGCAAGCGTTTTGCACGTTTTCCGATAAGCTCAACCTCTTCCTTGGTGGCATTGCCAACGGCATATTGATACATCAATTCCCCGTCAATCAGGGCTTCCTTATCGTGAATAGGGAAGTAGCGCTCCATCAAGAACGAGCCGTATTTTTGCAGGCGGTATTCTCCCACCAAGCGGTATTCCGCGGAAAGGGTATCCACCGCAACGGAATATTTCTCACGCACCGCATTCAAAATATCTTCACGGCTGTCCGATTTTGCAAACACAATGGTGGAGCAAAGGTCATAATTGCGGTTGCTCGATACCGAGCTGTGGCTGTCCGTCGAACCAACGATAGGGTGCACCCTGCCGTGTTTGTATTCTTCATAATACATCGCGGTTTGCAGACCGTTTTGTTGGTAGTAATTCTCACCGCCCAACACCTCAAAGGCATCAAAGGGGTGGTGTTCTAACATATACATGGTGAAATCTTCCGTAATTTGGTAAAGGTCGTTAATCCAGTTCGGGTGGCAAAAAATCCCCAAGCCCTGCGCATCGCGGATTTTGTTAAAAATCCACAAGCACACCGCATACGAACGGCTGTCCACCGTTTTCGGGAAAGTCCCATCGGCGGTCAAACCCTGTTCAATCGCCTCAATTTCAGCCCAGTAATCGGACATTTCATACACTTCGGGCGGTTGAATACTTTCGTTAAATCTTCTACGCGACAGCTCGCCGTTGGTGTCAAGATAGTTCTCTTTCATCGGCAATAACCCGTTGATCGAGTACATGCCCCCTGCATTTACGATATGCACGGTGGTGCCGGGTAGGTGAACTTCCTCGCCGGGCAGGATAGAAAGGGGGATATTTACACCCTTGTACGCCGCAATGGCATCCAAGGATGGGTAGTAGCGGTCGTGGTCGGTGATGACGAGGAAATCATACCCGCGCTTGCGGTAGTTTGCGCAAACCACGGCAGGGGGCTGTTGCCCGTCCGAACCGCTGGTGTGCAGGTGAAAATCCCCGCGCAGGGGATAACGTTCGCACAAATCCTCCGCCAAGGCATACACGTAGAGCTGAACGATTTGCTTGCCGTCTTGATGAAGGCGGACAAAATATTCCCCTTCCTTTGCGGCGGTGTAATCAAAGCGCAGTTTTCCGTCCGCGCTTACTTCACAGGTATATTCGGTAGAATTCCATTCGCTGAATTTTTCCCACGTCGCGCCTGCGTTGGCGTTGTGTACGGTCACGGTATATTTGCCCTGCAACGGCTTGCGCGCGGAGGGTGCGCTTACGGTGAGGGTAACGCTTTTTTGGATAGGGAACACCAAGGGAAAAATGTCATACGCATCGCGGTTAAAAACAGGCTTCATGGAAAATATCCTCCTTAAAATAGCGCATAGTTAAATCCTATACATTGTAGCACGCTTGCAAGGAAAAAACAAGAGGCTTTTGAAAAAAGTATGGATTTTTGACAAAAAAAGAGAAACGTCCGACGTTTGGACGTTTCTCGGTAAATTATTTTTTAAGCAAATCGTTGAAAAAGGTAAATACAAGGACGACAATAAAAATTACGACGAGCATAAAGCACTATCTTAAGGGTAATAAATTGTCAAGGTCGAGTTTGCCAAATCGACGGTATTTTTCGCAATTTTTGCGGTGGTTTGTTCGCTGAAAAGACCTTTCACGTTTTTGTGGCTGACGTAGATAGGGAAGGCAGAGGAGGAAATATCCACACGCAACTTTTCACCCTTTTTCACTACGAAAGCGTGTTCGTCAAAGGAGAAGGTCATATCCACCGTTTCGCCAGGGGTGTAATTTGCCTTGAAGTTCGAGATTTGGTTGATGTCGTCACGCAAACCGTAGTAGCCCTCTTCTTTCACAAGGCTGATACGCACGTAAAAGCAGGTATCCTCGCAGTCGGACTTCACACGGAGTTTCGCCTGCATTTTGCCCTTGATAAAGGTATCTTGTTCAAACTCGGGGGTGAATACGCTGACGATATCGTAGCGAGAGTTGGGTTTTTCCTGCCAATCATTCCCCGTCACCGCACACAAACCGCCGTTAAAGGGGGCAGGGGCAAAGGGGTTATAGCAGTAGGTTTTTTCCTCGTTTCCGAGTAAAAAGGTGGTACCATGTACGGGTTGAGTGAAATTATCCGTACACCAGGTATCCCCAAACAGCTTGTAATAGGTGATTTTACCCGTTTCTACAAAAGGCGTTTCACCGTTACGGACGGCGTTCAGCCATTTCACCTGATAATCGCCAAACTTTTCCGTCAAAGTGGCGTTTTCAAACTGTACGGGTTGTAAATCGGGGGTGATACCGTGGTTGTAGGGGTGGACGATAAGGGCGGATTGTGCCTTGGTTTGCTCGTCAAGACCATTCCACATATCAAAAATGCCCCCCGTAGAGATGTCGTAAAAGCCCGCCGTAAACAGCATAGGAATGTTGGCGTGTTGAAGGGGGTTACGAACGTTGCCCTCGTAGGATTTATCCCAAAAAGGGTCCTTTTCATCGGGGTGACGGAGCCGTTCGTCATAGGCAGGTACGCGTTCACCGAACACCGTCTTGGTGAAATCGGCAAAGGGGAGCATATTATACGTCTCCATTACGCAGTTGCGCTGGATAGGGCTTTTGTTCTTGTACATGTTGGGATACCAGTTCCAAAATCCCATTTTAAACTGTCCGTTGCGGTAGTTAAGGTTGTAGCGGTTGCAATCCTGCTTGTTGAAGATTGCGCCCTTGATGTCGGGGGCAAAGGGAGCGGTTGCATAATGTACGGAGGCGGTGTAGCTTCCGCCGCATAAGTAGATTTCACCGTTATAGAAAGGTTGCTGTCTTACCCACGCTTGCAGGGATAAACCGTCCTCGCGTTCAAAGGCGTAGGGGATGAAATCGCCCGTACTCTTACCGCAGCCTCGACAATGCTGATACACCACGGCATAACCGTTGTCGATAAAAGATTGATGCATGGTGGCAACCTTTTCAATGGCTTCCGCGTCGGTCATTTTCTCCGCGTAGCTCACGTAAGGGGAGCGCATGAGGACCGTGGGGAAAGTATCGGTATTGTTCGGCAAGCAAACCACCGTGAATAAATCGGTATCGGGTACGGTGATAAAGGTGCAGGTATTGTAAGACATAACCGCATTTCTCCTGATTTGTGATAGGATAATTCTATTATATAACGGCAAACGGAGTTTGTCAAGACGGTAGAAAAAAATGATAAGAAAAACGCCCCTTCTGGGGCGTTTTGAGGTTTAGAGATACTCGTCACCGTAAGTGTCGTAAATACGCTCATAGGTTTTTATGTATTGTTTAGACCCATTTTTAAGGGTGACTTCACTTTCTCCCTTATAGACATATACGCCAAGGAAAACATAGTTGTTTTCACATTTTGGTTTTTTTGCAAATACCACACGCGTGTAGGTGTCGGAGAAGAAGGCAGGGTCGTCTAAAACCTCCCACCGCTCTTCGATTCTATCTTCCATAATTACGTTTAATCGGTTCGAGACCTTTGATTTCATCCAGGTATTATGCGCCAAAAAGATTACGCTGTAACCTTCCAAGGTTGCATTCGGACCGTATAAGGACTTTTGAGGCGCAAAATGTCCGCACAGCGAAGTCTTCCACCCAAACTTTTTACAATATTCAAGGTAAATATCGTACGCGCGAGTGCCAAGTCCTTTGTATAGGTTGCACGTTAAACTTTTCCCGCTTGTTTTTTGAGGGGAAATAGGGCGCGTCACCTGGGAATTGTCGACGTTGAGGACTTTTACTATATATTCCTCTTCTACGGGAACATGGATTATGTCGCCCGTGGAGTGTCCCATCAAAGTTTTTGCGAGCGGAGCATCAAAGGATAATGCATTCTTGTCGTTGCTATCCTTTTTTGTGGAAACGATTTTATAGACTTCGTTTTCCCCAAGGTCGCAATCATAAATGGTTACAATCGAATCGATTTGAATAATATCTTTTGCCATAGAGTTATCCTTTGTGCTTTTATATAATATATTCGGCGGAAAAGGTGTCAAATCCTCTTTTTTAGCAAAATAATATAAAAAGCCTAAATTAAACCATAGATGGGAGGCGGTGGTCTTGATTGCCGAAAAAATTTCGGCAAAGCGTCACTCGCTTATATGGCTTGTGGAAGTAACGTTTACTCGATATGGCGCTCGCTCGCGTGCCCCGACGGACACCTCGTCATTCAAGCGTTAACACACCTCCACCACACGCAAAAAACGCCCCGAAAAGGGCGTTCTCGCGTGTTGGTGGAGGTGGTCGGAGTTGAACCGACGTCTTACTCGGCTGCCAAAAAACTTTCTACATACTTAGTTTATCTACTATTTCTTAAATTCCCAACGCGGGTAAACACGCTTTGAAAATCGCAGAGGGCTAAATACTCTTACCACAACACCCTCCGATCGGGGTAAGAGTGTTCCGTCTTGATGACGCCGCGACCCCAACCGACGGATAAATCAGGCGCGACGTTTCGTTAAAAAACGAAGTTACGCTGCAAGAGCGTATGCATTTCTATCTGCATTTAAATTTAGGTGGAATGTTTTATCGTAGGCACTCCGTCTACGGTATGCTTATCCTTTCGCTCACCGGCAATCGAATCCGGGGCACCCCCATATTTGGGTTGTTGCTATATTATACACCACCTCCGCTGAAATGTAAACACTTTTTTCTCGTTTTTTTCATTTTATTAAGGTAAAAGTGTATCCAAAATAGGAAAAAATTGCGTTTTTACCGACTTTTTTCCGTGCAGGCGTTGACTTTTTCCTTCTATTTCTATATAATACAAGGTGAAAGTATCAAAAGTGAGTTATAAAAGGAGTTTGTTATGAAACAAAAGAAAAAAAGAACAATCGCGCTGATTGCGCACGACAACAAAAAAGCGGAAATCGTAAACTGGGCGCTTAAAAATAAGGCGACCTTGGAAAAATATGACCTTTGCGGTACGGGTACGACGGCAAAGTTGATTTCGGAGGCAACCGACCTCAACGTAAAGCGTTACCTCTCTGGCCCTATGGGGGGTGACCTTCAAATCGGTGCGAAAGTGGCGGAACACAAGGTGGATATCGTGATTTTCTTCTGGGATCCCCTCGCATCGCAGCCCCATGACCCTGACGTGAAGGCACTTCTTCGTATCGCGGTGGTGTATGATATTCCTATCGCGACCAACCGCGCAACGGCGGATTACGTAATCCATTCAACCCTCATCGAAAACTAAATGGGCATACCAGGTATGCGTTTATGGTGAAATTACAAGGCGGCGTATCGTATCGGTAGGTCGCCTTTTGTATTCGATATCCGATACATCTTTGCACAAAATATCGGGATTTTTCCGTAGCGGTTTGTTACAATAGTATCGGCAGGAGGGGAGCGGTATGGACTGGATTGCTGGGCTACAAAGGGCGCTGGATTATATCGAGGCGCATTTGACCGAGGAGATTGATTTTGAAAAAGTGGCAGCAGAGAGTTTTTTCTCAAACCATTACTTTCAAAGGACGTTTGGCATTCTTTGTGGGTATTCGCTTGGGGAATATATCCGTATGCGCCGTTTGTCCTTGGCGGGCGCGGAGCTTGCAAACGGCAAGGAAAAGGTGATTGACGTAGCGTTGAAGTACGGCTACGACAGCCCTGACAGCTTTGCAAAGGCCTTTCAAAAATTCCACGGCATCACCCCGTCGCAAGCGCGTGTGGACGGTAAAACGTTGAAATCCTTTTCCCGTTTGAGTATCAAAATTTCTTTGGAAGGCGGTAACGTTATGAACTACAAAATTGAAGAAAAAGAGGCGTTTGACGTCCTGGAAAGGGTGGAAACGCACACCGTTGAAAACGGTCAAAACAATACAAGTATCCCTGATTTTTGGTCGAGGGCCTACGCGGACGGCAGTATGGAAAAACTGGAAGCGTTGGCAAGCGATAAGAACTATACCTTTGGTATTTGCTACGGCAACGAGAAGAAAAACGACCCGACGTTTGAGTATTCTATCGCTGTGAAATGCGACGAGGACACCGTTGCGCCCGAGGGGTTTAGAAAGAATACAATCCCTGCGAGGACGTGGTTGGTATTTGGCTGTGTCGGTGCAATGCCCAAGGCAATTCAAGAGGCTTGGCGTAAGATTGTGACCGAGTTTTTCCCGACTTCGGTATATCAACCGACCTACGAAATGGACCTTGAGGTATATACGGATGGGGATATGGACTCGCCTGATTATTACAGCGAAATTTGGGTACCCATTAAAAAGAAATAAGCGTACCAGGTATGCGTTGAAATTAAAAAAGCACCCGTTTTGGGTGCTTTTGTTTTCCTTTTTTACGCTTCGTATTCAAAGCAGGGGATAGGTTTTAACTTGAATTCGTTCATCACGTGCAAACGGTCAATCTTCGCCTTTACCGCTTCATCCTCGCATACACCCGTGCGGATGTATTTATCAAGGGCGGCGTAGGTAAAGCCCAAATTATCCTCGTCCGTTCGATCGGTCAAACCGTCGGAAGGCACTTTTTCCACCAAATTGCGGGGCAAACCAAGGTATGCGCCGATTGCCTTTACCTCTTGTACGGTCAATTTTCCCAAGGGGGCAAAATCGCCTGCTGCATCGCCGTAACGGGTGGAGTAGCCGACCCAGTCCTCGGACAAATTGCAGGTATTCGCAACGCGCCCGTTGTTCGATTGCGAAAGAGCGTAAAGGGTAGACATACGGATACGAGGGGGGAGGTTGACACGGGTTTGACGGGTGATTTCCACACCGCTTTCTTCCAACGATTGCAACACCCCGTCCACCGCTTTTTTGATGTTGCAGGTGTAATAGGGGATACCCAGGTATTCGACGAGTTGTTTAGAGCAGTCAATATCGGGCTGTTCGCCGTTGGGCATTAATACACCGATAACGCGGTCTTTTCCGAGGGCTTCCGCGCACAACGCGGCAACCACGCTGGAATCCTTACCGCCCGAAATACCGATGACGGCGTTGCAACCTTTTCCGTTTTGTTCAAACCAGTCGCGGATCCATTGTACCGCGTCTTTCGTTGCTTTTTCTACGTTAAACATATACATTTCCTTTTGGTATAGAGCCAAATTTTAGATACCGAACAACAAATCGCCGTAGGTGGGCATCGGCCAGCAATCGGCTGCCACCAAACGTTCTAAGGCATCCGCCGCTTTGCGCAATTTTTCCATGACGGGCAATACCTTGTCACGGTAATGCACGGACGAGAGCTTTGCATCGCGGATTTTTTTCTTGTTGTCGAGCGCTTTTTCCAAGGCTTTTACCTGCTTGTACGCTTCGGCGGTGAGCGCGGAGATTTCCGTCAACATATCCGTTTCGTACGAGCAATCGAGGGTGGCGAGCACTGCCTTTTTCGACAATACGGTTGCGGACAACTGCTGTGTATAACGGCTAACGGCGGGCAAAATTTCCTTTTTCGCCATATCCGCCATCGTTTTCGCCTCGATGTCGATGAGGTTGCAGTAGCTCTTTAACAAGATTTCCAAACGGGAATGCATTTCACGTTCGGTATAAACCTTGTGCGAGGTGAACAATGCCACGTTTTTATCCGCAACGAAATAGGGGAGGGCATCGGGGGTCTTTGCCAAATTCAAAAGACCACGGCGTTTCGCCTCGGCCAACCACGCGTCGTCGTAGCCGTTGCCGTTGAAGATAATGCGCTTATGCTGTGTGAATACACGCTTGATGAGCGCGTGCAAATCGTTTTCAAAATCCTTGCTGTCCTGCAATTCATCCGCAAACTGTCTTAAAATTTCCGCAACAGCGGTATTCAAGATAATGTTGGGGTCGGAAACGGATGCGGACGAGCCGAGCATACGGAATTCAAACTTGTTCCCCGTAAAAGCAAAGGGAGAGGTACGGTTTCTATCCGTAGTATCCTTGGGGAATTTCGGCATCGTATGTACACCGACGCGGAGCAATTCCTTTTCTTTCGTGTCGTAGGGTACGTTCTTTTCAATCGACTCTAAAATTTCCGTCAATTCCGTACCAAGGAAGATAGAAACAACCGCAGGGGGAGCTTCGTGCGCACCCAAACGATGGTCGTTGCCTGCCGTAGCAACCGCTACGCGGAGCAAATCTTGATAATCGTCCACCGCCTTGATCACCGCGCAAAGGAACAAAAGGAATTGCGCGTTTTCCGCAGGGGTATCGCCAGGCTCTAAAAGGTTTACGCCCGTGTTGGTGGAGATTGACCAGTTGTTGTGCTTACCGCTACCATTTACACCCTTGAAAGGCTTTTCGTGGAGCAAGCACACCATACCGTGATTTTTTGCGACTTTTTGCATGATTTCCATCGTCAGCTGGTTATGGTCAGCCGCGATGTTGGTGGTGTCGAAGATGGGTGCAAGCTCGTGCTGAGCAGGTGCCGCTTCGTTGTGTTCGGTCTTTGCCAAAACGCCGAGTTTCCACAATTCCTCGTCCAAATCATTCATGAATGCCTGCACGCGGGGCTTGATTACACCATAATAATGTCCCTCAAGCTCCTGGCTCTTCGGGGGTTCCGCGCCAAACAAGGTACGGCCCGTGAAAACGAGGTCCTTGCGCTTTTGGAAAAGGTCTTTGTCGATGAGGAAGTATTCCTGTTCGGGTCCAACCGTCGTTTTGATAGAGGTAACGTCCTCGTTACCGAACAATTTCAACACGCGCATAGCTTGGCGGTTAATTGCTTCCATAGAACGGAGGAGGGGAGTCTTTTTATCCAACGCATCGCCGCCGTAGGAACAGAATGCGGTGGGAATGCAAAGAACTTTGTCCTTGATAAAGGCGTAAGAGGTCGCGTCCCAAGCGGTGTAGCCTCTTGCTTCGAAAGTAGCGCGAAGACCGCCCGAAGGGAAGGACGAAGCGTCCGTTTCACCGCGAACAAGCTCTTTACCCGAAAACTCCATGATGACTTTACCGTCTTTTGCAGGGGAGATGAAGCTGTCGTGTTTTTCAGCGGTAATACCCGTCATGGGTTGGAACCAGTGCGTATAGTGCGTTGCACCGTGGGCGATTGCCCAGTCCTTCATAGCCGCGGCAACAGCATTTGCCACGGAGAGATTAAGGCTTCTTCCGTCTTTTACCGTACGTTTCAGCGTGTTGTAAACCTCTTCGGATAGCATGGATTTCATAACGCTATCGTCAAAGACCATACAACCGAAATAATCGGATACCAGCTTCATAAGTATACTCCTTTTGTATAAATATAAAAACATTATACCGCATTTTTTCTTGGTTTGTCAACGCTTTGTGTGGGGTTGGTTGTGAAAAAGTGCGCGCGTGCGTATGTATGTACGTGATTTTATAGGTTGTAAAATGAAAAACGCACCCTTGATGGGTGCGTTTCGTTGGCGCAGAGAAGAGGATTCGCGCCTTTAGCGGCGCGCCCCGCTGGGCAATTATCAATTGCCCATTTTGCCTCCAGGGTTTTATTTTTTTCTTTGTATGCGAGGCAAAACGCTCGTTCTCACTCGCGGCTCCCACCCTCGAATCCTCTTCAGCCGTTTTTAATCGAAAACAAAAAGAACACACCCGTTTGGTGTGTTCTTTTTGTTTGGCGCAGAGAAGAGGATTCGAACCTCCGGTACGTTTCAGGCGCACACACGATTTCCAATCGTGCTCCTTAAACCACTCAGACATCTCTGCAATTATAGGCACTTCTTTCGCAAAGCGCCTATATATATTACTGTATTTTTTTAAAAAATGCAAGCGTTTTTGCTTAACTTTCAAAAAATATTTTCAAAAAAATCATTTAACTCGGTTTGTAGCAGTTGCAGGCTACGCCGTTGGGTAAGAAACCTGTGTCTGAACATTTTTCACAGGTGAATTGAGGTAAGAGCTGCGCTTCCTCAATACCCAAACTTTCCAAAATACTCCTGCGTTCGCGCAAGAGCGATGCTTTTTGCTCGGTCAAGGCAGGTAAATTCTTCGGCTCGAATACTTCCGCTTTCGCAAGGGCGATTTCCATCTTGGAAAGCTCGGTACTCAACTGCTTAAAGCGTTCGTTTTTGTTCGCTTTCGCGATAAATTTATCCGCGCGCGATTGCGCTTTTTCACGAAGCGTTGCATAGTATCTTTCGCGGTCCGCTTTGGCGTTTACCGCCTCGATTATCGGGTTGACGAAAGTACGGGAATTTTGCGTTGAACTCGTACCTGCCCCCGTCGTTTTGTTTTCGGGAATATCTTTCACCGCGTACACGCCTGCCTGTTTCCAGTCGGACAAAATCTTGTTCATGTAGGGGATAGGGCTTGCGCTTGCGGCGCTACGTTTTGCTGCTTCCAACACCATTTCTTCGCCGAAACCCCATTCGCGCCAGGTCGTTACGAGGGAGAGGTTGGTGGCGTTGTTTCTTACCGAACCGCAAATTTCACGAAGCTTGGTAAACAGCTTCAAATCGTTGTTCTTTTCCTTCAAAAAGGCCTTCACCGCATCCTTGGACACAATGCCGTCCGTAAACAGCTTTTGTACCAAATCGTGCATCGCGTTGAAATCTCCGCGCTCCGTTCTCATGCAAAGGAGGGCAAT
>JAZKZY010000071.1:0-3404 GCA_045612895.1 Candidatus Scatosoma sp. | reverse complement strand
GAAGAATTCTCCTTCTATGATGGTCCGCCTACGGCAAACGGAAAGCCGCATATCGGGCACATTTTAACCCGCGTTATGAAGGATATCGTGCCTCGTTATAAAACCATGAAAGGCAAGCACGTTTTAAGAAAAGCGGGCTGGGATACGCACGGGCTTCCCGTCGAACTCGAAGTAGAGAAAAAACTTGGGCTGGAAAGCAAAACGGGCATCGAAAGCTACGGCATCGAACCCTTCATTCAACAATGTAAGCAATCCGTTTGGCAGTATTCCAACGAATGGAAGAAAATGTCCGACCGTGTTGGTTACTGGTGCGACATGGACAACCCTTACGTAACCTATCACGATAATTATATCGAATCGGAATGGTGGGCGCTCAAAGAAATCCACAAGAAGGGCTTGCTCTATAAAGGTCATAAAATTGTACCTTACTGCCCTCGCTGTGGTACGGCTTTGTCCTCGCACGAAGTGGCGCAGGGTTATAAAGACGTAAAGCAGTTGACCGCTTACGTGAAATTCAAGGTGAAGAATGCGGAAAACACCTACATTCTCGCTTGGACGACCACCCCTTGGACGTTGCCTTCCAACGTTGCGCTTTGTATGAATGCGGAATTTGACTACGTAACCGTACAAATGGAAGAAAGCGGTGAAACGTACATCCTCGCAGAAGGCTTGTTGAAAAACGTACTCGGCGAAGAGGGTTACACTGTACTTTCCACGAAAAAGGGTAGCGATTTTGAATATACCGAATACGAAGCGTTGTATCCTTTCGGCAAGGAAAAATTCAACTATCGTGAAAAAGCGCATTTCGTAACCTGCGATCCTTACGTAACGTTGTCCGACGGTACGGGCGTTGTACACATCGCGCCTGCATTCGGTGAAGACGACTACAAGGTAGGTAAGCGTTATGGTTTGCCCGTTGTACAGCTCATCAATGAAGAGGGCAAATTCCCTGCTGGCTGCGGTGACTTTACGGGCGTTGGCGCGCAGGCGGCGGATCCGCTCGTTGTAAAAGATTTGAAAGAACGCGGCTTGCTCTTGAAGACGATGGAATTCATGCACAACTATCCTTTCTGCTGGCGTTGTGACACTCCGTTGATCTACTATGCAAGATCCAGCTGGTTTATCAAGGTTACGGCAATCAAAGATAGATTGATTGAAACCAACCGTTCGGTAAACTGGATGCCCGATACGATTAAGGAAGGCCGTATGGGTAACTTCCTTGAAAACGTAATCGACTGGGGCTTGTCCCGTGATAGATACTGGGGTACGCCTTTGCCCGTTTGGGTATGTGACGATTGCGGTGAAATCGACGTAATCGGCTCCCGTGCGGAACTTCACGAAAAGTGCGGCGCGCCTATTGATATCGAATTGCACCGTCCTTACTTGGACGATTTGACCTGCAAGTGCGGCAAGTGCGGCGGCAAGATGCGTCGTACTCCCGAGGTTATCGACTGTTGGTTTGACTCCGGCTCGATGCCTTTCGCACAGTATCACTACCCGTTTGAAAACAAGGAAGTGTTCGAACAAACCTTCCCTGCGGATTTCATTTCCGAGGCAGTTGACCAAACGCGTGGTTGGTTCTACACCTTGCTTGTAATTTCCACCTTGCTCTTTGACAAGGCGCCGTTTAGAAACTGTATCGTACTTGGTCACGTAAACGACAAGAACGGTATCAAGATGTCCAAACACAAGGGCAACGTTGTGGATCCTTGGACGGTTTTGGATAAGCAGGGCGCTGACGCGGTACGTTGGTACTTCTACACCTCGTCCGCACCTTGGTTGCCTTCCCGTTTCTATCCCGAAGCGGTAAGCGAAGCGCAGAGAAAGTACATGGGTACGCTTTGGAATACTTATGCATTCTACTGCTTGTATGCGGATATTGATAATTACAATCCCGCTGATTACGATTTGAAGAAGTGCAAGCTTTCCTTGATGGATAAGTGGATTTTGTCCAAGCTTAACACTTTGATTGATACGGTAGATAAAAATCTTGCTGTATATAATATTACGGACAGCGCGCGCGCGTTGCAGGATTTCTCGGATATCCTTTCCAACTGGTACGTTCGTCGCGGCCGTGATAGATACTGGGGCAGCGAAATGACGGAAGATAAGGCGGCGGCTTATACGACTCTTTGGTACGTATTGACGACCTTTGCAAAACTTACCGCGCCCTATACGCCGTTTATTGCTGAACAAATGTATCTCAACCTTGTACCTGCATTCTTCAAGGATGCACCCGAATCGGTACACCTTTGCGATTTCCCCGTATACGATGCAACGATGGTGGATGAAAGCTTGGAGAAGGGTATGGATACCGTACTCGATATCGTAAACCTTGGCCGAGCTGCTCGTAACGCAGGCAACGTGAAGAACCGTCAGCCTCTTTCCGAAATGTTCGTTGTAACGGCAAGAGCGGGGGATTTGGACGAAGGCTTGAAAGCGATTGCGTTGGACGAATTGAACATTAAGGCGTACAAGTCGGCTGAAGACGCAAACGAGTTTATCTCCTACAAGCTCAAACCTCAGCTTAAGACCATCGGTCCCAAGTATGGGAAAAAGCTTGGTATGATTAAGGCATACTTGGAAGGCTGTGATGCGAAATCGGCGAAAGCGGTGGTGGATGCGGTGAAGAACGGCGGCGAGTTCGTAATGCCCAACGATACAGAGGTTGCATTGAAGGAAGAGGATTTGCAAATCTTCACCGAAAGCAAGTCTGGTTTCATCTCCGCAAGCGACAACGGCGTAACGGTTGCATTGAATACCGCTTTGACCGAAGAGTTGATTATGGAAGGT
The DNA here is from genome assembly GCA_045612895.1 of Candidatus Scatosoma sp. Taxonomy (GTDB): domain Bacteria; phylum Bacillota; class Clostridia; order Christensenellales; family Borkfalkiaceae; genus Scatosoma. Next base: position 611 of record JAZKZY010000071.1, on the reverse strand, counting down.
ATCGAAAGAGAACTTGTTTCCAAGGTACAGGCAATGCGTAAGGAAGCGGACTTCCTCATCACCGATAGAATTGCTATTTATTATATGGCGGAAGGAAAGGCAAAAGACGCGCTCTCCTCGGCGGAGTTCCAGGAAGATGTTTTGGCTGTTTCGGTTGCGGAAGGCGAATGTGCAGGCGCGGATATCACCAAAGAGGTAGACATCAACGGTGAAAAAGTAGTATTATCCTTGGTTAGAACGTCGAAATAAGTGTTTTTTTGAAAAAAATTAAAAAAAATTCAAAAAAGTGCAAAAAAACGTTTGACAAATGAAATATATAGTGGTAATATATACAAGCTGTCGCGACCGAGAGCAGGTAAAAATAAAAACTTAAAAAAAATTGAAAAAATTTTGAAAAAGTTTGAAAAAATGCTTGACAATGGTAAATGGTTTGTGGTATTATATACAAGCTGTCGCCGCGGAAGTGGCAAGCCCGAGCTGTAGCTCGGTAAATGAAGATTAAAAATGGAATAAGAAAGAAATGAGATTTTATTTGACAAACAAGCAATAAAATGTAATTTCCGTTAATTTTTTCAAAGTACTAAAGTTAAACTTATAGTAACCTAGAAAGC
>JAZKZY010000070.1:0-3810 GCA_045612895.1 Candidatus Scatosoma sp. | reverse complement strand
GAACAAATACACGCCGACGCCGCCGACGCGTTGCTTAAAGCGCATCAAATCGGACATCTCTCGTTCAATTTCCACGCGCAACTCAGCCAAGGAGTTTTCCCCTTCCGCCACGATTCTCTCCGTATTTTTCGCCGCAAAGGTTGCGCTCTTATAGAAGGACAGCAGTTGACGGTAAAAATACTCGGGCGATTTCGCCTGTTCGCTTTTCAACGTGCCGTTGAAGAAGTCTTCGATATCCAAAATGCAGTTCATCAATTCGCGGAAAGGTTTTGTATAATACAAACCGCCCTCTTTACGCTCTTTGATTTCCCCAAGCACCGCCCTGCGCACGCGCATGGAGCCATTCTTTATTCCTTCGTACGCAGCCAACTGATATTTGCTGTCTTGAATGATATCTTCAATAAAATCACGACATTCTTCGCCCGTAAACAAGCCGTACAGGTTGTCGAATACCTTATCCTGCTTTTTTTTGACATCCGCAACGAATTGCGGGGAATATACATAGGCAAGATATCCCTCAGCCTCCGCTTGTGTGGGGTCAATCTTATCCGTCAAGTCTATCTTTTCGTTTTTCAAAACCTGCAAGAAATACTCGTATGCGGTAACCGTTTTCACACGATCCAAATCCAAGATTTCCGCAAGCTCGTCAATAAAGGAATTGAACGAATTACTCGGCGTAATAATCAAGACATCGCGCGGCTTTATGCTTTCATTATTATACATAAGATAGCTCAAACGATGCAACATAACCATCGTTTTACCGCTACCTGCACAACCTTGCAAGACAAAATCTCCCTTTTCGGGACGGGTGATAATTTCGTATTGCTTTTCTTGAATTGTTTCAATAATGTCCTTAACCGCCGTTTCTTCCTTACGCGCCTTGATGATTTCGCGAAGATACGGGTCTAATACGTTTTCCTCGTCACGGTCGGCAATTTCTTCTGCGGAAAGATAATCCTTTAAGGATAAATATTCGTTTTTGAAGTCTAAAACTTTACCGCTCTTGGTCCGAATGGCACGGCGAAGCACCGTCTTATACTCGTACTCGTTAAAGGTAAAGCTTGAACAGCTTTTTTGATAATATCGACGGGCAACCGGGGTGCGCCAGTCGAGGATTTCCAAACGAATATCCCCTTTTTTACCGATATAATAGCTGTTGTAGCCCTCTTTATTGTCAATTAAGTCCATACGGGCAAAGTACGGCTCGTCAAAGAAGGGATGATAGGTTTCCACCTTGGCGTTTTCCGCCTCGATTTCGGCAAGTAAACCCTTAATTTTGCGGTAAGCCTCCGCATTGTCTCCCTCTTCCTTTTCCAAGCGTGCAATTTCCACCTTGGCTTCACGAATGGCGTTTTTGTGCGGACGAATACGGGCGATACGCAACATTTGCATTACCGCCTCCATATGCTCGTCTTCGTAAACGCGTTGCTGTTCATCATCCAACAAGGACAAGAACCAGTCGTGATCCCCTGGTTTTTGTGGATTAATTAGCATTTGTAATTTTTCGTAGGGAATTTTCTCGGACATAAAACCTTCACTCCTACCATTTTTTACATACTTATTTTTAATAATAGCACATTCTTTCAAAAAATGGAACAGTTTGAACGAAAATTTTTTAAGAATTTTTTTATCGGCTTTGCCAAAGAAAAAACGCCCGCATTTTGCAGGCGTTATCTTTATTACATTTTTTCGGGGATACCAATACCAAGCAACGCAAATGCGTTTGTCAAGGCTTGCAAGGTTGCGTTGGTCAATACCAAACGGAAGTTTTTCGTCTTTTCGTCCTCCGCAGCCAAAATCTTGCAATCAAAGTAGAATTTATTGAACTTCTGCGCAACGTCTACTGCAAAACGAGCAATCAACGAAGGTTCGTACTTCTCAGCCGCTGCTTGCACCGTTTCAGGAAGGGAAGCAATCGCTTTTACAAGCTCGATTTCTTGCGCGCAAAGTTCGGGGATTTCATAGGTTTCAGGTATACCGCCCTTATTCAATACCGACTTCGCTCTTGCGCAGGTATATTGTACGTAAACGCTCATTTCACCGTCAAAGTTCAACACTTTATCATACGAGAATACGATGTCTTTGATTTTGTTGTTGTACAACGCGCCAAAGATAACCGCGCCAACGCCTACCTTTTGAGATACTTCTTCCTTTCCTTCAAGGTTGGGGTTCTTTTCGTCGATAATCTTATACGCCTTTTCGATGCACTTCGTAATAACGTCTTCCAAGAATACTACGTTGCCCTTACGCGTGGACATGGTACCTTCTTCCAAGGATACCATACCGTATGCAACGTGCACCAAATCCTTTGCCCAGTCCTTACCCATCATGTCAAGCACCTTAAAGAATTGCTTAAAGTGCAAGTTTTGCTGATAAGCAACTACGTACAAGCATTTGTAGAAATCATAGGTAACCTTTCTATACATAGCGGCCGCCATATCGCGGGTCGCATACAAGGAAGAACCGTCCGATTTCAAGATAATGCAAGGGGGCATATTGTATTCTTCCAAGTCAACAACCTGAGCGCCACGGCTTTCTACGAGCAAGTTCTTTTCTTTCAATTCGTCTACAACGGGTTGCATTTTATCCGAGTAGAAGCTTTCACCAGCATACGAATCAAAGTGAATATCCAGCATATCATAGATACGCTGTACGTCTTTCAAGGTCAAATCCTTAAACCAATGGAAATGCGCCTGGCATTCTTCATCGCCCTGTTCAATCTTCTTGAAATAAGCGCGCGCTTCGTCATCATATTCGGGATGTTCTTCCGCTTCCTGGTGGAATTTTACGTACAACTCGTTTAATGCACGAATACCGCCCTTTTCAATCGTTTCCTTATCCCCCCAACGCTTGTACGCGGATATCAATTTACCAAACTGCGTACCGTAATCGCCCAAATGGTTGATACCCACTGCGTTATAGCCGAGGAAATTGAAAATACGGTAAAGCGCACCCCCTAAAACCGTCGTGGAAAGATGACCGATATGGAAAGGCTTTGCGATATTAATCGAAGAATAGTCGATACATACCGTCTTACCTGCGCCCTCTTTCGACGAGCCGAAGTTTTCCTTTTCCGTCAAAATCTTTTCAAGGGTAGCACGTACAAAACCGTCTTTGTTAATTTTGAAGTTCAAATATCCGTTTATCGCGGAGACTTCACTAATCACGTCGTCCGTTGCGATTTCGTTTTTCAAGCTTTCCGCAATCATTACGGGGCTTTTTCTCAACACTTTCGCAAACTTAAAGCAAGGCAATGCATAATCCCCCATGTCAAGGTTGGGAGGAAGTGCAATCGAATCGTAGATTTCCTCTTTCGATACGCCTTCAACGTTGATTTTTTCCGCAATATATTTCTTGTAATCCATATTTTACCTTCGTTTTTTGCTGTTTTATATTTTTTTCTTAAAATATATTAACATATTTTTTTAATTTGGGCAAGTTTAATTTGCCAAATTTTTAATTTTGTATTATAATATATAGGAATTTTTTGCAAAAACACATTAAAAAGGATTAAAAATATATGAAACTTGGTGTCGTAGGTCTTCCCAACGTAGGGAAATCCACTCTTTTCAATGCAATCACGCACGCAGGTGCAGAATGTGCAAACTACCCCTTCTGTACCATCGAACCCAACGTAGGTGTTGTAGCCGTTCCCGATGAACGCTTGGACAAACTTGCCGCTTTGTACACGAGCAAGAAGGTTACCCCTGCCGTTATCGAATTCGTTGACATCGCCGGTCTCGTAAAAGGCGCTTCTCGCGGTGAAGGTTTGGGGAATAAGTTCCTCTCTCACATCCGTGAAGTAGATGC
>JAZKZY010000069.1:0-18320 GCA_045612895.1 Candidatus Scatosoma sp. | reverse complement strand
CATACCCAAACCGTCCACCTTATCGTATGAAGAGAACGACGAATACGCAGATTACGTCGCATCTTTACAAACCACCCCCGACTCCGCGCCCGACGCGGAAACACCGACCGCGGAACAAAGCAGTCCTGCACAAATCGCAATTTTAGTAGCGATATGTTTACTCGTTCCCATCTTAGCGGCGCTGGTACTCAAACCGCCCCACCGCCCGCCATACGAAGAAACGGTCTAAGTGAAAATTTCACCGTCTATCCCCTTCCTTCCCTTCTACGAACCTATGTACCTTGCGTATTAATTCCACGCCCTGCAACCGAGTATCGAAAAACTCCTTCGTCACCCCTGCCACAATCAACATACCGCCCAGCTTGTTTCCCACCTCTTCCTGTTGACGAAAATATTTCCGCTCGCTCCACGGTTCTTCCCCTGCCTTATGCAAGGGGATTTTCTTTTTTCCAAAATATCTCGCACTCACCAACGCCCGTTCCGTGTCGTTCAATTTCGTCAAAGTCTTCTCAATCACCATTCTCAGCCAAAGCAAATCGTTTTTTCGGAGGATTTCCTGGGCAAGATATTCCGCCAAATTCTCCGTCGAGCGTGAGCTGTGGTAAGACAGCACCGCCTTATTTCGGATATGCTCTGCATAATCTTCCCCAACCGTCGCCAACAATGGATACGCATACAACACCGTTTTCAAGTAATTCTCCAAAAAATATCACCTCTCTTTGTTTCGCGCCGTGCCGTTTCCCAACGGTATTCTCATGCAGCGCCCCGATTATATTCCCTTGTAAGCGTCCACCGAAATTCTTGTGCGGCGGTCGAACAAGTGCGCTTATTATGTCACCGTTTCCAAAATTTGCAACCCCCTCCTGCCATTTTTTTGATGTAAAACACGAACATTTGTTCGCTTTGTACCCGAAACATATTATTAAATACGACAAGCGTATGCCTATTTTACCATTAAATACCACAATCTTATAAAGATATATATACTAAATAGACCTATACAACGAGAGAGTCGAACTCAAAAGCCATTTACCCACGCCCTCGTGGATACGCGCACCCAACCATAAAAACACACGCAGCCGCGCCTTCCCATGCGCAATATTATCTTTCTTTTACGGACGGAGATCTTTCCAAAACAACGATAAAAAGGATTGACTTTTCAAAATCAATCCTTTATAATAAATATAGAATTTACGCCTGCGAGAAAATCGATGTGGCACAGGCACGAGTTTGTGCATAAATTCAATGTAAAAGGTTGCCAAATGGCAACCTTTTATTTTTTATACTTATTTACGAGTTCTTTATCCGCATCATGAATACGATATTTCTTGTCGGAGGGTTGAAAATAAAAAAATGCGAATCTTCATCTTCGCATTTAATAATAAACTATACACGTTTTTCCTTCATAGGCAAATGCTTTAATTCTAAACGGCTAAAATAACCTTTTTCAATGTACTTGTAAAAGGTATTTACGCTAATAGTGGTATTGAATTTTAATCCCTTCCGCTTGATCTCTCCGAGAACAGCCGAAGGGGAGAGTTTTTCTTCTATAACTTTTCTTTCTAAATATTCCGCGTAGGCGTAATCTTTTCCAAGTTTAATATCAGCACCTTTATTTTTTAAGTTAATACGGTATCGTTCGTGAGCTTTATCCGAACTGTAACGTGTAACGAATTTTTCGCCGATTTTACCGCCGTAAAATTTGTCGTAAATATTGATTTTATGCTGATATTCGCCACGGCGCAATTCTCGATAAATCGTACTTAAATGTACGCCTAATACTTGCGCAATTTCTTTTTTTGAATGTTTTGCAGTCAACAGCGTTTCTAACTGTAAACGCTGTGTTTTCGTAAGATGATGAAATGTTCGCATTTATTTTACCTCTCTCTAAATAATTACTACTGACGAATTGTCGCAAAAAAGAAAAGTGGATAGGCACACGCTAAACCGCTTGTGTTGCCTATCCGCTTTTTTCTTTTTTTTCGCTTACAATTTCGTTCCGTCAGGTAACGTTATTACTATGTCCAACTTACACCCGAGAGCCTCAACCAACGTTGCGTACTCGTTAATGCGTAAATTGTCAGCCACAATCTTTTTCGATAAATTTGCTTGCGTTTGATTTGTTCGCGTTGCAAGGTCAACTTGCGTTATATTTAATGCCGTCATTGCCATTTTTAATTTCTTCGTTGCTATTGTCATTTTTTTTTATCGCTCCTTTATTCGATAAATAAAGTATAGCATGGATTTTATATTTTGTCAACTGTTTTATTGTATTTTACCGCTTTTTAGTTATTTTTCTTTTGTATCGTAGTTTTCGTATCACATTCGCTTTTACAGTAAAGGGCCGTAAAAATTTTGCTCCTTAATGCAGTAGCTTACCTCAAAATTTTTATCTAAAATCTTGTAAACAAGATTTTCCCCTTGACGGTAAAAGACTATGAATGTGGTTACCCCTCATTAAGAGGTGTAAGGGCAACCTTACACCTCTATTTCTATTTTTAAGGAGAATAAGCACGTGACAAAATTAGAAAGCCAACCCGAAGGCACTTTCGTGCAGGGCGGTGGAATTGATACGGAAGAAATTTCCCAAAACAATGATAAAAAGGATTGACTTTTGTAAATCAATCCTTTATAATAATATCAGTAGCGTGAGTTCTACGGAACAAAATAATGGTGAGATTATTTCAATACCCGTGTGTCGCTCATTCAGAAGTAACGGTTTTCCGTTACTTCTTCTTTTTATATTTCCATGGATATTTCCACTTACTGAAATATTCTTTTTTATCGTGACGTACACGCTTACCTATGTACATAGGTCGCTTATCTTTAGGGTTCGGGTTTAGGTCAACCTTTTCATTAAGGTGTCGTCCATCACGTTGACTATGCGTTACTTTTCTATAATCATACTCGTCGTTGGACTTCTCTCCAACTATTAACGCGGGATGATTTGCCTTTTTATAATGCCTAAAATGAGGATATTCATTTTTATTATTTTTACTCAAATTACACCTTCCTTTACGCCGATTTATCGGCGTTTTCTTTTTCTTGTTTTCGCATCAAGTCTTCAATGAAATAAGACTTTTGCTCCTGCAGTTCTTCAAACGTTGCTTTTTCTGTTTCGTATTCCTGCAGGTCGTTCAACCCTATGGGCGAACGCAACGACTTCACCGAGAAGAAATCCGAGAAACAGTCCGTACTAAAACGCTTACTGTATATCTTCTTCGACATCAAGTAATATTTTTTTTCAGTAATTTCACCGTCCTGCGTACCGCTTTCCACCTGCACCGTTTGAATACTATATCCAAACGTATTATAAATGCCGTTGTAATAGTGATTGAAACGTGCAATCACTTTCTTAAACGCGTACATGGGCAGGGTATTATCACCGCGCACGTATCTATACCGCGTATACAAATCCAAAAACTTCCCATATACGAAGTCGTAAAACAGCTCCGTCAGGGCGAAGAACGGCATCGCCAACTTGATATCCGACTTGTCTTTGATATGTACGATTTCGCACAAATCACGCGCATCAGCACCCCAACTTTCAGGGCGTTGCTCGTCCGTAATAACCTTGACGAAAGGGAAATTGTCAACGGTTGCGCTGTGACGTATCATTTTCAACCAATCGTTGAAACCGTCATTCTTTTGATTTGCAACGTCGTCTTTGCGTTTCAATTCCTGCAACTGTAAATTGTTCTTACGTTCCTTGCCAACTTCGGTTATAATAACCACACCAAATTCAAAACTGTCCTTTTTCGGGTCAACACCGTCGCCAAGGTTCTTACCCAAGCGCAGGGCGTTGAAATCGATGATATGAGCGTGGCGCGATATATCGTCTATGATTTTACTGCTACGTTTGAAATAGTCGTTATCCCACATAGGGAAATTGCCTAAATCACTCAAAATACCGTCTACACGGATAGAGTAATTTGACAATATCAACGAACTTTGTATGATATAGATAAAATACAACTGCGCATATGTTTCAATAATATCCCAAAGGTTTGTTACCTTCAACTTATCATCGTGGTAAAGTCCGTATTTCTCGTAATCATACCCGAAACAAAGATTGACGTAACCGCAACCGTAACGGCGTTTAAGATGCCTGCGGAAACATTTCCGCATAGCTTTATCTTCCGTAGGGTATTCAAAGTAAAAACGCAAACGTTGAATAAACCTGCGCGTGGTTGCGAGATTATAAATATCATGCTTGTAAAACGCCGCTTTCAAAACGTTTTCCAAATTTATCCAAGGGAAATATGGAAATTTTAGGTCGTTTTGCATCAGGCGTTTTAAGGCCTCGTCACGGAACATAGTTTCCTGCGACATACCAACGTCGGTAATTGCCGTTGTCTTACCTTTACCCATTGTACCGCAAAACATGAGAACAATCGGACGTTCTTTGATAAATCCGCAATTTTTGTGTTCGTAATGCTCCAACGTTCGATACCCGATACGACGGCGCACGACACATAAAATTAAATATCCGATGATGCACCACGCCCACAAAGGGAAGAACGCCACGACCACCGACAAATCGCAAAACAGCTTGTACAACTGTATATACAACGACTTCAGGTCAAAGCTCACCACAAAATAGAAGTAAAAGGCGAAGAACTCCACGACCATGGTGATAATATTGAAGTTATAACACCAAATCGCAATCCATATTTTTAAGTAAACGTTGTTTTCCTTCACGAAATCGATAAACGAGCGCACCCAACGTTTTATCGGCAACCAAACCTTCTCACCGAATGCCTTTGCCCTTTCCAACGGCTTGGACGATACGTTGTAATCATTGTTATGCGTATTCAAATATCGCGAAAAAAGCACGTACAAGAGCAGGAACAACGGAACAACGACCAAAAGCATAATACGGCTTACGTTGAACAGTAAGTCCGAAAGAAAGAGCATATATGCCGAAAAATTCTCTTTCGTTACAATCACGCGCCAATATTCGCCCCAAAGGATTTCAAATTCTTCCCAAGTCGCAGGAAGACCGAAAATAGGTGTCCACCCGACACGTGATACGTTAATAACCGTCGGGCGAACGTTCCAATTCGCAAGGAATAATTCCTGCGCGTAATACTTCATGGATTGCCATACGTCGTTGCAACTTTCGAAAATCCTCACGATTGCGTTCGGAAAAACGAAAATTGCAAACAACACAAGCGCGTTTGTTATCCAAACGCAAAGATAATGCCTATAATCTAATTTTAATAACTTTTGATAAATTTCCTTAATCTTAATTTTCATACTTGACTACACGTAAAAAACATATATCCTACTAAACACAATACCAAAAATCCTACTAATACTTTCAAAATATTCGTTGTCGTTCTATTCATATATCTATTTCCGTTTACCTAACAGTTTATTTAATAGCTTTATAGGAGCAGTTAAAACAAAAAGCAAAATTTCAAAGATAAGTTTAAAAATGAAAGAAATTAAAGGGGAGAGGATAGGCAAAAAGATTGCAATAGCGATTAAAACAGCGAGAACTGCAAAAATCACTTTCAAATCTTCCCACAAACCCGAAAGGTCAAGTTCCAATTTGTTTGCGCTACCGTCAGGAATATCATCAGCCGTCGTTTTGTCGCCAACGACACCCAAATTATAAAATTTCCCCGTATTATCCATAAAATGAATACGTAAAATGTCAACGTCGGCAACTTCAGTATAATTAATTTCTTTACTGCCCCAAGCATCATGAAGATACCCTTCAGAATATTCAGTTTCAACAAATGCAAAAACCCATTGACTTTGTAACAAAATATCTTTAGACGTTTCATTCAAAACGCCACCTTGACTTTCAAAATTTTCAACAAAATCTTCAGCGGTCATTATTCGGTTCCAATTATATTCCTTGGAAAATAACCCAGGGCCCTCATAAGTAACCGTATCTTGGTCGGTTAAAGTAATTGAAGAAGACGACCATTCACCATAAGTAGTTTCATCACTAAGACTATCAAATTCGTGAACCTTACGAAAATTATAATTTAAATCAGCATCAAAAATATGTTCAACAATATAATTATCGCAGTTAAACGCAATGAAATGCGAGTTGCACTTTTCATACTGCCAAATCAAAGTTCCCCACGTAATACCGTCATTATAAAAAATATTGCCATTCAATGTCGGAGTAATTTCAAGAACGTTAAACGTTGCCATTTCATAAACTAAAACGTCGTTATAATAATAACAAGACCATTGTTTTCCAACGGGGATTGCTTTATCGTCCGTCGTACCATTATCAATGGAAGTATCAATCGTAGAGTTGAAAGGACGGGAAATTTCTATAATATTGTAATAACGCTCTGCATCATGCGTTACAGTAAACCCCTTTACGAGATATTTATCAAAACACCCCTCAAAAGATACCAATGATAAATCGTACAACGTAGGCGAAAAATCCTTAGGATTTGATGCAAAAGAACAATACATAGATACTTGATAAGCCGTTATCCCTAAATCATCACGCGTAGGGTTATAAACGTACAAATACAACTCATCGTTTTGACTTTCCGCAATACTTATAACGTCTAAAAGTTTCAAGTCAGTATTTTTTATTTCTTCGTATGTATATGCAGGATATAAAGTTTCATCAAAAGTACTGTCCTTGCGTAAATCGTCAAGAACATTCGAATGCGAAATATTTTCCGCACGTGCAAACGTCATGGCAAATGGAGAAAGCAAAAAACCAAAAGCCATAATAAAACAAATTGCTATACTTAAAATAATTTTTTTAATACATTTTTCTTTATACATAAATCACCTTAAAAAAGAAAAGCGGAGAAAACGTTTCTCCGCTTTTTTTACTCATAATATTTATACCTAACTGTATATCCAAGATAAGAGTTTAGGTATAAACGCCCTTTGTAAAATGCAAGCCCTTCACCGTGCATATAAGTAATTTTATCATTCAAAAACTCGTCAATTTTTACTTCTATGTTTTGAGTTTTTGGATTTATTCCATATACAGCCTCGGTAAATTCCGTATCGGCATTAAAGGTCAAAATCCAAATAAGTCCATCGTAAAAATCGACGTCTTGTTTACCTACGATTTCAGGTATTTCAAAAGTATCAAGGTTTTCAAAAGTGTACGTTCCGTCTTCAAGTTGTACTTCTTTTGTTAAGTCATAAACGCCTATAACGGAATTTGCACCCTCTCCATAACCGTGATAGCCCTTTGCAGTACCTATGGTATATGCAATTTGATTTTCGTTATCAATTACTAAACTCGCAAGCAAACCGCTATAAGCGGAATTAAATGTATATACCTTATGAACATAAGCCACATTATCTACAAAATAAACTGACGAAATTTTGTTATCTAAAGTACAATGAGCCACAAAAATCAATGGTGTATCGTCCGTTTCATCACGCCACAACGAGCTTAGAAAAGCTCCATTTGCGTGTCCTACATCAATTTCCATTGAGTTATATATTTCTCCTGTTCTCAAATTCCTTGCTTCAACATAGCCACGGTTATCGGTGGAACAATAGAAAGTGTAAATAACATCATTGTATATTACTATACTTTGATTATAATATTCGTCGTATATTGTAGTTTTGTGAACAACCGAAGAACTATACAATTCATACGAAACGGGATTATCAGTTTTGCGAAGACCAAAGTTAAAAATAGAAACCATACTACACAAAATTAAAAAGATAAAAACAAATATAGATATGCTTTTAAGTTTTTGTAGCATAATAGCACCTACCTTAATGATTATTTACATTAACCATTATAACAGATACTGAACACGTTTGCAAGTTTATTATAATCATCCGCGGTAAAATCGGACTTATCCGTTTTTTCAAAGCCTACGCAAATATAATACGTTGCTTCATCGTCAATTTGAGAAACGGTACTATCACCCGAAACAAAGCCCGTCCCGACAAGTCGAAGGCCCTCAACGGGTTGGTCCTTGTAAACGGCATACTTATAAGTATATTTTGCATCATCACAATGAATAACAGCGTCAGTACCTTTTACGGGAACGTACATATTAAGAACAGCACGGCTAGGAACAGTAGTAGTTACGGTTTCAAGCGACCATTCCTCAGTGAAATTTGCCATAATAAAATCACTTACTTTAAAAGTAAGGACACGGTCTTCCGCCTTGTAACGCTGGTCTTTGTTTACAGTAATCTTATAATCGTCAGCATAACCCCACACGTCATAAAAACGGATTTTAAAATCTTGTTCTTCGTTTCCCTCATCATCAGTAGGAACAGCAGGGGTAATCATAATACGTGCATATTGAGCCAAGTAATAATCTTCGTTAACATAAATACCGTCGGCAGCATTTATATTACCCGAAGACCCCATAAAAAGCTTATCTTCATTATAATAATATACGCTGAAGGTACCCGTTGCCTCAAATTCAGGCTCAATCGAAAGCCCTCGACACTCAAAAAGGTCTTTCGTGTAAATGGAAGTATCACTTTCCATATAATTACCACGAGCATCGATTGCACCTACATGGAACGTAAGGGAGATTTCTTTGGTATCTTCTTTCGCTTTCTTCGCAATAGCGGAAATACCAACAATCGCGCCTAAAAGCGCAACGCCTGCCAACGTAATGGAAACAATATTTTTCCAACTCTTTTTTAAATTAAACTTAAATTTTGCCATAATAATTTTTTCTCCTTATTTATTGTTATATGTTACTGCAAGCTGACTTGCATACTTGCCTATTTCAAGCATACTGATTTCGACGTCTTCACCGTCTACCTTATTTGGCGTTACGACAACGCGGAACGTTTCCGCATCGTCAGGCGTGGACGTTGTTTCGTAGTCCGTTGTCATACTTTCCGTCATAGAAAGATATTCGCCGTCTACGCCGTAGAATACTACGCGATAGGACACAGTTGCATTGTCTTCATTGATGTCAATCGCAAGGCCGTCCACGTTCTTCGTGTCCTTCATCACGATTGACCTTTTACTTTCTACGCGCTTACCGTTTTCATCAACGTTGCCACGCGTATATTCTACGCTAGTTACCGTTGCGGTTGTCTTCATGGAATTTGCCATAAAAATTGCCACCGCAACTGACGTTACAAGCGAAACAACGCACGTCAAAGCTACTAAAAAATTTTTTAATCGTGCTTTTTTTATTTTTATCATATTTTTTTATCTCCTGCCGTCTTTCCGTGCTGTCAATTTTTTAATCTTTTTTTAATACGTCTTATGCAAATACGCCATTATACAAACGCAACTGAATATGCTTTCCATAAATAGTCAGCGAACCCGTATTATACGTATCAAGTTCAACGGCTATACCTTGCACATAATGAAAATAATTTACGCCGTCATCACGCGTACTTGCTAATGAATGCGTAAACATACCGTCACCGTTAAATTTGCCGATATTCGTCGTTGTATCTAATATCCACGAATAATCTTCAATTTCTACATACGGACAAGAATTTGCAAAGGGGCGATATTCAGGGGGTAAAGCAAAGGTAATAGGCAAATACCCTGAACGCCATTCATAACCTATCGTAGCTAATGTTAATTTAACAGTAGTTGGAGTTACAGTTTCAACATTCGTAACGTAAATATCAGCAACCACCATAGATGCGGAAGTATTCGTTTTGCTTACGTACTTCACGGCGCTCGTATAACCTGAATACGTTACGCCTTGATTTGTTACGGAAAAGTCAACGTTTGTATATCCTGACGTGTAATTCCAACCGTACCCTGCACGTGCATTGATTGCCTCTAACTGTGCAATTCGGTTCTCATAATCGGATAATACAACTTCCGTTTCGCCCTTAAACGTATTGAATGCCGAAGATAACGTAGCTAAATCAGTTTTTACTTCCGCAATCTCACTTGACAATTCGCCGTATTGTGTTTCAAAATTGATTAAATATTCTTGGATTTTAGATATTTCAATTTCCTGCGCGGATATCTTGGCGTTAATCGTTGCGATATCGCTACTATGCAAACTTTCTACTGCCGATAATTCACCCGTATGCGTTTCCGCAAAAGCATCGACTTCATTTTTTAACGATGCGAGGGAAGAAAAAGAAGTATTGATACGGGTTTGCAAAGAGGAAACGTCATTTTGCAAGGCTGTAAATTCGCTGAACTCAACTTCTTGCTTTAACGTCTTGGGTCTTGTATTAAAAAAAGCAAAAAAAGCTGAAGAAACAACAAGGCAAGCCATTATAACGGCTATAACAGCGCCTTTTTTATTTTTCTTTTTTTCATTGTTGTTTAATGTTTTTTTCATACAATCCCATATCACCTAAATTTTGTTTTTATCGACCTTTTTTCTTTACTGCTCGTCCGATATCCTTACGCGCATCCAAATAACCATGTCGATAGGCTCGCCCGACTTTGGTTACTTTCAACTGCTGACCGTTACCGCCTTTCTTTGGCTCACCGTCATTGCAAAAGCGTTTGCCCGTTTTTAATTCGTGCGCCGCTTTTTTGCCTTTCCCTGCAGGAGAAAGAGGAACCCATTTGCCCATATTGCCACCTCACTTTTTTTTAATATTCTTGTGACCAAAGCGCATATATTTTGCGACGTTCAGCACGTGTTAAAATACGACCACTTTTCTTTTGCTCGTTATAACAATCGGCGTGGTAATTTGCTTTTACCTTATTGCCTTCCCTTGAATGTTTACCATTCAAACGAAGATGAAATTTTTGCGAATTGATAAACCGCTTTTTGCGTGCATAAGATAGACCGCGTTTTTTGTAACTGTTTCTTCGAGACATAATCTCACCTCAATTTTTATTTTTATCAATTTATCAAAACGGCGTTTCTTCTTCGGAAAGACTGCATATTTTACCAAACGCCGATTGAAAATCGAATTTTTGTCTTTTTTCTTTCTTTTTTTCTACAAGTTCGTTCTTGTAAATCGTACCCAAACCTTTTGGTTTACCGTGTTCGTCCAAACCATTATCGAATACCGTAACTTCCTTTTCCGTTACGTGGACGTAACATGAGATACGGCGGTAAAGCTGTACAAGGCTATCCATGCTACTGCATCGCAAATCCCGATACCAATACGCAAGGGGAACGGACGAAGTAACAACAATCATTTCTCCCAAAAACACCTTATTGTGAAAACGGCTTGTAATGGAAGATTGCGTATCGTTATCCGTGATTTTTAAAAAATCCTCAAACTTAAACGTTGTATCACGTAAATCGTCAAGTATTAACGCCTTTTGTCCTAAATAGTCCTGCAAAGGGTCGTTGCTTGACGATGATACACAAAAATCATACTCCAAACTGTTCAACAGCTTTTTGGCATAGTATGTTTTACCTGTACCGGCTTTGCCTGTAATGAACATAACTTGCAATTTTCTATCCGTAGTCGAACTTGCACATGTACATTCCAACTCCCACAATTTTTTTAATTGATTAAAAACTTTCGTTTTCTCAACAATCGGTAAACTGTTTGCGTACTGCAACATTTGCGCGTACGTGTAATTTTTGAAATCACCTATGATTTTCGACTGCGTTATTTCGCTTTCAAAATCGAAATTCGCGACAACTTCGCTTGTAGAATATTGATGTTTATTCTTTTGACTATCGTTGCCGTGGGTAAGGTACAAGAGCATGTCCGTTTTACGGCCCTTGACCTTTTCTATAAAATTCTCGGCAATCCCAAACCAACCTGCAACCATTTTTGTATCACAGCTACTTGGAGTAAAATTCAAGTAAATGTGATAGTGGGGGCGCGTATCGTCCTTATCATGCAATATGTACGCCCATTGTTTTATGGTTTTGTACTTCATGCACGTTTCCTGTATATCCACGGTCAATTTATCTTTGTCCGTGACAATTTCCATTTGGCGTAATTGCATATCACACCAACCTTTCCCGGCAAAAGCACCGGATATGTATAAATCCCATATTTTACCACCTGTTTTTATACATTTTTATACGTTTTATACGTTTGTCAACACCGCCTTGACAAGCCCAAGGCGGTGTTGCGTTTTATTTGATTTTTTAAGGAGTTTTCCACATTCTTGTTTATTCCTTTTTATACGTTTTATACATTTTATCGAGTTTTAAGTATTTCGTTGACACGACTACATACACTCGAATACGGCTCGTCCACTCGATAATCGTTTCCCAACTCATCGAAAACGACCGTTACGTTTTTATACTGCGTAACAAAAAGAATATGTTTTACGTTCAAAAAAACCTTTTCACCTTTTACGGTTTCAATCTCAATGAACATAGGCAAACCTCTTACAAATACAACATCTTTTCGTCAAAGATATTCGAACCCTCTACAAGGTCGCAACGTTCCACGTAGGTCTTATTCGTAAATTCGTTAAGAGCAAACGTCACGTCAACAAGAGCACCGGGAAGAATGGACGACCACTGCTTAAATTCTTCAGGTCTATGCTTTGCATTGATGCAGGCATTAATAACTTGTTCGTCTTTCTTTGGATGCCACAAACCGCCATTCTTCATTTTGTTCGGCAAGCGGTAAAGGGTAAGGAACAACAAATCATCGTTCGTTTCCTTGTCTTTTTGGGGGCGCACACTGACTAAAATACATCTTTTCATTTTAATTCCTCCTTTTGCAGATGAAAAAACTGCAACGTATAATTTTTAAATGTCGGGGCAAGAATTGAACTTGCTTTTTGCCAACCAACCCGACCAAGTGGCAGTGATTATTCATTCAGCCACCACTGACGGCGTAGAAAATAAAAAAAATGCGAACTTTTATCTTCGCATTTAATTATAAATTATACACAACCTTTTTTACATAGTAAAAAATTCCCCCAAACCATTGACATCCGCTTATTTCTTGTGTTATAATGACTATGTATGAAGAACTTTAAGAGGACAATTTTACCCGTAGCACTTCTCACCGCCCTTTCTTGTATCGGCGCGGCGGTTGTTTGCGCGCAAAAATCCACCCCTCTTACCGCAAAAGCAGACGTCCCGAACACCCAACTGATTTCTCCTGCAAGCTATCAGCAGTACTTACCCTTGAACGCCCCCACGGCGGTTGCGGTAACGTCGGGCTACACAGCGATTGCGGACGAAAATAAAATCTACCTCTACGAAGGGGAGCTTTTAGAAGAAACCGCAGGCGTCTATCGTGTCTATACCCACGAAAGTCCCGTCAGCCAGCTCGCGTTTGACGAAGAGGGCAACCTCTACTTCTTGTCAAAGCTCAAGCTGTATCAATTATCCGCGGCGGACCTTTCCTCGCCTGCAACGGCAACCAAGCTCAACGACGTAGTATGCCGCGACTTCGTAATCTATGGCAATACGTTGTACTACTATGCAATTGCCGACAACGTAATCAACCGCTACTCCTTAACCGATCAAGCGGAATTAGAGGAACTGGCGTTGCCCACTCCACTCAAAGACGGCACCCCCTTGACGGTTGCGTTAAACCTCCTTTACTATATCGGGGAAACGGAGGGCGTACCCACCTTATATACGGTCAACGTAACCACGGGCGAGAGCAACGTTATCGCCACCTTCCCCAAAGCGTTAAAATCGCTGACAATCGCAAACCACCTGCTTTGCGCGGTGACGGAAAGCGGTGACTTCTACGCCTATAACTACAACGAGCTTTGCAACCAAAAGAACGCCGAAACCGTTCCCCCCATCACTTTGGAGGAAAAGGGCTTCAAGACGGTCTATACCTACAATGACGAAGTGTTCGCAATCCGCGACAACGCCGTTCATAACTACTCGGTTTCCGATGCGGCGTTCACCGATTTTGAAATCACTTCCACATCCGCGGCGGCTCACCGCTTAAACGGTGCAAACGACGTCTTCCTTGCGGAAGACAAGCTGTTTATCGCGGATGACGGCAACGATAGAATTTCCGTTTACAACACCCAAACGAACGTGTTTGAAACGGCCATTCCCACCGAGTTGCCTGCCCCCTACCTCACCTCCTACAAGGATACCTTGTTGGCGGCATCCAAGGACGAGGCGGTGTTGTATAATCTCTCCGCCGCCCATTACGGCGAGGCACTCCTCACCGTATCCACTGAGGAGATCGACGGAAGCATCATCGGTGCGGCGTGTATCTACGATCGCTACTATCTCTTGACGGACAGCGATTACACCTACACCTTCACCAAAAACAACGGTGCATGGAATTACACCGAAGCGCAACGCGCCCCCTTCAACGGTATGAAAGCCACCGCCTTTACCGCTGACGCCTACGGCAGTCTATACGTCGGCTACGATAGCGGCGAGCTGTATCGCTTTACGGAACGGGAATTCACCTCTTCCGACGCCACGGGGATAAAACTCTTAAACGGCTTAAACAGCGTGAACAAGCTTGCTGTGGACTGCGAAGAAAACCTCTACGCATTGTCCAACGGCACCTTGACCAAATACACGCAAAACGACGAGGGCAGGTACGAGATGAATTCCACCTTTACCCCCAACTACGGGTTGGTAAAGGACGACAACCCCTTGATTACCTCGTTCACCTTTGGTGTGAAAAACACGGAAACCTATTTCCTTTACGCCAACAATTATTTGGTAAAATCGGACGAGCTGCAAATCCCCATGGTCAACCCTATCCCCGTTGGGAACGCGGTAGAATGTCTCTTTGGCACAGACAATCAAGGTTTTACCTTGGTTACGGTCAGCGAGAACACGATTTTGACCGAGTTTGACGTCAACGCCTTACAAGGCGCAACCGATTTCCCCTATCTTTCCTTCGAGCGTTGCGACGCACCCGTCACCGCGCTGAAAATCGGGGAGGAGGAACGCTATTCTATCATTGCTGTCGCAGACGGCGCAACCGCCTACAAAACCTATTTGGTGGAAACGGTTGCCTGCGAAGCGGTAGCAACCGAAGAATATCGCACCGCCTATGAAAACGAAACCATGGGCTATCTCGTCAACGCAGTATCCCTGTATAAATTCCCTTATTTAAGCGAGTTGTTTACAGCTGCGGAATTGCCCCGCGGCGCGCAGGTAACCTTGCTTAGTGAAATTCGTTTACCCGACCGTACTTATTACGAAATTTCCTACGTCGATGCCAACGGCGCAACGCAAACGGGCTTTATCCCTACGGTGTACGTCAATGCCTTTGACGGCACCAACCCCCTTTCCCAAACGACAACCTACGGGGACGCGGAAGACGATTTTGATGCAGTAGGCCGTTTGGCTTACATCCTGTTAGGGCTTGGCGCAATCGGAATTTTACTTGATTTCTTACTACTGAAAAAGCCCAAAGAAACGGACGAAAACTAACACTTGAAACTATACAAAGGAGGAACAATCTATGTCGGAACATAACCCAAGCGTGCCGCTAAGCTATTTCACCGCGGATTGTTCCGCGCGCGATTAACCAAAGCGGATACGCTACCCCACGATTTGACATATTTTTTTGGAGGTAGAGTATGATGGAAAAAGAAATCCGTGAGCTTTTGCTCGCACAACAATTTGAAGAAGCGGCGGATTTGGCGGCGAAAGAAACGCCCGAAACGCTGGAAAATATCTTACGCAGGTTAGCCGACCAAGACGAAACGCTCTTGATTAACTTTTGCCGCGCCCTGGAAAGCGACCTTTTGGCAGAAGTGCTGGTCTCCTTGGAAACGGAAGTACAGGAAAAAATCCTCAGCGGTTTGCACGATGACGAGCTGGAAGCGGTCATGGACGAGGTATCCGTAGACGATACCGTTGACCTTATTGAGGATTTACCCGAGGAACTCGTGCGCCGTATTGCGGAGCTGGACGATATCATGTTGCTCTTGAAAGAACGCAACTACGCCGTCTTAAAGCCCCTGCTTGCATCGATGAACGCCATTGACCTTGCCGAGGTATTTGAAGAAACGGAAAGCGACACCGAGCTTTTGATTTTATTCCGTATCTTGCCCAAGGATTTGGCAGCGGAAACCTTTGTCGAAATGGACACCGACGTCACCGAGCGCTTGATTAACAAATTGAGCGACCGCGAATTGAAGGCGGTCATGGACGAACTGTTCTTGGACGATACCGTCGACCTTATTGAGGAAATGCCTGCCAGCGTTGTAAAACGTGTTTTGGCGCAAAGCGACAGCGAAACGCGCGCCTACATCAACGATTTGCTGAAATACCCCAAAGACAGCGCAGGCAGTATCATGACCATCGAGTTCGTTTCCCTGCGCCCTACCATGACGGTAGACGATGCCTTCGAGCGTATCCGCCGTACGGCAATCGACAAGGAAACGATTTACACCTGCTACGTCATTGACCCCACCAACAAGCTGTTGGGTTTGGTTACGGCAAAAGATTTGATGCTTGCCCCCAAAACGGCGTTGATTGAAGATATCATGAACGATAACGTCATCTACGCCTATACGGAAGAGGATAAGGAAAAGGTTGCCCGTACCATTTCCGATTACGGTTTCTTGGCGTTGCCTATCGTAGATAGAGAAATGCGCCTTGACGGTATCGTTACCGTCGACGACGCAATGGATGTCTTGCAGGAAGAAAACACCGAAGATATCGCGAAGATGGCGGCTATTACACCGACCGATCGCCCTTACTTAAAAACCAGCGTATTTACGTTGTGGAAGACCCGTGTATTGTGGTTGCTCATCCTTATGCTTGGCTCCACCTTCACGTCAATTATTTTGAACAGCTACGAAGCGATGCTGACCACCTGCCTTGTGGCGTGCGTACCGATGATCATGGGTACGGGCGGTAACTCTGGCTCTCAGGCATCCGTTACGGTCATCCGCGCCCTGTCTATCGGCGAAATTGAATTGCGCGACGTTGGGAAAGTTATTTGGAAAGAACTCCGCACTTCCTTCTTCCTCGGTTTGACCTTGGCGGCGGCGTGCTTTGTCAAGCTCATCGTCTTGGACGGTATGATCCTTGGTGTAAGCGGTTACAGCTGGGACGTTAGCTTGGTGGTTTCCCTTGCTTTGTTCTGCACCGTTATCGTTGCGAAACTCGTGGGCGCAATTTTGCCCATTCTCGCAAAGGTTTGCCGTCTTGACCCCGCGGTTGTCGCAAACCCTTTCATCACCACCATTGTCGATTCGGTATCCGTAATCTTGTTCTGCGGACTTTCCATCGCAATCTTGTAAAAACGAACAAAAAAATAAAAGGATTTGGAATATTTCCAAATCCTTTTTTGTTATCCTTTTTCCGTTAATTCTTGTCAAAACCAAGCAAAGACGCGTACCTGCCCCCCTCGTCGGGTAAAACGGTCACGATTGTTTTGCCTATATTTTCCGCGCGTTCCGCCAAACGCTTCGCCGCCGCAACCGCCGCGCCCGAGGAAATCCCTATGCTTAAGCCTTCCTCTTTTTGCAGGTGTTTTGCCATGGCAATCGAATCCTCGTTCGACACCGTAAGCACTTCATCGTACACCGATTGATCCAACACCTTGGGGATAAAATTCGCGCCGATTCCCTGAATGGCGTGCGGTCCTGCAACGCCCTGCGATAAGAGGGGTGAGCTTTGCGGCTCTACCGCCACCACCTTGACGTTTGCATTCTTTTCCTTTAAGCATTTTCCAACGCCCGTCAGCGTACCGCCCGTACCAACGCCAGCCACGAAAATATCCACTTTGCCCTGCGTTTGTTCCCAAATTTCGACACCCGTCGTGCGGTAATGCACCTCCGCGCAAACAGGGTTATTGAATTGATCAGCAAGAATGCTGTTCGGAGTATTTTGTAAAAGCTCCTGCGCCTTTTCCACCGCCGCTGACATCCCTTTCTTTCCGTCCGTCAACACAAGCTCCGCGCCGTAGAAGGCAATCATGCGCTTGCGTTCCTCACTCATATTATCGGGCATCACAATCACCGCGCGGTAGCCACGCTGTTGACACACGTAGGCAAGCCCGATACCCGTATTGCCCGAGGTCGCCTCAATCACCGTACCGCCCTTTTGCAAACGGCCGCTTTTTTCCGCATCCTCGATAATGGCAAGCGCCACTCTATCCTTGATAGACCCAGCAGGATTTACCCCCTCTACCTTGGCAAAAATTTGCCCATAGGCATCCTTATCTATCTTGTCAAGGCGCGCCAAAGGCGTATTTCCGATTGATTTCATCTCGTACCTGCCCCCTTGATATAGTCAAAAATTTCCGCAGGCGTATCCACAAATACACGCCCGCCCTTTTCCACCAAAAACGGCTTTTCGCGGAAACCCCAGGTTACACAAATACAATCTACCCCTGCGTTTTCCGCCGTTTGGATATCCACCTCCGAATCGCCGACGTACACCGTTGTGTCCTTCTCCGCCGACAACTGCTCCATAACGGCCAGCAAGGAATCGGGTGCGGGCTTTTTTCGGATCCCCGCCTCTTCATTTTCACCCACCGCCGCCAACAGCAAGCCGTCAAAGTATTCT